>NZ_JBHIPQ010000044.1:0-8662 GCF_042196125.1 Bartonella sp. AP280QHHD | reverse complement strand
TTTTTTTTAAATAAAATAACCCAAACTTTACCAATAAAATATTGAACAAAAAATCCTATTTCAAAACATTATTGGAAAAATCTGCCTTCATAAAAATAAAACATGAAAACAGCAAGGAGTTCAAAGAGAGCATGGCGCCTTTAAAGTAAAATATAGCACCCCATTGCAATGCATAAAAATAGGAAGTTGCCTAGGAATGAGTTAATCACAATAACGCTTGTTTTATGCTACTTTAATAGAGAAAATTTTCTGCGCAGATACGATTTATAAAGACATTGCTGTATAAAGAGAATCGCATGATCTGTAATTTGTAAAAAGAATCAAATTCCTGTAGAAGCATGCTAAGCTATCTATCTAGCTTTCTTTATTTAATATTGAAAAGTACTCTTATAAATCTATGTGGGATAACGAACAACAAAAAAACGATCCTGGACAAGACCCTGCTCTTGTCGTCAAGCGCTTGCGGCCTGCGCGCCGACAGGTCTCTGCTCGTTGGCTTACGGGAACCATTCTGACAGGAATCACTTCCTGCATTCTTATGGGGATTGCACTTTTTACGGCTCTTGATGAACAACAGCGATTGGTAACACCGCCACAATGGTTTACGCAAGAAAACCTATCAGAATCACAAGACCCTGAGGCCAATGGCTATAAAGGTGATCGTATTTCTCCCACCCATGCAAGGCAAAGCTTTGACAGAAAACGTCAATTTGAATTATCGATTCTACAAAAAAAAGGCGATGAAAAAGTCATTCAAACACAACATTTTGAATGGATTCGTATGGCTTTAGCCGAAAATCGCCCCCAGAAATATAGCTATCCAAAATTTGATTCTTTAAGCATTCTTGCTAGTGATACGAAAAATCAAAATATCGCACCACAAGAAGATTCTGGGCAGATTTATGGAGCAAAGGTTGAAACAAAACTCACCTTACGCAGCTATGATTTTAAGGTAAATCAATTCGATTTTGATGACAGCGACACATTGACAGATGAAGAGGCACAACAAGAAGTACAAAAAGCTGGATTTACTTTAGAAAAGAGCTCCGAACTTCTTTCAGTTCTCACATTGATTGATCCTTTAAAATTAGAAGATGTATCCTCCCCTTCCCAAGGCACAGAATCCCCTGAAGTTCGAATCGTTCAAGAAAATGTAACCGTTTCTCCTCAAAGTCACCGTATCGATCTGACGAAAAACTATGTTGAAGATATTATTCCTATTCGTAAAAAACAAACGATAGCCGATGCTTTCAAAAAAACCAGTTATACAAAAAAGCAAATTGACCAGGTTGTAAAAACGCTAGAAAAAATAAGCCTTTCCGATTCCCTTAAAGAGGGAAGCCTTTTACGCATTGGTATTGTGACACAAGCTGGTGAAGAAGACCATCTCGTACGCGCAAGTATCTATCAAGGGATGCATCATGTTCTCACCATTGCCCTGAATGATAAAGGCCAATTCATTGAAAGCACAGAGCCTAAAATGTCTAAAGCACTTAAAACGGCTTTTCAAAATGGTATTCCACATTCTTATATCAATAGCGCGCAATTACCAACGGCTTATGATGCACTCTATAGTGCTTTGCTAAGCCATAATATATCACAATCTCTCTCTCATCGTCTTATTCGTCTGCTAGCCACCAATATTGATATGAAAAGTCCGATAACACCCAATGATCAGATCGAAATATTTTATGCTGTACCACAAAGCGATAAAGAAAACAAAAACGGCAAAAAGAATTTGAAAGCAAAGGAATCATCCAAGAACGCTGATCCAGAAATTCGTTATATTAGTGCAACTTTTGGGAATACAACTTATAAATATTACCGTTATCAATTAAAAGATGGAAGCGTTGATTATTATGATTCTGAAGGGAAAAGTTCAAAGCCTTTCTTGCTGCGCAAACCCACACCAAATGGCATTTTTGGCTCTCCCTTTGGTCCACGCAAACATCCTATTTTAGGCTATGTCCGCATGCATACGGGTGTTGATTGGATTGCTCCTAAAGGATCACCCATTATTGCTGTAGGAGATGGTATTGTCACAAGAGTAGGCGTAACAGGCGGCTATGGAAACCATACGGAAATTCAACATGCCAATGGATATGTCAGCAGTTATTCACACCAAAGTCGTTATGCACCAGACATCAAACCAGGCGTGAAAGTACGACAAGGACAAATTATTGGGTATGTTGGATCAACAGGAATGGCAACCGGTCCCCATTGTCATTTTGAAATCATTGTCAATGGCGTCAAAGTTGATCCCATGCGCATTCGTATACCGGATAGCAAAGCCTTAACCAATCAAGACCTACAAACATTCCTACAAGAAAAAAACAACATTGATGCCTTGATCAACAGCCCAATAGCACCCTCCGAAGAAACTTAAAGCATCTGCATTTTTACGACTCAAAACATCTAAAAATATGCTTGAGCGCTTACTTTTCTTAAAGAGATTTCCGCATTTTAAATATCTATTAAAGAATACGCCGAAAGATGCCACCACCCAAGGTCGCATCACAATGATTAAAAATAAAACGCCCTCCCCTTTTCTGGTTTACGCACAATAGAAAAGTGAAAAATATGAAACCCCAAAAGGCTAACTCTTCTTGTTTATTTTATCAAAACGATAGCCCGTCCTTATTGCCATGCAATAAAATCTCAAATCAAAGGTGAGTTTTTCTAAAGAACGAAGATTCTAAAACCCATATCATTCTATAAACAACCCGACTTCTTGTTGCACAGATTCCACTGGTTGAGCACTGATGCTGTTTAAAGCCCTGAAGGAGGGAGGGCATGAGTTTTTTACAAGCGCGTTCTACCTTAAGAATATTCCTTACACACTTTTACAAAAACACCCCATATTTAAAGTTTCACATGCCTTACAAAAAATAACAAAACTTGAAAAAACTCTCTCTTTGCAAAGCAATAGAGCTTACGAATATAAGTATTATTGGCTTAAAGAAGCACTTATTCAAAATAAATTTAAAGGCTAACTTAAGCACTTCAAAGCTCTCAGACAAGGAGAACTTTGAAAGCCGATCATCGGAGTCAACAAAGCAAAAAAACAACAAGAGAGAAAATCAAACATTACACCAAAAGATAAAGAAGCAAAATTGTTTCTCTTGAAGGCAATTGACAATCTGATATGAATGGTGCTGTGTTCGCGCTACTGAAGCCGTATTTTTCCTTCTTCTTGTGAAAAGATGCCCTCCCCATACATTCACGATGAATGAAAGGCAGCTTACCACGAGAAAAGAGAAAATTTACCCTTTTAAAAAATCAGTCAGAGCTTTTTTTTGAACTATTCATGCTAAGTTTTGGCAAAGGAATGACAATCTTTGTGCCTCCTAAAGCAGAAGTTTCAAACAGAGGTTTTTCACCAAATTGCATACAGAGCTGTTCCACGACCACACGACCAAGTCCTGTTTTTTGTTTTAAAGTTTGGCTTTTCATTCCCACGCCATCATCTTCTACAATGAGCATCAATTGTCCATCTTTCTGGGGACCAAAGGAGATATAAATATGACCAGACCGTTGATCAGGAAAGGCATGTTTTAAGGAATTTGTCAGCAGTTCACCAAGGATAATTCCAAGTGTTGTCGCATCTCTTGAAGACAGGCGACAATCTTTAAAGTTGGTGTGAATGGTGATGTTTTCACGCAATTCAAAAGGGACTGCCAATTCGACATCATGCACAACAGAGCTGAGAAACTCTGCCAATAAAGTCGTTTCCATATCATCACTTAAGCGCAAACGACGATGTGCTGTAGAAATTGTCTGAATACGATCACGTGCAGCCCCTAGAACAGCACGGACCTCTTCATTTTTGCTCCGGTTTAACTGGAGCCCCAACAAAGAAGACACCGTCCCAAGAGAATTGCCAATGCGATGGCTTGCATCCTGCAACAATATTTCAACCCGTTGGCGTTCTTTTTCAGCGTGATTACGTGCTCTTTCTAATTCTTGTGTTCGTTCTTTCACGCGGGCTTCCAGAGCGATATTTTCACTATGAAGCAGCAATTGATACAATTTTAAAGAGCGCATATCACGATGAAAACGATTAATAACAAAATAGGCAGAAATAAAGGTACTCACAACGGAAACAATAGCCGCCAATGTCAAAGCCGCCCGCATCAATGCGATACCCTCACGCTGTTTTTGTCGCACCACATCATCCCCATTAATAAAGCTTGTCATCAATTGAGCTAAACGTGCTACAGGAATCTTTGATACTTCCAAAGAGTCCGCATGAGAAGGTTGAGAAGGTTGTTCAGGAATCGCATCAAGAGCACGCATATGGGCATTCATAAAGGCTTTTCGTGCTTCAACCTCTTCTTTAAAAGCCGTAAACCATTTATACCACTGCGGATGCGCATAAACAATAAGTGCGATATAGTCGAGAATATTCCCCAACTCCCGCTCTGCATTTTCAAAACGTATTTTATCTTCCGCCTTGCGCGTTTTTGCATAGCTGCGGTCAGCAACAGCCATATCAATCAGGCTAATAAGGACCAAATCAGCCTGTTCGCGCAATTCTGAACTTGTATTCAACTGTGCGACTTCTCGATCAACGGCATTTGAAAGCAACATAATAAAAACCGATGCCAAAAGAGCCATAACAAGAGAAACAACAATCGCACCCCACCGCCAGCGTGATATCGTTGCATCAGAAGAAGGCATTTGAGGCATCAAATTTGTTTTTGTTGTCATAGAATGTCCATTGGCGAACTTGAAAGTCGTCATTTTTCAGCACAAAGGAAGGCAACCTTATGGAACATAAAACCTAAAGCCCGTGAGAAAGTTTTATACAGGCTTTTCTTGTGTTCCTAAGGATACACGCCAAACTTCTGAATTCCCTCAGATACTGACTTTACTGTAATAGCTATAACGGGAATAAAAAAAACAAGGCTATCAATCATAATTATTATGCTTTTTTAGCCGTTAAATGAACACAATGTACTTCCAGCTGAGTAAGAATCAGGACCATAATCAGACTCACCATTGACTTTAAGAAGTTCTTGTAATCGATTACGCGCCCTGCTCACACGGCTTTTAATGGTTCCAACAGCACAACCACAAATAGCCGCAGCATCTTCATAAGAAAATCCCGATGCGCCAATGAGAATAATGGCTTCTCTTTGATCGGCAGAAAGCAAATTTAAGGCTTTTTTGAAATCTTGTAAATCAAGCGATCCATATTGAGCAGGATGAACAGCGACATTTTGAGTAAACACGCCATCGGTATCTTGAACTTCTCTTCCCTTTTTACGCATTTGACTATAAAATTCATTGCGCAAAATGGTAAAAAGCCAAGCTTTAAGATTAGTTCCCATCTCAAAACTATCTTGCTTAGCCCATGCCTTCATAACAGTATCTTGGACCAAATCTTCGGCTTTATCGTGCTTGCCACTTAAAGAAACAGCAAAAGCTCGTAAAGCCGGCAACACAGAAAGGAGTTCTTGTTTAAAGTTTTTCGCGCACTTTGACATAAAGGATTCAAACCTTTTCCACATTGTTTAAGCCAAATTGCTCTGCGCGCTCCAACTTCTCTAAAAGCTCAAGCAAACACCGTGGCAGTGCTTCTTCTTGAATTTCCATGTAAAATTGACGTAACTTCCGTGCTATTTCGCTATTGACCCCGAGAAGATCATCTCCAACTCTAAATTGTGTGGTGAGATTTTTTTCATCACGGTCGTTCATTTTTCATCCCCCTAATCCATATATTACTGGTAGCACCGCGAAGAATTTTTCGCCTTATGGTTGTAAATATAGCTGCCGGTAAAAAGTTCCATACAAATCAAGGAACTTTTTTATCGGTTGAGAATTTCAACCAACAAAATGCTTGAAAGGTCAAAGGAGTTATAAATTATGTCATTATCAACGCGCATTGCCCCGCATCTTCCCTATCTTCGGCGTTTTGCCCGCTCTGTCACCGGTAGCCAATCCTCTGGCGATGCCTATGTGTCAGCGATGTTGGAAGCACTCATTGCCGACATCTCCATTTTTCCCAAAGCCTCCACTGACCGAATTGGTACCTATTGGCTTTTTTGCCATCTTTTTGACCAAACCACACCAAACATCCCAGAACCCCTGCCTCAATTTGGTCTTGAACAAAAAACCAGTGCCAAATTATCCTATCTCACACCCCGTGCACGCCAAGCATTTTTGCTCATTGCCGTTGAAGGATTTCATGAACAAGACGCCAGCGAAATCATGAATCTGGATACGAAAGAATTTCGCAAGCTTCTCAACCAAGCATCCATTGATATTTCTCAACAAATTGCCACTGAAGTCATGATTATTGAAGATGAACCTCTTATTGCACTTGATATTGAGCAAATGGTAGAAAGCCTAGGTCATCATGTTGTAGGAATAGCGCGCACGCGTGATGAAGCTGTCATCATGTATCATAAGAAAAAACCACGGTTGATTTTGGCTGATATTCAATTAGCCGATAACAGTTCAGGGATTGATGCGGTCAACGAGATTTTGAAAAATGACCGTATACCGGTGATTTTCATCACGGCTTTTCCCGAAAGGCTTCTCACTGGCGAGCGTCCAGAACCAACTTTTTTAGTGACCAAACCTTTTAACCCTGATATGGTGAAAGCGCTTATTTCCCAAGCTTTATTTTTTCAAGAGAATGCTTCTAAAGCGGCTTAGAACAGGGTAACATCTTAAAATTATGATCGTTACGCCTCTTTCAAAGCCTCCCATGGATAAATCTCATATGAGTGCGCTCATGCAAGCGATTCGTGGTGCTGATATTTGCGTTCTCTATCAGGCAACAAATCTGGTTTATTTATGGGCTGAAAACTTGCCACACCATTTGCACAATAAATGGCGGGTTGGGTGTCGTGACAGCGACTTTTTTTCGCTTGACCTTGCAGACAATATGGAAACCATCAAACTGCAAGTTTTAGCCAGTGGCAAAATGCAAACTGTTGAAGCACGTTTTGAAGATACAAACAAACAAGAGATTTGGTACAAATTTTCTATTGATTGCCACCGCAATGATAACGAAGACATTATTGGTATTATCACCACCGGTGTCAATATTTCCGGCTTACGCCGCCGTGAACAAGTGCTTAAAATCCTTCTTCGCGAAGTCAGTCACCGTTCTAAAAATCTTCTAGCGATCATTCAAAGTATTGCCAGCCAAACCGCCCGCTATACTGAATCTCTTCAGGTTTTTTTACGAAAATTTCAAGGTCGTCTTCATTCTCTTTCTCATTCTCAAGATCTGATCACTGATTCCGATTGGCGCGGTGCTCAATTTCGCGAATTGGTCCAAACGCAGGCTTTAGGTTATTTTATGAAAGAAACAGAACGTTTTTCACTTGAAGGCGTCGATCCTTATCTTTTTCCCAATGCCGCTCTGCATATTGGTTTGGCTTTTCATGAACTGATTGTCAATTCTCTTTCTTTTGGAGCCCTTTCCCAAGAAAAGGGGAGCATCTGTGTACGCTGTGAAATCGAAACAAAACTGAATGGCAAAACGCAACTTATCATCACTTGGCATGAAAATTTTGAATCCGGCATCCCTCCCACAAACAATAAAAAAGCCTGTTTTGGTAGTGCCGTTCTCGAAAAAATCGTTCCCATTTCTGTGAATGGTTCAGCTTCCCTCAAATTGACACAAGAAGGAATTGTCTATTGCCTCTCTGTTCCTGATACTTATTTTGATATTTTTTCTTAAAAGAGCATTTTAAACAATGAACAAGAGAAGTTTCCCCTTTTTTAGTAAAATGTCTCATCTGTTTATTAAGCACAAAGACATTTTCCAACCTCTTTAAACCAACCTCTATAGTCCCCCAATAGTTCCCCAAAACCTTAACGAAAAACCTTAACGATGAGAACTGAAAGCTACATAAAATCCATTCCCGCTGTTAATCAACTTCCATCCCTCATATAACCGGCATATTTTAAAACAGAAACCAAAACGATAAAGAGCAAACCGTTTCAACTTTTACTATGCCAAATAAAAGCGAGCCTATTACCCATCTCTTTTTGTATAATTTTCGCAATGCGCATACAATTTTATTTTGGCATAATATGCAATTTCAAGGAGTAAAGCTAACATCCATCATCATTCTTCAGCTTTACGGGCTTAAAGCCTCCACGAAAACGACAATTAATTGATGTAAATTACACATTTTATGCTTTTATTTATCGCATTCTTTAATGGAGATATTCTCTTCAGTTACAATAGGGCATCCTAAAACAGAATACACTTGTGTCCCTCATTCACGCATTTTTTTTAATATTTCCCAGCGCATCCACGCTCATTTCAAAACAGTATCTGTAAATAAGATATAATAGCCCCCGTAAAGTGAACCATCAAAACCGCCCCTTGTTACGCCACGCCCTTCTTTACCTTCATACCCCTTTTCACTTCATAAAAGTAGTAGCTGAGCATCATCATACCATTTGTCTCTCATGTTACAACAGCCATTGACCTTTGAGAGCGTCCATAAGAGGCATTTTAGTCTTTTTTCAAATATTACTCACCGACATAGCCCCCCCCCACACACCCTTTTATGACGTGCAAGCCAATGACTTTGATTAATTCACTATAAAGGGGAAAACGCATCTCAAAGGGGAAAACCCATCTCAAAGGGGAAAACCCATCTCAAAGGGGAAAACCCATCTCAAAGGGGAA
>NZ_JBHIPQ010000043.1:0-19449 GCF_042196125.1 Bartonella sp. AP280QHHD | reverse complement strand
GGGAAAAACTTGGTTGTCAGCATCAGGGGCTGTAACAACCGCCCCAATAGCGGTCTGATCAAATGTTGCTAAAGGACGGGATTTTTTACATTGATTAACCCTATTGACCTTAAATTATTGTCAAATACACAAAGTTATTCTTTATTTTGAGCTTTTCTTAATTCTGTAATGGGGACACCACCAATACCCCAATTGTCTGTCTCCACTTCATCAATCACGACAACAGTCGTTTTCGGATTTTTATTCAGAATATTAACTAATAATTGAGTTGCCCCTTCTATTAGTTGCCGTTTCTGTTCAGAGGTAACCCCTTCATTAGTAATTTTAATATTTATGTAAGGCATAAGATCTCCACAATTTACAAATATTGAATAAAAAAGCTCAAATAAATGAACGCAAAAAGATTAAATATTAATACATAATAACTATGCATTTTAAAGCTCGTATCCACCGGTGAAATATGCAGGCTACTGGAAGCAAAAATAGCATTTATTGATACAGGAGAAAGGAGTTGAGCTGCAATAAAGAAGCAAATCCAAACCAAATAATCCGTAACCCCATAAGCCATCGATGACCCTAGTAAGGGAAATGCCAAACTAAATAGCACCATAGGGTGAATTCCTACTACACTGAAAATTGGCAATACAAAGAGAATACAGGCATAACGCTGCCAAACAGAGAGTGATGCCAATGAGTGACTAAACGTCACCGGCAACAAAGGAATAAGCAAATCACAAGTAGATATTAGCAGACTACAACCTAGCAACAACATAATTTCACTGGATATACTGCGTATCACTGCCACCAAAGGAGTCAAAAAATCAATACTGCGTGAACTCCCACGCTCAATGAGGTATAGAATGCTCGCCGTCAATGCAATGCTTTCTAGTGCATTCAACCTAATAACTGTCAACGCAACGATAAATATTAGCCAGAAAAATATCAAAAAAATCCAAATTCTTACTCTCTCTCCTTCTTTATTCGCTCTTCTCTCATCGCAAATAATCGGGTTAGCTAGCGGTACAACAGGAGAAAGGCACAACAACAACAGACTGAATAGAAAAAGTGGTATCCCCAAAGCAGCGGATGTGAATATTGGTGTTCTAGGCATAGCAGCGAAAACTGTTGCTGCACCGATGCTGGTCGGCATCAGTACCATCGTGATGCTCATCATTCGCATCACAATAGCGGCCAAATGGCGAGAGGGAAAAACACTTTTTTTCAAGGCATCAATCATTAGGGGGATAACCCCCAAACTCATCGGCCAAGCTAAAAACGCAGTCAGTATCGCGATGGACAGGGTAAGCGAACCCTTTCCATAGCGCATCAACCGTTCAGAGAGAAATTCTGAAATACGCCATGTATTCATCACATGGCGCAACAATCCCATGGCGAGTAATAGCCAAAAGACATCAGTAAAACGCACAAGCACAGTACGAACATCAGGCAAGTGCCAACGCCATATCAGCACTAAAGCACAAGCCAACAGGATGAACACACCACTGCGTGCATTCCCCTTCAACCACCAGTATGGTATCGTCAAAAGCAAATAACCGAAAACAGTCACTCCAGCCAATGGAATAAGAAACCAAGTTCTTATTGAGATAGACATAAGAAAAATGAATAGCATCAGCATCGCCATTATAACGGATACGGAGGACATGCGTATCAGGAAGCTTTTTACATCATCAATGTACATTAATTGTTGAATCTTTGACTGAGTAGCGATTAAGAAGCTGCTCGTACATGTCAGTGACACAGCGCCCTGCATCCCGCAGTGCACGAGAATTAACTAAAGGCCTAGGCAAAATATATGTATAAAAATTGGGCCCCTCTACTGGATTACCGACCACCCATAATGTATTTTGTATTTGCCCTTTAGTGTCTATAGGATGCTGCCGACGGTCAATATCAATACCACCAGGATGATATCCTTGGTTGATAAATGGTCGAATGATGCCCTGACCAGCCAAATTCTGGATAAAAGGGGACTCATCACGCAACGGAGAAAAACTATCAATCTTGGCCTTGATCAGCACATCTCCATCAACTGAACTGTTTTCATCTTGAAAAACAGACT
The DNA here is from genome assembly GCF_042196125.1 of Bartonella sp. AP280QHHD. Classification (NCBI taxonomy): domain Bacteria; kingdom Pseudomonadati; phylum Pseudomonadota; class Alphaproteobacteria; order Hyphomicrobiales; family Bartonellaceae; genus Bartonella; species Bartonella sp. AP280QHHD. The sequence goes on along the minus strand of NZ_JBHIPQ010000043.1, from coordinate 17,369 downwards.
GAATTTCGAAACGGCTGGTACTAGCATTGAGAACAAGTTTAGGTGAAGGTCCGCCAGCCAAAGTCACGATACCAGCCTCCATCAGAGCCTTCAACTCTTGGTTTCGCTGCATCGGTGGGCCGACAGAAATACGGTTAAAGTTTGGATTAAAATATTCAATAAAGTACTTGTGAGATGAAGACGTTAACCCGCAAAAATCAATTGCTGAACGTAAGATATCACGGACATCTCGTAGCACATCTGTAGCAGCTTTCACTGGGCCATCAACATTACCTGCAGCGGAAGAATGAAGATCGTCCTTCAAATGCTCCATGAAGAATCTTGTATAATCCTTCAAAGAAGCAAATATTTTATTTCGATAAGGATACAGCAACGCTTGAATACACTGCTCGTCTTTGGAAGTAACAACATAGGTTTCAGGGTCTAGCCAGTGCCCCAGCTGCGTACTTCGATAGACATAACACATTTCTTTAAGCAACAGAGGTAAAAGCTGCGTTTCGAAATCCAGCTTCGGAGAACCGTTAGCAATGCTGGATTGCTTACGCAGATGATGTATTGCATCGAGAGTAAGGAATGATGGTATGTATTGCCCACTCCCCCCCTTTTGATTAATCCCGCGACTACTAAAAGGCAATGTTTGACGGGAGAATAGAGCTGTCGCAGGTTCTTTGCCGCTTGGCATGTAGCGCAATTGTCCAGCATTTTCAGTAAAAGTCCCACCGCGACCGTAAGTCAATTGCGACAAGACATCATAGCTAGTTAATCCAATTCCCTGCACCAGCACACGAGACTGAGATTGTATAGAGTCCAACTTTTCAATTGGATAAGGATTCGAATAATAGTTCAGAAGAGCGTTTTTCATTTGGTGACCAGCCACAAACTGTTGCAGGCTTTCATCATGCGATGAATATATATTCTTACCGTGACCCGTGGTCATATAAACAAAATCTACACTATAATGACAGCCATCTTCCAAAAGAACATCCGTTTTATTATCTTGGTGGATATGGAGATTAATAACCTTTTGTCGGATCTCCTTAATACGAATACCGGAAGGTAAATCTTGCGTGAGCTCTTGGTAAGCCCAAGACAGGTATTCCCCTAACAAACGACGTGATAAATAATCATTTTCTTTGATTTCTCTCCCAACATCATGCTCTGTACGAGAAAAAACACCGTTAATATTACGATAACCTTGTTGAATAGCCCATTGATAGAAATTCGGTCCCTTCCGAATAGGCCCGACACCCTTAACTGTATCATCACCAAATAAAGTAATCTGGCAAGCGACAGTGTTAACCAATAAATGATCTGGCTGATGCACACTATGGGTACCGGTTCCCATCTCATTGGGATCAATCAATAAAATATCAATGTTCCCAGAAAATGGATAATGGGAATAAAGTGTGAGCAAGCGTTCGAGAATACTGATCCCACGAGGACCAACGCCCAAAATAGCGACTGTAGAGTGAAGCATTCTGTAATCTCCCCTATTAGAATAATTTGACTTTCACAAAATGTTTCAAAAAGAATGGAATAAATTCTCTGACTTTTTAGTGAAGATTGCGGGTTTATGAAACGCCAACGACCTTTTTACAAAGACAATATTGACAGATTCCAGCAGCAACAAAAAGCGCTACAGCACCACAGATAACGGAAAGCGCAATGGCATGTGAACCAGACTGTAAAAAACTCGTCAAGAGAGGTCCTAATATTTGGCCAAAACCGTAAGTTAAGGTAGCCAAGCCTAGCAGATTTATGCCATACGGCGCATATAAACGCTTAGCTAACGGCATAACTAAAGAAGTCGTCCCCATAAAAGTAAATCCAAACCCTATACAACTGAGAACGATCAGTACAAGAGACTGACTGAATAATGTCAGTAATACGCATCCTCCTTGGATAAGCAAATTGAGCATCAGACAACGTAATACCCCCCACCGATGGGCTCCCCATAACCAAATGAAACAACTAGGAACAATGGCAATTCCGACAAACGACCATAAGTGGTTAGCGAGTAGTGGGAAATTAAATGTTTTCGCCATCAGAGGAAGATATGTCGCGACAATAATATAACCAAACCCAGCAAGCCCATAAATCAGAGCGAGTTCCCACCAAACGATATTTTCGTGTGCCAATGACTCATTAATAGCAAATTGAGACGCATCAACACGACGTGGAAATAAAATAAACAACAAGAGCAACAATACAACAGATATAAAACCAGCTCCAAACCAAATATTTTTCGCGTTCAGCGATTTACTCAAACCAATAATAACATACTCATTACCCAGCAGAATACCAACTCCCACACCTGCATAGAGCGAAGCAATAACCCACAGCTTGTGACTATGCTGCATAACCGTCATAGAACCAAAAATCATCATTGCTGCACTCGCGATACCGGCAGCAAAGCGGATAAAGAAGACCAAGTAAAAGTTTGTTGTTAACGCCATGGCAAAAATAAGTGCACTCGTCACTATAGCTGCACCAAATAGCATGTAGGGAGCACGGGATATATTCCCAACTCTGCAAAACGAAAAAAACATACTCCCAACTAAATAACCGCCATAATTAGCACTAGCTATATAAGAAAGTTGCTTAAAGGTAAACAATCCTTCATCCAACATAACTGGAAATACCGGCGTATAGAAAAATCGCCCAATTCCCATCCCCAAAATCATAATAATCATACCGAACACAGCGATTTTGAAATAACTCAAATCTTGACGATTATTTTTTCCCCCCATTACTCTAATCCCTTAACTAATAATTCGCTCATCCGCATTCTATCTCATCGAGGGTAGCACTTATCTCAGAGAATAAAAGCCAATCTAGCCATTTGTTTGAACAACCAGAGGAACATATTGAGCGATTATTGTCAACATTACTGGATCAGTTATATGCATTTCATCGTTTTACGCCCTGCTCCATGTATGATCTTCTCCCTACAAAGCTTCTTTTTCAGAAAATAATGGCTGAAATTAAGCAGCAATAACAACGAGGAAATCAATAAGCACGCCCCCGTTCAAACAAGACAATATCCCCTAAAGCTCTGCTTCATCAGGTATGACTAAAATACCCTCACAAGGTTGCGTTATGTTCACATGGTGAACACCCTCAACCATCAAGCGGCTTAGTATCCAACTTAAAGAGAGATCAAGGACAAGCTTTTGCGCACGCGCCCATTCTGCTCTTAAATTCTGCTCTGCTCTTTCCAAAACAAAGGAACCTTCATCCGGTAACAACCAAAAATCAATAGTATTGAAGGGTATAAAGGCTACTTTTAATATAGCTTTGTTTTTTATCAGCAGCAGTAAAAAGTTTGTTTTTTTATAAAAATTGAAATTTATTCATTTTTTATCGTATATTTTATGTTATCTTCTTTAAATTAATTAAAAGATCATAGAATATTAAACTGATAGGATGCATTTTTCTCAAGCGGCATTTTTAGAGAAATGTTGATTTAATCAGTGAAGACAAGCAATGAGCAAAGTTATAATTTGAAAAGACAGTATATAATGTTTTATGATCAATGATCTAAATTAGAGACATGAATTGGGGGAGTTTGATCTTTCTTACAGCACAGTAGCTCAAAAAAACAGTAGATGAAGTTTAAAATTCACCATTACCCATCATAAGATGAAAGCTTTTATCCCACGTTTGATTTTTTTAAACTATTTTCTTGTCCTATCTGTAATATCTAAAGAATATCTTCAAGCAATCATAAGCACTCTTTTAGGGTATCATTTCCATAATCAACGTAATGGTTATCGAGCTTCCATTCAAGATACTGTTTTGCAAAAGGAAATCGTCATTTCAGGATACGGAGGGATTTATGTATTTAGTCACAATGTATCATGCACCCTTCCTCTTATATCAGAAATTTAATTCTTAATCGTAATGACGTGATTAAAAAGCACCTTGCGAGACAATCTTTTTAATAAATAAAGTAAAGATGAATTCTGAAAAAAACTTTTTTAGACGTAAAGTGATACGGAGAAACAGTCAGAAAGAAAGGGGGGGATTACAAATGTTGATGACTATAAAAAAAGATATCAAAAAATTACCAAAAACCGATTTATGGATCATTTGTGCTATTTCAGCTGATCAGCAAAGAGAATGGATCAGTAAATGGTGTATAAAAAATAAACACACTTCTATAAGTCCTAATTATGTCAATGATCTTGCCGTCCTAGGGTCATTTTACAGATCTAGACAAAATGATTACTACGGAAGCAACAGCCCCACAAGCAACTCCCCTCCAAAGATGACAATCTCATTTATGAGGCTTATGTTGCTTCTCATAATCACTTTACAATTGCATCATTTGCTCTCATTAATACGCTTTGAAGTCCCATATGGACTAAGGGACCTTTTAAATTTTGGGATGGTTATGGAAGCCTTCTTTCCACTAATCCCTGAATGGGGATATGAAACCGCTACCTTTTCACAGAAAAATATTCTTTTCAATGAGAATTCTTATTGTACAATCTATGGAACAACACAATGAACAGACCACGCACCCTTGCTCTCACCTATGGATCCTATAATGCTGTACGCATGCTGATCGGCGTTTACCATGCTATTTTTTTAATGTCCATGGGAGTTAGTCTGGCGCAATTAGCTCTGCTTCAGGTTGTCTTTTCCACCACCATCCTGCTGCTTGATTTTCCCTGTGCTGTTTTATCTGACAGATATCGGCGTAAATATTCCGTTATGGCTGGGGTCTTTATGACAGGAGTATTTTATCTTCTATGCCTTCAAGCTCCCAATATGACAGCACTTATTATTGCGCAAATTCTCTATGCAGCAGGCATTTGCATCATTGTCAGCGCCATTGACGGATGGATTTACCATTCTCTAGGCGATAAACAGGATCACTTTTCGCATTATGCTCATCTCTACCACCAGGTTAACTCTTTTGGAAGTATTCTCAGTGGGATTGTAGGAATTGGAACGATCTATTACTCTGGACGATATTTTATGGGATATATCATCTCATGCCTCATGATGGGATTTATTTTTTTGATCTTCCTTATTGTTCCTGAAGAAAAGAAAACGACAACTGAAACGTCCAAAACAAAAACAATCTTGCACAATGCCAAGGAAACGCTCTGGATATTTCAAAATACAGTAGGAGGAGCATGGTTTATTTTCCTCATGTGCCTTTTTAGCGCTGGTATTCAGATTATTTATCATTTCTGGCAACCGATAATACTTTCAGGGGGAAAAATTCATCACCTCAACGGTTCGCAAATGCTCGTCTTGATGTGCTGCCATATTGGAGCCTTTTCAGCACAATATTTTTCAAATTTACTGATGTCTAAGTATCATGTTCTTGATAAAAAATATAAGAATTCTATAAAATATTTTTCCTTCTTTTCTGCGCTGATGTGCATAACGCTCTATTTTTCAGTTCATAGCCATCAAACTGCTGCATCAGTCATCGCCTTCTCTTTAATCCATGGATTTATTTGCACTGTACCGATCGGCGCAAAAAGCTTATTTTTCTCAGAACTTAACCAAAAACAAACGCAGCATATTTCCGGTGTTGTTGGTGCTGTCTCTTTTAGCGGAAGAATATTTTCAATTACAGTATTGAGTATTATTTCTTTTCTTCCTGCAAAAGTTTCTCCATCTTACTACCTAATATTACCGACCATTACTTTTTTCATGTGTGGTTTGGTTGTCATGAGATGGATGAAACACTTTCAAAAGTCTCTATGAGAGGAAAACCATAACATTTCACCCACAATGTTTTCTTCTAAAAGAAATCTATAACTTTTTTGAGAGCATTGCCACATCCAACTTTCAATACACAATGCAAATATAAAGCAACACGTTGATTTATAATGATAATATACCAAACGCGAATATTGTAAGATTCTTTCTTTTCAAATCTGCTTTATGGTTGAAACAATCAAAATCATTTGCTTGCACATCATAAGCAAAGAAAGCCGTATAAATAAAAACGATTTAGAAAGGAAAAATGCCTTTTATGAACTCTCATAGTCAAAATCTATAACAACAGGAAGGCAGATATATAAGCAGATATATAATATGCCTCTTTGCATCTTCATAAGTATACAAATGATGTGGCTTTATAAGGCTTTATATGTCTCACAGAAACTTTTGTGTTTTATACCATTTACGAGGCAGCGTCGCAAAATGGGCTTACACACATTGCAAAGATATCTCTTTAAAACAAGCGCATAAATCGGCAACACAAGTATATTTGTGTTTAGAACATGCTTTTTATATGAGAGGCATAATCCCAACGGGATAAACAGAATTCCGATACACAGTCAACTGCTTTTATAACAATAGATGGCGGAGAGGAAGAGATTCGAACTCTCGAGAGCCTTTTGAGCCCTACTCCCTTAGCAGGGGAGCGCCTTCGACCACTCGGCCACCTCTCCAACAGAGAGGCATAAATGGTATCAACAGAAAGTTCAAGACATTTTCGATTTTTTTCCCAAATATCTGAATTTTTTTTCCTTTATTGATCCCATAAGGAGCAAAAGTTAATAAAACAAAAATTGTGTCTTTTTTACCACAGCATCTCGAATAGTACATGTATATATTACAAAAAGGTAATTTCACATTTGAAACTCTAAAAAGATTAGTTATAGCTAAGATAACAAGTGCTGCGTATTTACTTATGTCTTTGTCCTTAATGCGTTAGGCAAATGGTACTCTTTAGAAGAAATTTAACCGGACCTCGGAGATCCCATATGAATATTAAATCCCTCTTTTTAAGCTCTACAGCAGCTTTTTTAGCAATTTCTGGAGCACATGCTGCTTCAACAGTTATCGCCGAACCCGAACCTGTAGAATATATTCGCGTTTGTGATGCCTATGGAAAAGGATATTTTTATATCCCTGGAACAGAAACCTGCATGCGTTTATCAGGAAATGTTCGTACTGATTTTATAGGCGGTGATAATATCGATGCAACAACCGAAACTGAACTAAGAAACAAAAGAAAAACCTATGGCGCAGCATCACGGCTCACCCTTGTTTTTCAAGCAGCTTCTGAAACAGAAATGGGAACACTTCGTTCATATGCAAGAATTTATTCAAACTGGGGTGATGGTAGAGACAACGCTGCTGCAAAGCTTGCCGCGGCTTACATTGAACTGGGTGGTTTTCGCGTAGGTCTTGATGACACAATTTTCAACAGCTGGACTGGTGATTATGGAAATGTTCTCAATGATGACAGCATAGCGCCTGCCGGCACAACACGCACCAATTTTATTTCCTACACCTTTAGTGGTGACTCCGGCTTTTCTGCTATTATCGGCGCTGAATTAGGCAATAATGCAGATTCTCTTCCAGGAATAACAGGATACTACATTGATAAAGATGATAAGCTTGTTTCTATCACTGAGGGCACTCTTCCAAGTAAAGCAATTAAAAATTACACCCCGAATGTGGTTTTGGGTATAAAGTTCATGCAAAAATGGGGTGGTTTTTCAGCAGTTGCAGCATATGATGCTTACTACAAAAAGTGGGCTGGAAAAGTACGTGCAGATTTCAATGTCAACGATCGTTTCAATCTATGGGTAATGGCTGGCTATAAAAATGGACTTGATTACTACACAGTAAATGCAAATGATGAGTTATCACGAAAAAGCACAACAATTTATGCAAACTGGGGTGGTAAATGGGCTGCTTGGGCGGGTGCCACTTACAAGCTTACTCCAAAAGCAAATTTGAATGCTCAAGTTTCTTATAGTGCTGTAAAAACCTTTGCAACTTCTGTAAATATTACATACACGCTGGTTCCAGGATTTGTGATTACACCTGAATTAACCTATGTTTCTTGGAACGATGATCGCGTTGTGACGGATAAAAATAATGATGAAAAACATTTATTCAACAAGAAAAGTGCTTTTCAAGGTATGATCCGTTTACAGCGTTCATTCTAATCCTATTTAAGCTACAGCTTTTAAAAACTGGCAACATGGTTTGCCAGTTTTTATTTTTGAAATCAAATATCATGAATATCTTTTCCTGATACGTATTGTCTTGTCTCTCGAAAAAAAACCGACTTAGTTTCATAAAACTACTCTTAGAAGATTAACCTGATATGTTTGATAAGAGCACCTCACACGGGCTTTTACACATCACTTCAAACACAATCTCTTCCTTGCCCTTTAAAGCATGAATAACCCCTTTGCTTTATGAGCAAATTGGTCTTTCTTGGTAATTTACTTCTAACCTTTGTTAATTTAGGTCATGATCTTCTCAAATAAATTCTACACTGAACAGATAAAATATTGAAAAAACAAGATATCATTGTGTTTTTGATATGCCTGAATGTGTCTTCTATCAACACTCTAAAACACAACGTTTTATAACACTGCTTCATTAAAAAACTTAATCATTAAGAAACATGCTGTCAAAACGATGCAAACATCCCCTAAAGCAATAAAAGAGAAAAGAGATATATCTTCAAAAAAATGAATTGACCTCTTCCCCTTCTAAAGAATAGCCCCCCTATCAGTAGCAATCTGTAAATGCCCCTATTTTTCTTGAATCTGCATCACTTTGATTTATAATCATAATTTATAATTTTGCATGTTTCAATCAACCAAAACCTTTCACTTGTACACGACAAGCGGAGAGAGCCGTGTGAATAAAAACGAGTAAAGAAAACCCTTTTATGTATCGTTTTCAGTTCCAAGGGTTGTCGTAACATTGAGATCTAACAAAATGTACGATAGTGCTAGGCACTTTTATTAAGCATAAAAATGAGGATACACTTCATAGAGGATTTTAGATTATATTCTCTATGAACGTCGCTATAAAATATGTGTTGTGATACACACTAAAAGACATTTCTTTAAAACAAGCATGGAAATATACAATACAAATCCATTTTATTTGAAGCGTTTTACCCTGCGTAAGGAACATGTCATCATATACACAACATCTTGGCTTTATGCGTTTTTAAAGGAAGAAAAATATAAGACAAAGAAACAATAAAATTTAATCTCTGCAAATCATAGAGCTTTCAGAGTTATGTTTCCATAAAACGCCTTATACCCTACAGGGGATTTTTTACACGATTAATGCCCTTTTTACATAAAGCCAATTGGCAAAAAGCAGCCTTTCCTGATAATAAAAAGGCTTACACGTAATCATAAGCCATATTTTCAATTAAAACGCATTGAATTCACGGAAAATACTTATCAACCAATGCATAAAGAATTGCTGCTGTTTCAACATCTAGAATCCCATCATAATTTTCTTGACGAAAATGAAGTTGAAATGCTCGGATCAAATCTTTGTATCCTGTTTGGGTACACGCAGCAGAAATGTCATATCCATAACATTTTAGCTTCGCCAAAACATCTTCTTTGGGTGGCAAATTCTTAGAGAATTGCTCTTGATAATGACTTTTTAGTTCATCATCATACCATGCTCCTATACCTGCGCTATAAAGTTCTCTCCATGGAAAAGCTGCTCCTGGATCACTTTTTCTTCCAATGGCAATATCACTATGTCCCACCACATCTGTTGGCATAATATCGGGATACCGTTGAAGAATATTCAAGGCAAGTTCCTTAACAGCATCAATTTGTATTGGATTATAAGGAGGAAACATACCCGTCCCATCATGATAAGTCGCTAAATTAACGATTTCAATCCCGATAGATGCATCATTGAGATGACTATGCCCAGCCCATGAACTCACACCCGCATGCCATGCACGCTCATTTTCATCAACCAGATTAAAAATACGCATATCCTTAAAGCCTGCCTCACGATATGTCTGCTCTGAAGGATCAGGAACAAGATAGTGTGCACTAACCTTTTCTCCTGTAAGCGCCATAATCGAGGCTTTAAAATCAATAGCCGTATAATGCATAACGAGAAAATGAACGCGACGACTAAAACTCTTGACAGAACGATAACTGTTGTAATCAATCTGATACATAAAAGCCCTTTCTTTTTTGCTTAAAAAACCACTGCGCATCACAACAGATAGAATACGAACTGTTAAAAAATGCAATAAACTTCCCATCTAGATACTAAGAATTACGACTAAAATTTGTTCATCAAAAATATTGACACTCTTATCAACAATTAAGACCACATTTTTATTTTTCTCCCACACACGCATAAAATGTTTTTAACCACATTAAATATTTTCCCCAAAAAAAATTCCTACAAATTACCAATCAAAAAGAAAACAAAAGCGTAAAATAATCACTCCTTAAATCTTCACATCTTACAGAAAAAATAGTTCTTCCTGTTATCAAATTGAAAAATATCGCCCCTCGGAAGTGAACACCTAACGATCATGCAATCACACAAAAACTTAAAGGAAAAATTTTATGAGCTCTTTACAGCAATTTATTATCAGATAACAGAACGGCACATGTTCGCAATAAACTCTTCACGGACATATTGTTCAATAAAATTTGCAAAGCTTTCCTGTAAATGACACGACTTCTTGTCTTTTCACACCATCGCTTTTTGATTTTCAGAAGAATCTCAATTATCTACAACGCTTGCGGTACATGACGTCTCTGGATTCCTTGTCATAGGCTCCATGAAAGATAACATCTTGATTTATAATCATAATTAATCATTATAAATATTGAATATAGCGAGCCTAATATCGTAAAGTTTTTCTTAATCTTGAATCAATCAAAGTCATTTAATGACACATCAAAAGAAAAATTACCCTATAGACAAAAACCACTGAAGAAAAGGATCAAAATACTTCTTATAATAGAACGTTCAATAATTTAGGCAATATTTTACATCCCCATAGAGGTTCATTTTTTCTTCTCCATTTTCAAATATCTTTTTAAGACAGCCCAAGCTGCATATTCTTGTAAGACGACACCTAAAAGTGGTCGCGTATAGGGAAAAGTTATACGATCATCACCATAACCTTTCATCCGTATAGTTATGGTGGCATGTCCAAGGCTTTCTGCTTGATTTTCTAATGTCTCCAAAGAAGGCTCTAGGCTCACTTCAACCTCAAGCAGAGGAATATCTTGTTTACCTTTTTCTATGGGCTGAAAATATTTTAAAAGCAGCGGATCATTGCCCAACCAATGAACCTCTGCATGCATCGCTAATTGTTTACAAGCAGTAGTAACTTCTGCCCCAACTAAATAGGGGTGAAAATGATTTTCAAATGCTTCCACGAAATGTTGTTCCAAGAGCGCTTCTGATTGAGCAACCAGTTGCACCAAAACATAGGGGCTTTTCCATAAAAAATGCCGTTCAAAGGGTTCATTTTCAAGATGATCATCAACCCACTGCGCAATAGTACTTTCATCAATTCCAATCAAAGTCCATGCATACTCCGCACGCGATACAGAAAAATATTTCTTCTCGTTGTGTTCTAAATAATTCTCTAAAAGCGCAAGAGCCTGTGATGGTGGACCAGGCAAAACAACAAGCGTACTTCCATCGCAAGAGAGATAAAACCCTGGTGCTGTGCCTGTAGGATTATCAAGCACAGTTGCTGTCTCAGGAAACAATGCTTGACGTGCATTACTCTTATCCGCCGTAATCCCTAATCGTTGTAATTGACCCTTTATTGTTTGCCAAACATCTTCATGATGTAGTAAAGGCTGCTTTACAGCTTGAGCAACTCCATCACGTGTTTTATCATCTGATGTTGGTCCCAATCCCCCACTGATAATGATAAGATCTTCTTGTCCAAGACAAGAAACAACAGTCTCACTGATTTGCTGTAATTGATCAGCACAAACAAAATGACGTGTGACTTGAATATTTCTCTTGTTCAAGCTTTGGCTTAAATCTTGTAAGTTCGTATTCAAATATTGTCCTGAAAGGAGTTCATCACCAACGGTAATAATCGCCGCACGACAAACAAAGACAGGATTCATAAGAGAATTGCGAACAGCTTCAGCCATTTGACGGGTAGAGGCGACACCTCCAAGATCATAGGTAACGGTTTTTCCAGCACGAATAACCTGATCAACACTCTCAGACAGTTGTTTTGCTGCATCTTTAAAGCCTAAATGCTCTAAGAGTAAAGCCGTGGTATAAAGCATCGCAGAAGGATTGGCTTTATTTTGTCCAGCAATACGTGGTGTGCTACCACGAACAGGTTCAAAACAAGCAATCTCGCTCCCCACATTCACATGAGATGCAAGCCCCAATCCCCCCATTATACCAGAGCCAAGAGTAGAGAGAATATTGCCAAACATATTTTCAGCAACAATCACACCAAACTGCTCTGGCTTGGTTGCAATCCACAAAGCAACCGCATCAACATTCTGAATATCTGCTTCAATTTCCGGATAGTTTTGCGCAATTTTCTCAAAAATTTCCTGAGCAAACTGCCCACTTTTTCGCAGAACATTGGGCTTATCAGCAAAAGTAACTCGCCTAAAGCTATATTTCCTTGCATAAGAAAAAGCGTATTCAAATAACCGCTCTAAACCAAAGCGTGTCTGCAAACGGACTGTCCACGCAGCTTCCTCAAGCCCATATTTTGTCAAATTTGGATGTTTTAGCCAAACGGCTGTTTCAGGAGAAATACCCCGAAAATCCAATCCAGCATAAAGGCCTTCACTATTTTCTCTGATAACACAAAAATGAAAAGGTTTTCTCGGACCAAAGATGTATCTTACAGGACGTATATTCGCAAACAAACCTAACTTTTGGCGAAGTTGAAGTATGGGAGAAACATAGGCAAGTTTTTTCTCTCGTAAATGCGGCTCAAGTTCTTTTAAAGCCGCTTCTTTTCCTTTACTGGTCACAGCACCAAGTAAAATAGCATCACTCTGAGTAATTTTTTGCCAAGTCGCTTGAGGAACAGAAGCTCCTTCCCGTTTCCAACATTCAACACCAATATCACCATAAGTTAATTCAATCGGCAATTGGAATTGCTCTAAAACCATCAACGCAGCATCACAAACCTCTGGTCCTATCCCATCACCAGGTAATACAAGAACTTTCTTTTTCATAATCCCTCCAGCCACTCATCAATAACTGCATCCGTCATAGTAGGATTATCCTCCCACAAACGCGTACCAGCACCAGAGATAATCTTATATTCATGGTTCAGATTATGACTTTTCGTCTGATTATTTACCGTTGCAAGTTGCGACTTTTCTCCCACTAAAGCTAAAAACTTCCCCTTATACTTAACTATCTCATCTCTAGCATCTATTTCTAATAAGAGTTTAAAGCCTCTTGTCATGCGTTCAATTGCCACGCTTTTTTGTTCATCAGGAATCTCCAATAAGGCTCTTTTTTTCATAACGCCAGAAGGATGCATAAAACCATTGAGTATTTCCAAAGCCCCCGATAAATCATTATTTTCTAAGGAGGCAAGAATATCTCCAAGGCGCCGTTGCAAAACCTTATCTGGATAGCCAGGCGCATTCACAGCAAGCACAGCTTGAACATTGGGAAGCTGTACTGCCAATATTTGTACCAATGTTCCAGCCATAGAAAATCCCACAAGCACTGCGGGCTCTTTAAAATAGCTTTTAAGTTTTTCTGCCATAAAAGATAAAGTGTCTACAGCAGAATAATTGAGAACATGAGAACCCTTAGGAAAAAGAGAAAGCGTATCCAGCAGAGTGACAGGGAATCCTTTTGTTGAACATAGCTTTGTCAATGGAGAACAAAAAACACCACCATCCCAAATTGGCATTACAGGAGAAAGAATAATAATAGGAAGGCTCATTGATCAATTCCTCCCCTTATTTTAAACATGCATTAGAGCCAGAACTTTTCCCACCCAATATAATGAAAATATGTTGAAACTCTAGGCTCATATTCTCCCCCCATAATAATCGATTTGTTAAACTCAAACTAAGCTTGTAACAAATTTTAAACCCACTCAATCCAGCAACTTAATAAAAAAATTCATCTAATGTACAGGTGCCCCATTTGTGTAAAATATCAAAAGCATTTCCGCATAATGCTTTCTTTTTATCATTTACTCAGCTTATTTCTGAAGTCATAAAATGACGCGCTTTTTGAATATAAATGATAAAACCAATCATACAACACACAGCTAACAAAGTTGCCATAGCCCGTGGGCTATGACCAGAGATTTTTCCGATAACCGCTGCACTGAGTGCCGCACTTCCTAATTGCAAAGATCCCATAACACCAGAAGCCGCTCCCGCAGCTTTCGGATGCGATGAAATAGCCAACGCTGTTCCTAACGGCAATAAAAAACCATTGCCAAAAGTAAGAACAGCAATAGCCATAAAACTTGTCACAAGGGGCCATGGGCTTAGATACATTTGCAAAGCAAACAGCACACCACCTATCACAAAAATAATGTACCCTCTCCCCACAGTTTTTTCCATAGACTCGCGTTCAAAAAACCATCGCGCCAAAAGATTTCCCAAAATATAGGGAAACGAGACACCAATATAGCTATAACTAATGTGTATCGGCGATAACCCCAAAGTCGTGAGTAAAAAAGGCGACTCCACAATATAAGCAAAATAGGCAGCGTAAGAAAAACACGGAATAAGTGCATAAAAAATAAATTGTTTATTTCTGAAAACGCCTAAATATGCCTTTATCAATCCTACCGGAGAAAAATGCTGCCGTTTTTGAGGGGGCAGAGTTTCGCTTAGCACAAAACAACATAGCAAAATGGTCAAAAATATAAAAAAGCTTAAAAAGATAAAAGTTGCCTGCCAATGAAAAGCCTGTATCAAAAGTCCACCAATGAAAGGTGCAAGTGCTGGCGACATTCCAATAAAAGGGAAAACAATCAAATAAAGTTTTCCAGCCGCTTTTTTATCCAACAAATCATTGATAATTGCACGACTTAAGACAAGTCCCGCACAAGCACCAAGACCTTGCAAAAAACGTAACACAAGAAAAGCGTGAATATGAACCGTATAAATCACACCAAGTGTCGTAAATAACCACAAGAATAAGCCCAATAGAAGTGTTTTTTTACGCCCAAAATTATCACTCAGCGGCCCATAAATGAGCTGTCCAAGTGCCAATGCCAACAAAAAAACCGCCACTGCACTTTGAATTTGAGATTGTGTCACTTGATAATATTGACGCATATCGCCCAGTGCTGGTAAAAAAATATCGGTAGAAATCAAACCTCCTGTTGATAAACATACGATAAGTATAATGAATGGTAATGTATATTTATGTTTCATCAGGAAAGTCACATTTCTTAAATTTAAAAATATTTAAATTTTACGTTTATAGAAAAATAATAATTTATATTTATAAATATAAAGCTATTTTAACTTTATCCACAGGGAATAAAATAATCAATTTTCTTTATTCTTTTACTTTATTCGAGAATAATTCAGCTTGTTGATACATAAATCCAGTGTATGATCCGCACGCACACACTCAACACGTAAATAAACACTTAGTGCTTCACTTTATAATTAATTTTAAAGCATAGCAAATCGCAATTTTAAAACTATACGCAAAAGAAGCTAAAAGATCAAAACTCTCCTTCAGAGATATATTTCCCAATCCGAAATAGCGCATTTTGTTGTATTCATGTTGCCCTATCTTCATCAGCTTTTTTTCATTGATATCATCAACAAAAACGCTCCCAAACACTATCCCTCTCCATGATAACAACATCACTTTCCCGACAACATCTTTTATCAGAAGTGGTTTACAACGCTCAAAGAAAAAAGAAGCCACAAACTCCCTTTCCTCAAAACTCCCCACGCAAATATTATTGTAACAATACAGCATATAATAATGGCTCATGGAGAAGTCTTTATCAACACAAATAATTGAGCAAATAAACTTAATAGCCCACTAATATCATAAAGCAAATTGTGCTTCTATCTCGCTCTAAAATCTAAATTCATCTTGTCCATTTTGTTAGAATTTCATTCTACATAGCCAGCACAAAGTTTATTGCCTAAGCTATTGACAAACATGATATAATAAAAATTTGACGAATCATTCTGCATCTAATGTAGAAAGCAAGGAGAAGCTATTAATGAATATAACAGAACGAGCCACGTACCAATTACTTGGACCTATTAAAGTGGAAGGAAAGACATACACAGAAATCACCTTACGCCGCCCGAAATTTAAAGACTTAAAAGCAATACAGAGCAAAGAAGGCGACGAGCAATCAATTGAAATGATCGCATGTCTTTCAGGGTGGTCCTATAATGCCATCAGTAAACTTGGTGTTCGTGATTTTTTAAACATTAAAGACATTTACGGGCCTTTAATAAAAAAAGTATTAAAAAAACTTGATAAAATGAATACAATCATAAAAATCCCATCCCTAAAAATCCTATCCTTAGAAACTCAATTTTCTAAACATCTCAAAAACTTTATAAACAAAGTAAATGCACCCATAAAAAGCATAATGGATGAATGTATTTTAATCGACAGTAAACCCGAAAAACGCACAAGTAACCTTTATACAAATACATTTGAAACAGAATCCATGACAACTGCAAATGCAAAAGTGAAAACCTGTAGCACCTATGAACCGATTACAGTTCATAATCCCTACGTCATAAAGGTGGAACGCATGACCTTTACAAAATGCACTTTCTTAATACAAGATGGTCCATCGAACCAAATTTATCTCTCAAATCAAAGTGCTCTTACATCGTATAAAAAAACTGCGGGCGAAACTAAAAAACAACCTTTGGAGAGAATCTCAAAACTTTTGGACATTGTCTCAAAACTTTTCAACTTTCCTCTCTGGTTTTGGGAGTTTTTACTCAAAGAACTTAGAAAATTTTTCTAGCATTGTTTTGATATAGAGCAATAAGAGAAGGAAAAACAGCTTAGAACACTAATGTTTCTTCCTTCTCTTTTATCTCTCATAGCTTTTTGAATTGAATACTTTTGATATTTATTTTGAATAATTGAAGCATTCTTTTAATTATAAGTACAATATAAAAAACTAAAATTTTAGAAGACGCGCTGTTTTTACAAAAAAATGAATAATAAAATAAAGACTCCAGAATTTTACTTTTTACCTTCAAACATAATCAATGATGGAAAAGCGTTGACAAAGTTTTCCTCAAGCAGTATCTGGGACATTAATTGAAAGAAAAGCATTAAGAGAGCTTACTTTTAAGCTAAGGGGGAAAGATTAAACTTCACAACGACATTCAATCTTTTAAACATTGCAGTACAGAACGGGAAAAGAGAGCCATACCCCCATAGACCGTTTATCCCCCCCATCAACTAAAATTCTCGATAAACTGGTATTATCAGTTCTAGACTGGAGTCATATAAGAAGAATTTTAAGTAATGATCACCGTCTTGTTTTCGATGTTTTCTGTCCTTTTTGGCGCATATCTATTCACTTTTGGAACATAATTAGCAAAAAGGCATTGTATCTCCAGCATATTCAAGGAGATAAAACA
>NZ_JBHIPQ010000042.1:0-20002 GCF_042196125.1 Bartonella sp. AP280QHHD | reverse complement strand
ATCCAATTACCAATAAGCCTGCCTTCTTCTCTTGTGAGCGTGTGATTGATCTCTGTTGTGCGCCCAAAGGAAAACAAAGTGTCCCCAGCTGTTAAGTGAACACCGCTTTCATACTCCAACATGCTGTCATCAAGGCGTGACATATTGCCTTCCAAGGCTTGCACATCATAACCATAGGTCCCACGGCGAAAATCAGAGCGCAAACTTTTGGAAAGGTCGGTAATCGCTTCAATAGCTTCAAGGCTTTTGCGTTCAGGCAACTGATCAAAATCAAGTTGAAAGGAATTCCACCATGCTCGCCCCGTCCAGGCGGGTTGAAAGCGTGCCGAAATCCCTAGCCATTCAAGCCCTATCTCTATTGCCGCAAGGGAGCCGCGAATATTTTGCCATGCAAGACCCTGATCAATTAAATCATAAAGGTTAGAGAAATAAGGGGTTAATTCTTGTAAGCCATATTCGTCTATTAAAAAGGGCAACCAAGAAGGCGGACGCGTGATAAATTTCGCGCGAGGTATTTCTTCGAGTGCCATTTTAACGTGAGGGTCAAGAGCCATTGCTTCTGCAAAACAACGTTCAAACAAGCTCGAATTTGGGGGCAAAAGTGAGGAAAGCATCAATAAGCACGCCCCCGTTCAGACAAGACAATATCCCCTAGTGCGACGGCTTCATCCGGTGCGACCAAAATATCCTCACAAGGTTGCGTTATGTTCACATGGTGAACGCCCTCAACCATCAAGCGGCTTAGTATCCAACTTAAAGACAAATCACGCCCAAGCCTCCATGCACGCGCCCATTCTGCTCTTAAATTCTGCTCCGCTCTTTCCAAAACAAAGGAGCCTTCATCCGGTAACAACCAAAAATCAGCAGAAACATTGATCATCCGCTGTACCGCGCTTTTCACAAGGATGTGGTCATTGGTCATTTTAACATGGGGGGCATCAAGGGCGGCTTGCACCTTGGCAATTAAAGCTTCATCTGCCACCCCTGATGGGCTATCACTAAAAAGAGCCACATGAATAATCGGGCTTTTACCCTCACGATAAACAAAAGCATCTTTGACATGGATATCGCTTGAGAGGGCAAAATATTGATAACGTGGCGCTGTGCCCCCTGTGGAATGTCCTTGTCTATTCAAGCGAATGCGGCGGCGAAACCGCTCATCATCTTCATCCAAAAGGCGCGTGACCCCATGAAAATCCCCCAAATGATCTAAACTTGTTCCACGCGCAAATGTGAGTAAATTATCCCGCGCCACTTCATTAATTCGCTGGCGCAATAGAAACTCTTCATAAGCCGCCGCTTGCAATTGAATGACCACGGGATCATAAGCCGTCTTTTCCACATTATAAGGAATATGATGCGCTGCAAAAAGCTCAGTCAAACGCGTGATCTTTTGCTCTAAAATTGCTTCAACAGAAAGCTCTTCAATAATTTGTGGCAGAGGGAGTTGTGGAGGAGGAATCTGTGAAAAGGATAAAGGTTCAAACTCAGTCATCACCAACCTCTAAATTGATGCTCATTGGCTCTTTGTGTGACCAATCCCCCAAATGCCCATTGGGATAAAAAACACCCGTTAAAACAAAATGGAATGTGCCTTCACGCGTTGCTTTTGTCAGATCAATCCTCTGCAACGAGAACCCAGGCTCTCCACACTCTGGATCATCGAGTGCTTCAACAATTGCTTGATAAAGCTGCATCATCGTCGCAGGATCAGCATTGGCATCTTGGAATGCTCCAACATCACATCCATAATGACGACGCAAAACCCGTGTCCCAATTCTTGTCGTCAGACATTTACGAAGTGACTGTTGACAATGCGCAAAGCCATATAAAAGAGAGCCATCCTTTTCGCTCATCCCGCACCGCATGGCTTATGCCCCTTTGCTTGTCTTTGTGGTAGAGACCGTTGGGGCCGCAGCAACAACAGGGACTGGTTTTTCAGCGATCTGACCAAGCAGCAACGGATATTTAGCCGCTTCCTCACTTAAACAAATTTCCTCACCCTTGCCCGGTGAACGCTTGCCTGCAACAAAATCGGCATTGGTTAAAATAACATAAGTGTTCTCACGCATGATAAAACTCCTTTAAAGAGGGGAAGAGGTTGTGGAGGGACCCATTTTGACCCCACCGTGTTTGTGGCTTGCGCCAACAGATTTTTGATTATGCTGTAAATCTTCTGCTTGAATATGCACACTGCCCGTTAATTCAACACGGGTTGATTGATGAGAAAGCACCAAACCTTTTTCACTCAAATGAATTTGATTTTCCCCATGGGAGAGAATAAGTTCATCTTTTGTCATCCGCAAAGCGCCACCGGCATAACAGAGCGCCAACTCTTGCGGCGAGCGTGCGGGATTAGGCGCATCCTCACTATAGCTATCGCGCACCACCAGAGAGGCAGAGCCAATTTCGCCATGGGGATTTAACAACCGCACCGGATCACCAACATGGAGGGGCATATTGCTTGAGAGAGCGCCAGAAGCTTCTTGCGCTTGCAACCAAGGCGATAAAACCGCTTGTCCATTGGAACCCTGTTCGGAAAGTTTCACCCGCACCCTATGGCCATCAACTTGCACAACCCGCCCGATCATGTGCTGGTTGGCAAGACAGCGTTCAAGCGCATCAAGACGCTTCATGATTTGTCGAAAGGTATCACTTAAGAGATGTGCATCATTCATGCCCCCACCTCATTGTCCCATGAAATCAAACCACTTTTGAGTTGTCCCTCATCACAAAAAATATCCTGTCCCAACTGATGCAAATCTTGGTGCCATTCCACCACGCTTATCGATACACCACGCTGCTTAATCGCCGCAGAGATAATCGGTTCAATTTGCACCTCACGCGGGGCACTCAAATGCGTTAGTCCCCACAATTGCCCGCTATGACAAAGCACCGCAATGGCTTCTGCTAAAAGCCAACTGGAAACATCACGCTCTTTACCTGTGGTAATAATAAAAGCCCCTAAATGAAGATCAGCACTCATCTGTCCACTTGCTACAGGATTCAAACGGCTTTCTAACACCGCAACCCGTATTGCTGGAGCCACCAGCATCTGTGTTTCAAGCTCTTCTAAGTTAAAACGTCCAAATTGACAGCCGCAATCACGCACATCCGGTAAAGCGCCTTTAAGGCTTCTTATCACCGCTTCACGAAACTGATTAATGCGCCCAGCATTTTTAATCGTTTGACTCATGCAAAGACCCTTTCCAGCCAGTCTTCTGTCGCTTTGACAATTTCCACTTTATTGTGCTCTGAAAGCCCCAAATAAGGGCGTGCGGGCATGGTCACTTGATGCACACAAACAAAGCGGTGTGCATTGCCGCTTTTAAGAAAAAAGCGCAGTGTCTTGCCATTTTTCGGGTGAATAACCCCACCTAATTGATGAATCCGCGCATAAACCAACCCAGAGCCCACAATCACCTGTTCTGGTGAAGCTTTCATATCAATGGAGCGTGAAAGCGCCCCACTGGCATAAAGAATGGAGGTGCGGGCATGATTGTTTTTCCACTTCTCTCCTTGAGCAGACATTTTTTCACTTTGAATCCGCCGCCTTGTGCTTTCTTGAATGAGACGCCCAACCCCTTGTGCCAAAGTCCCCATCGAGCGATCAGCTCCCTTTTGCAAAAAGGATAAAGCCGCTTCAAGCCCTGTCTCTTTAATCTCAATATGGGTTGCAACAGACATATTATCTTCCCATCAAACGCGGCTTGGCATGAAAAAAAGCCCCATCACGAACCGGTCCATCTTCGCTCATAATTTTAGGTTCATCTATGCCTAAACCCGCTTTGCCTTCGGCAATACGTTTCAAGAGTTCAACCGCCTGTTTGTAACGATCTTCAATAGTCGTGGTCAGTGCCGTATGGCGTATGGCTAAATTATAAACAGCAATATTGACACAGATCATACCCAGAGCCGCCGGCTGTCCAGCAATGGGGATTGAGTAGCGATGAGACAAATGCACATCAATCTCACCACTTGCCTGTTCGAGCGCGCGGGCAATGGCTTGCTCTGAAAAAACTGGATCAGAGTTCTCATCCATCCCACACAAATCATCCAAGAAGTCATCACCCCAGAGCTCTTCAATCAATGTTTTGCTTGCATAAGCCATGTTTAAAAGTTTCCCTTAGACAACTTCTTGCAACAAAACACCGGCATCTTTTGCGGCAACCAATTCACACACACGTTCCCCCACACGCACCCGTTTGCCGCCTGATAAGCCGATATCTGGATCTTGGATCACTCCAGACAAACGTTCGCCCAACTGGGCGCTAAAACCCCAACTGATCACCGAACCATCTGCCTGTTGTTTGGTAGGGTCAATATAAAGCAGTGCAATCTTATTGCCCCACACGCGTGCCAATTGTGCCGAACGCCCTTTACGTGCCAAATTCACTTGCGATTCACCAATGAGTAAACGATCGGGGTGTATTTCCATCAGATCAGCAAATTGCGCCTTGGTGACAAAACCATCAGCAGTGCCACCCCCTTTAACAGCTTTGATGATTTTGGGATGACGTTTGAGTTTTGACCAAACAACTTTGCCCATAACAATGGTGTTGGGCGTATAGACGAGACTTTTATCCATGGCCTCATCTAAAACAGCATAAGGATCAGATTTCTCATAATCGCTAAATTTATTCTCACCTTTAAGTGTTATCACCCGCTCTGGTGCATAATTTTCACTTCTTTGCACAAGCGCTGCAACACGCACTTCACGCCCCAATTCTAGCAAATTGGCAAGTCCCTCTACAGCTGTCTTTTCGGGGTTATAACGAGAGCGCTTTTCTGCTCGTGCGCGTGCCGCTGCTTCAATATCTGAATTGGGGATAAGATCATCAAGTCCGTAATCTTTGACACTGGCTTCCCGTTCAAAGGCAGAAAATTCCACCACATTCGGGCGCCCTTTTCGCCCAACTTCAAGCTCAGGCACGGTAAAATTTTCCGCTAAGGGAAATTCACTATATTTAAACACCTCACTTAAAACACAAACGCGTGGCAAAACTCTATCGCCAATAAGAGAACCTGCTGGATTGCGATAACCAATAGCAATAGCGGTGAGTGTTGGATCAATGGGAAAAGGTCTGTTCATTTTATGCCTCGATTAATTAATTTTAAAAGAAATAACATCACCAGCAGAACCATCACTCATGGCAATACCAATGGTGCGATCTGCTGCTTCTGCCCTTATGGCGTGCCCCTTTGGGTCAGAGGTCAAAAAATCACCAAAGGAAACATTGCCTCCACAAACCACTTCGCCCCAACCACATTGGCCAACATCAATCATCTCACCAGCCTTTGCACTCAATGACCCAGCAGTCCCTAATAATTTATCACCCTTACCAGAAGCCGTTGCCACCATTCCGTCACCGCGCGCTGCAACAATGCAATAAGGTGAAATCACATCTATGGCGCGAAAAGATTTAATTAAAATCATCGTACTCATGATTGGCGCTCCTTTTGTTCGCAAATATAATCAACTGCTTGGCTAATGGTGATGTCGAAACCTTTTTGCTTCTGCTCTTCCTTATAATGGCGTGCCGCAACAGCAACCTCTTCTGGCGCAAGCTTTGGTTCTTGCGCTAAAGCACACACTTCTAAAGGGCTTGTTGAGGCAAGCGCCGGCAACTTCTCGACCAAACTTTTAAAATGTTCCACACCCCCTTCAAGGCTACAGAGTGCACGATATTCCTCGCGGGCAGCCGGCAAAATCTTGCCCTCTTCAATGGCCTTGTCTAAAAGGCTCTCAATAGCCTTATTTTTTTGCTCTTCTTGCAAAAGCGCTAAATCTTCTTGCACCTTTGTCAATTGAGCACAAAGTTCCGCGCGTTCTTTTTCGCGCGCTTTAAGCGTTGCTAAAATCTCATCCGCTTTAGCATCTTCTGCCAGTGATAGTGCACTGGCAATGGCTGTCAAATCCATCATTTTCTCCGTCAAAGTTATAGGGGAAGGCTGTTCACGGCTTAAAGCCGTCATGACAAGGGCTGGACGGTTCACCAAACCAGCACCGGCTAAATTTAAAATTTCACCTTTCTTGGAATGGCGAAACTCAGGCGAAAGATAGCGATATTCTTGGGAAACAATCTTTTTAGCGGCCATATCGGTCCATTTAACACGCCCCCAAATCGCACCATCCCGCTCTGCTAATTCTTCAATCCAGCCACTTGCAGGTGCTTCTAGACCATTTCTCGCACGGTGATGTTGCCCATGCTCATAATCAATCACAAGCGGTCCTTTATTGGCTGCAAAGGCTTTTAAAATAGTTTGCGGGTTATAATGCCATTGTCGTCCATCACGTGCCTTCACATGGGGCGCTTTGGGCAAAAGCTCTACCCATTCAGGCGCTTGGCTAACGGTAGCGTCTTGGCAAAGATCTATTAACGCAGCATGAAATGTTTCTGCATCCCCATCTTTTTGATCTTTGTGAAATTCTTGCTCCATAAACATTGCCTATTGCTTTACAATTGTCATTGGCAATACAATGCATGAAACTTACTCCCACCATAAGTCTGACACTGTCAGTCAAAAGAGCATTTCTCAAAAAGCACTCTTTTCCCTATTATTCTCCTTGTGAGAGAAACCCCCGTGCCAAACCATCCCATAAAATCGTTTTCAAAGGCACTTCAAAGGCGATAGAGCGCCGTCGTGAAGTTAGAGGTACAATTTATCGTCTTATACAAAAAAAGCCCCTCTCAAGCCGTTTTTTTAAAGATTGCTTTTTGGCTTAAAAACATTATATCATTGGAGGTAAGGCGTGAGCCAGTTTTGCCAGGACGGTTTTACCGGATCTGCGAGGAGTTGACCGCCCTCCACGCCTTCTCATTTTTCTCGACACCAGTTCCTTCTCACAAACACCAACAGAGCTTTACGGTGTTTTCTTTACAACAACCGTTCATCCTTCTTTTCCCTTTTAAAGAAAACACCCCCAAACACTCTTATAAAATTGTTTTCAAAGACACTGGCGACAGAGCACCATTTTTTTAAAGATTGCTTTTAAACTTTTAAACTGTTACATTATCCGCGAGGCGTGAGCCAGTTATACCAGGACGGTTTTACCGGATCTGCGAGGAGTTGACCGCCCTCCACGCCTTCTCATTTTCCTCGCCTCTTTTCCATTAAGAACAAAAGACTTTCTTCCTGTTGTTTTCTTTACAACAACCTCTCGCCCTTTTTTTCAGCCGCATCCAATAAGCGTCCAATTTCTCTAGAGCTTTTTTTATGCATGGAGGTCAACCACCATTCTTGTTTGCTTGCCACGAATTTAACTGCTAAGCGCCACCATACCCCATCATTTTCACCCAAAAACACAACGCTCGGTACACCTTTTCGCCTGATAATGCCATGGGGGCGGATGAGCGTTTGAATGGCGCCCCGAAAATCATCCAAGCGAAGATCACGCGCTTGATGCTCTAACAAAATATGTTTCACACTGTCTGCGGATAAGCGAATAAGAGAATTTTCCGCTGCAAAAACATCACGCACCTTTTGGATCATTGGGGCAATGGGAATAAATCCACGCGGCATATGTCCTTCAAACATGGCTTCCAAAAGTGGTGAACCCACAATATCTTCAATGGCAATGCGTTTGTCATTGTCCCCCATCACAGAGACTTTATCACTCAAAAAATTGCTTAAGTTTTGCGCGCGATGTTTCCCAGGGTTCAAATGCCAACCAGGATCAATCCCCTTTGGTATCTTCTCAATTTTCCCCGTTCGCTTATTGTGCCAAACCTGCTTTTCAACATGAAGTGGCTCTGCCCCCTCTTCATAGCCTAAATCTTCTGCTTCATAACGGCTTACCTGTCGCACACTGCATTTACACCGCCAGCCATTGGGTGGATAAAGCCAATCCCAAACCGGATCATCAACGGGTGCGGTAAACCCCACCCAACTTTCATGTTCTAAACGCTTATGTTCTGAACTCGACAAAGCATAGGTGAGATAGGGCAAAAATTCTTTATTATTTTGTGTGCGCTCCCACTCGCCTGCTGCATGCGCACTCATGGTATTGGCCCAATAGACCGTTTCTAAACGCCGTGGGCTGCCCAATTGCACCACGCTCTTTTCACCAGTTTTGGGGTCAATGCTGGTCTTTTTACCCCACCAACCCTTTTCCTGTAAAATCGGCATCAAATTTTTTTGAAAATCTTGAAAAGGAACTTGATGCTTTATGGCTTCTCCAACCGCTCGCTTAAAATCCTCCAAAATATCATAGCCTAGCGATTTTGCCACCGTAAAGGAAAAAGCATGTTCTTCTGGTGCTATATCACGCCAATCAAAGCTTGGAACAAGTGCCTTGGCTTCAAAATAACGGGTGACCTCTTTAGGGGCGGTTTTAAAAAGTTCCTCATCCATGATACCCAAGCCCACGTGCAATCATTTGTACTTTTGCCAAGCGCGCTGCTAATGCGTGATGATCCATCTCACCTAGCAATTCATCTAAGCCTTTAAGGATATCCTCATAACTTTTTGCTTCTCTCACAAGCTTTTTAAAAGGCTCTAAAAGGGGTTCTAAGTCCTCTTCCCAGTCGCTTAAAGCTTCTTGTGAAAGCCGGTCCAATTCGTCGTGATGTTTCCCACCCTTCTCTTTTGCACCCTTGCTCTCTCTTGTCACAGAAACATCAAAAACACCTCCACAATCAGCACAAACATGAGCCTTTTCTCCCCTCTCATCATCAAGCGCATTATCAGGAGCCTTTAAAACATCCTCTTCCTTTTTTGGTTGCGAAAAACCAATCTTATTGCGCACTTCTTGCGCCCCAACACGCAAACCTAAAGGCACAAGTTTTTCCAGCGCATCACTAATCGCTTTAATGTCTTCATTTTCCGAAATCGGCCAATAGACAAGGGGGGCGCGCTCTTGGCGTCCAAAATTAATCTCAACAAAAGGCACAATCAAATCACGATTAGCCGTTAAAGCTAATTGGCGTGCATCAGCTCTGGCAATATCATGGCGCACATTTTCATGAATGCGTGCTTGCGAAAAGGACGAACCATCATCCGTCGTCATGGTTTGTCCCAACACACCTTTAGAAATTTGTCGATCTAAATATTCCGCCTTGACACCAAAAACCGCATTGCCACTGCCTCCTGCCGCTTCAATAAATTCAATCTCCATTTCTTTGGGAATAATTGCTGCCGCATCACTGGATAAATCACGCACTGCTTGAATGAGAACCCGTCGCTCCTCATGAGAAGAGCTTGCCCCATATTTACCCACACGCAAAGGCATGCCATAAACTTCTAAAAATGCCATCCAATCTTTTAAGGTATAAGATTTAAACAAAAAAGCCCAAGCTGCAAGCCGCGCAAGCCCCGTGCGGATAGGCAACCCACTTTTTAACTTTGGGCGATGAATGGAAAATTTATAAGCAGGCAATTCACTTCCATTAAAAGACCCCTCTTCTTTTAAACGCAAATGAAAACCATCCCGCCGATCCAATTGAAAAAACCGCTGGTCACGCCATTTCCAAGCAACCGGCCACCATTCCTTGGCACTCTTGTCCCACAAGGTTTCTACAACCGCATAACCTTTCCCCAAAGCATCCAATAAATCCGTCACATAATCATCAACAAAGGTAGGCGCACTAATCACTTCCCGCACCGCATCTGCTATCTTTTTGTCCTGTGCACTATTGCTTGCGGCAATCACTCCAGGCTCCACCCCTGTGAGAGCATTTTTACGCATGCCAAGCACAGCACGATAATGCAAATCACGCTCTTCCATATCATCGGCAAGTTGGAAAAACTGCTCTGGATGACCCTCTGCTGCCTGTTGTAAAATATCAGCAAGTTGCGCAGGGGTCAGACCACTGACAATGGTTTGTGACCACACATCACGAACACCGCCAATGGTAGGCGCCGCCACCTCATGCTCTAGCCCTTTGATATTAAGCGCCCTGCCCCACTGATCTACAAGTTTTACCATCTCATCATCCCATCAATAAATTTTTGATCGCATTGTTGAAAAAAAAGGCGTTGAAAAGAGCGAGCTTTCATCAAAACGATAAGCCTCTCTCACAGGTGTATAATCATAAATTTCAGGAGTTTGGCGGCTGGCAAAATAAGCCAAAGCGCAAGCAATCGCGCTATCACCATGACGCATAAAACCATCACTGCCTTTAAAACGATGATTGTCTGGAATTTTCACAATGCCATTGACATAAGCAAGCGCTTGATGATCGGCAACAATGTCACTATCGCGCGGCAAAACAATCGTCCCATCCCCAAAAGCTTCTAAATAAGCCGGCATTTCCTTGCCATACCAACTTTGTGACAAGGGCACTTCCTTCACACAAGCCCCATAACGCTGCGCCGCTTTTTCGGCTAAATAAGCCCCATTGCCCCGCGCATCTAACGCGCCGCCCATCAAACGCGGCAAACCATTCACCCCATAAAATAAAATCTCTCTTTGTTGATCAAACGGCGTATTGCGCAATTCCACCATAAACCGTACACGGCGCACCAAATCTTGTCCCACCTCCATCACCACAATCGATGTCGCATCGCCACTCCGCGCAAAATCAACACCAAAAACATGTTGGCGCCGCCGGTCAAGCCCAGCATGAAGAGGTTTTATATGCTTCTCACACCAAGCAAAAGCAGCAACACTTCGTTGATGTTCCGATTGATTTTTAAAATCATCCACACAAGCAAAACGCAACAATGCAATGTCAGGCGCGCAACAATTTTCAATCTGCAAACGTGTTAAAGCCGCCCCTTCTTGATCGGCTGGTATGGCATCTAATTCTTGGCGCATCGCAGCCAAACGCACCCCATAAGAGGCACGAATTTGCTCTTCCCATTGTTGCTCAGATGCTAAACTCCACACCTCCCCCTTCATGGCACAAACCCGTTTAAACAAGCCATTTTTAACAGCAACACCAAAGGGGTAACAATGCACCGAAAAAGGCATTTTGCCTGCTCGTGCTTCACGGATCAATTCATTGAAAGGATTGAGCACACCATTATGGGTGGAGATCACACGGATCTTGCCTCCCCAAATGAGCAAAGCATTGACAGCATCCAAAACAGCGCGCACATCTTGATGAAACGCCGCCTCGTCAATCACCACAATACCCTGTAGTCCGCGAATATTTTCAGGGCGGCTAGAAAGCGCCTCAATCCGAAACCCCGAAGCAAAACGCACCCGATAAGCAGAGATATATTTCGTTGAACCATCCGCCCTTTGATCAGAGAATAAAAATTCCTCAACATCCCCACTATGGCTCGTAATTGCCGAAGCAAAATGGCTCACATAGCCAATAAATTCCCGCCCCTTGTCTTTGGTGTCACCAATATAAAAAACATTATCGCCCCTCGCTTCACGTGCCGCCGCTGCAATCAGTGTATCATCCAAAGCTTCTGCAAAAGTAATGCCGGTCCGCCGCCCCTTTTCCACCAATTTTAATGGGGACTTATCTTCAATCCATGCCCGTTGATGCGCCATCAAAACGCCTTCCGCTAAGGGATCACTCTCTTTGGGAAAAGTACTTCTCTGCCAAATATCAAAACCACTTTGATGATCAAAGACATGACTTTTTGAAAAGGGCTGTTCAGCCATGTTTTACCCCCAACACCTGCGCACGAATAGCTCGCGCTGTTTCTTCTGAGAGCCCCGCCGCCGCTGCTGCTGCGTCAACCGCTTTGCTTGCTTTGCTGGTAAAATCTTTTTCCAACTTTTGCCGTCTGGTGGTCGACAAATGTTCAGCCGCCAACACGCCTTTAAGCGCATTGGCCAATTCTTGTGCTGCCTTTGGCGAAAGGTTTTTCCCACTGCTCAACGTGGAAAAAATCAACTCCTTAATCGCTGCCGCCGTCAAAAGAGTGATATTATCAGAAGCTTTGGCATCAAAACGCTTGGAAAGACTTGCGGCAATTTCTCTTGTCTGTTCTAGGCGCCGTGACATCACGGCTAGCCGCAAAGAATAACGATTAAAACTGGAAAAGGAGGGTATAGAAAAGCTTAAACCCATTTCTTTTTTTAAAGCCTTCAAAGCTGCTTTAAATTCATCATAAATGGCTTTTTGCGTCTTCTCACGCCCATTTAAAGCCTCAGCAGCAGCAGCAATAATTTGATCACAAGCTTGCGGCAATAAATCAATCGCCGTTAAACGTCCACGCCCGACCTTGCGCATCCTTCACCTCGTCTTTTATTGATGAACGTTTAGGCCGCTTAATCCCCTCAATGGAAAAGCTCCGGTCTAAATGACGCGCTCCCCGTTCTGTTAATGCCGCAAGAAAAACCGAACCCACACATTTTAAAGTAACAGCACCTTGATCTTCCATCCATGCCAGTTCATTATGCACAAAATCGCGATCGCGTCTGATGCCATAACTGTATAAAAGCCGCTCAATCATCGCACTCGATAAAGTTTCGCTGCGCTCACAAGCAAGCCCTTTTAAAATAATCAACCGCGCTTCTTCACGGATGATTTTATCCATATCTGCTTTCATTTCTTGGCATTCTCCAACAAAAACTCTTGCAAGCGCTCACCAATGGCTGCCACCGGTTGTAATTGTGCAGAAAGCGTGTTGAGACGACCATTCAATTTCTCCATATTCACTTCTAATCTTTGCAGCGCATCACGATCAGGCAAAAAGTCCATCTCTGTTTCTAACTTTTGCACACGCTCTTTAAGCGCCGTGATATCTTTCAGCATTTCCCGCGCACCGGAAGAAAAATAGGCTCTCAAAACCCCACAAATCGCAATAACCGATAACAATAAAGACAACCAGCCATTGGCAACACTGATATCCAAATTCACTTAAAAGTCCCCTCTCTTTTGCCTAAAATCGCCCGCTCCGCAGCTTTTCTGCGCTGTTCACAAATCAATAAAGCAGCACGATCACGCCCCCAATAGTGCACCACTTCACGCGCATTCAAAGCACGCTCTGGCAATAAAGCTGGGCGGGCACACGCCATGCGAACAACAGGCGGCAACTCAACCGATAAAAAATGATAAGAAAGGCTACCCACCGGCTTGTGTGTTGAGCAAGCGCACACGCTCAAGCCCAATGCCACCGCCAGTAGTTGGCAATACTGCATTGACTTCCTCCATTTTTGTAAGCTTTTGTTCCAAAGCCGAAATCACCCCTTGCGCTCGATGCTCAGCTTCCAACGCTGCTTGTCTTTGTCGCTCTTGTACAAGCAGTGCACGTGCTGAAGCCTTGGCAATCTCCAACTGCCAATACAAATCACGCGCCTTTTCCGCCTTTAAAATTTGCGCTTTCATAAAGCCAAAAGCCGCCAACATCACACTGACCAAAAAAAGCAGACCAAAAGACAGTTTTGAAAGTGGGCTAAACATTGCTTTTATCTCCCCACCTCGTTATCTCCACCCCATCATAGGAGCTGCTATGCCGCTTATGGGAATGTTTCCTATTAGAAAAATCCAACGAGCCAAAGCCACGATGCACCCCCAGATTGCCAACAATAATCGCCACCATCGAAGGAATAGAAATGCTCGCCATATCAACAATATGCGGAGCCCCCCACAAACCACCAGAAACAAGCAAAAAAATAACCCCCCAAGCAAACCAAAAAGACCACCATAAATAGAGCCTAGAACCACGATAAGAGGGCTTCATGCCTTTACCTCGCCTCCAAGTCCCAAAAGCTTTTTGGCGCGGTTCAAATAAATCAAACGTTGCACAAGTCCATTTCTTCCCCCATTGATCGCCTTGGTAATCCCTAGATAATCATCTTGATCAGCCAGCCTATTCAAGCCTTTCATTTGCCAAAACCAAACAGCAGACCAAAGCGCTGCTGGAAACTTTTCCAGCTCTTGCGGAAATGCCTCACAATCAACCGCTTGTTCATCGACTAGGCGCCAAAACTTCGTAAAACGACGATAATTATTGCGCCCCGTCAACTGGATCAAACCACGCCCCTTAAAGTGCACCCCATCCCCAGGGTTGACATTGCCTAAATCACGCCGCCCCTCATAAGCGCGCCCTGAGGCATATTCACAAACGGTAAAAAAGCCATCACTCTCATGGGCACATTGGCTTAAAAAATGCGCAACACGCAATGGTGTTGTGATCGCTCCATAGGATAAAGCTTTAGGCAACACGCGTGCCATTTCAACAATAATAAAATCTTGGCGCGCATGATGCGCCAATTTAGGCGCAAGGCGATGAAGAAAAGAAGCATCTATTGAAACCATAACAAACCACTCAATGAATAAAAATTCATTCGCAGTTTATCGGATTTCAAACCCCCAATATAAGCCTGACACTGTCAGTCAAAACTCTCAATACTCATAAAACTCTGAAAATAACGAACCTTGTGGTTCTTGCAAAGAAATTTTCTTCTTCAAGCGATAGGCTGTGCGCACATGCATACCAGAAACAGCAGCGGCAGCATCCACCGACCAGCCTTTTTGCAACGCTTGCACCATTTTTTGCCGCCGTTCAGCATCTCTGCCAAGGGGGATAAGAAGACGCACTCCCGAACCATTAAAACAAAAATGGTTGATGAGTTGCTGCGCCTCTTCAAACCCAACAATTTCAATCAACCAATCCGCACTCTCAAGACGCCCGGGTATATAAACTTCTCGTCCACCAAAAGCCCGCATCATATTCCATGCTGCTTCACTGCCCGCAACATCAGCTATTTCACGCAATAAGGCAGGAAAATCGCTATAGATTTCCTCTTGCAT
The DNA here is from genome assembly GCF_042196125.1 of Bartonella sp. AP280QHHD. NCBI lineage: Bacteria > Pseudomonadati > Pseudomonadota > Alphaproteobacteria > Hyphomicrobiales > Bartonellaceae > Bartonella > Bartonella sp. AP280QHHD. Next base: position 5,339 of record NZ_JBHIPQ010000042.1, on the reverse strand, counting down.
ACATGCTTACCCCTCGCTTTTAACACCTTTACGGATTTTCCGCCCCCAAACATTCATCACTTCTCTAAAGTCGCCCCCACTCATCTCACCCAAAGCTTTACCACTTAACGCCATAACACTTTGATGAAAAGCCCCAAGCTCAAACATAGCATCGGGATTCAAACACTTCCATTGGGCACACAAAATGGAAATGCTTGGTTTCTTCCTCCATGAATCTTCGCGGTTTTTTCCTCTCCAGTCAACCCCACCCTCCCGCTGCAACCAACCTTTCAACGCCTCAATGGCTCTGCATGCATCATCGCTATCGCGTAAAAAACGAATATGATCAATCCCTGTCTGTCTTTTCACAAAGGCAAGCAACGCCTTATCTGAACGATCACGAATAATGCCAAGATTCCACCCAGCAATCCAGAGCGCCTGGAGCTTCTTAGCATATTTCCCCTCTAAACGCTTCCCATTCGGCTTAAAACCAAACGCTTTCATTTCAGCGATAACCAAGTGCTTTTCTGAAAAATTCAAATCTTTCGCCGATTGCTTGCCTGTCAAGCGATAGAGCAGTGCGCGATAGGTCTCATCATCAAGACCTAACGCGCGTTTTCCCATATGAAGGACAGCTAAAGACATCTCTCCCCCCTCATGTCTTCGCCAGATCAATGGTCACAGCACGCCAAGCGCTTTCTAATGTATCGCGTTCATAAAAACGCACATATTCCTTAGATGTCGTCACACGGATCGCTTCACGAATGGCACGCATCGCCTCTTTCCAGCGTGGATCATCAATATCCAAACGCAACAGCATAAAGATCTCGCCCCGATTCACCTTGCCTTCTTTATCCGTATTAAAAGCACGCGTAATAATCGCACGGATTTCAGGGCGTGCATCCGCAGACCATTCATTCAAACACTCATCAAGAAGGCTTTTGGCAATTTGCAATTGCGGTCCAAAATCAACACTTTCCTGAACTTGCACCTTAATACGTTGCAAACCATCAAAGCTTGTGTAAGTACAATTGCCCTTTTTGCCACGCCGCTCCACACCATATTCTTGCGCAAGCAAGCTATCAAAATCACTCAAATCCGCAATCGTATGGTTGTTAAAACGTGCAATCCTTGCCGATAATTCTTTCGCAAAACCCATAATTTTGCGCACCGTTTCATCCTCTAACAAATCCGCAGGGCGGATCAAACTTACCGGCACCAAAGCCCCTTTTGCATCCTTCATATAACGCGTACCTTCAAGTTCAATTTGTGGATTCATCACCAACTTCCTCCTGTGTTTTTTGAAAACGACGAAATGGCACAACATCCCCTGAAGAAGGCGCACATCCCGCTTTCAATTGCCAACGACACCGCATAAGCTCATGACTTAAAACGTGGTTATAGCCTGCCAAACGACGCAAATACTCATTCAATTCTCGAACATCTTGTCCATGCATAAAAATGCCATTCACCTCATACTGTAAAAAGGCAGAGCGCAAAGCAATCAAGCTATCTCTTACCATATAAGGGTTACGTTCCATCATTTGCTTCCTCCAAAATCCATATAAATCACACGATTGCTCTTATCTTCATCTCGATCAGAGCTGTCACACTCAGCCAAAACTTCTGAAACTTGGCCTTCCAAAACCGCATCCGCTTCCCCCAAACGGTGAACACTCAACTCCAATTCAAGCAATAACGCCAAATCAACACACAATTTAAGCTGTTCTCCAATATCAAAACCGCATTGATAATCGTCATAAAGACCAACAAGCGTATCGGATAATTCTTTGTCGCATAAAGAGATCATGCCAATTCCTCCACGTCACGGTTTTTCCATGCCGCTTTGACATGTTTCAAAGTCACCTCACACCCATCTCCAAGCGCTGCCATGCGTGCCAACATCATGGTTTTGTCAATTTGCCGCAAAGCTCCAGCCTTTAAGCCTATCCCTGTCAAAAACTTTATCGCACCAACATCTTCAATCCCCCAATCATGAATGCGCGCTGCAATATCCTCACTATAGGGCTTGCGCCGTTTCAAATGCATCGCCAATCGGCTTTTAATTTGCGCATAAGAGGGACCATTTTGACGATGAACCAACCGTCCAGAGATTTCATCATTGCCAACCAAAGCCAACCCCGTACCATTGATATCAACAAAGTGGCGCAACTGATTAATCGCTTCATCCGTTAAATTTTGCGCCTCATCAACAATCAACAACGTACCACTGCCCACGCGCTCTAATTTCTTACCAATCGCACGCGTTAAGCGGGTGGGATTATATTCCACCACTTCCAATTCTGCTGCCATATCATTCAAAATACCGTGAACACTGCGCGTATGCGGGCTGGCTGTCACCAGATAAACATGCGGGCGGGTAGAGCGATAATGACGGCAAGTTTCGGTCTTACCACTGCCCGCATCAAGCGTAATCATCACCATATCCCCCGTACTTTGTGCCAGTGTTAAAGTGTCAATGATCTCACTGGCAATTCGATTCCTCTGAAAGGCTGGTTTTTCAGGGATCTTCTCCAAAAACCCCGCCGTTTCCTTTAAAACCTCAACCCATTGTTGAACCTTTGCATTTTGCTTCCCCAACTGTCCCGCATAACTGCCCGCATACCATTGCGAAAACGTCCCATCCGGCATGCCTATGCGCCGCGCCACCTCTGCTTTCGACCAATCATTCATTTGCCCCAAAGCTCTCACTGCATCCACAAGCTCATTCCATAAAGCAATGTCATCACTGTTGCGGTTTTGTGCTGTTCCATTGGGCTGGATTTTAGGTCGCGCCCAAGGATTTTTATCGACCGTTGCATTTATCGCGTTTTTCATGTATATTCCCCTCTCGTATTGATTTTAGACTATTGATAAGGGGAAGGGCTCCCACCCGCCCCTTATCTTTTGTCTTTAGAATGAACATTTAAAAGCCGTACGCGATACTAAAACGGCTAACCTTGCAAATCCCCTCTCTTTCTCACACATCGGGGAACTTGCTAACTCCANTACTAAAACGGCTAACCTTGCAAATCCCCTCTCTTTCTCACACATCGGGGAACTTGCTAACTCCACGCATCTCACCCAATCAGGCAAAGATACCTAGAAACTTCATGTATTGATTAGACTTTTAAAGGATTAAGATTCCTCCCCCCCTTTCTTTGTTAACGCTTCAAACCCCGCACATGGACCTCAACCGGTCCCCTTAAATCCCCCCTCTCTTTTCCTATTTCCTTATTCTATTGCTTGGGAAACTTGATCACCTCACGCCCCTCATCAGAGGCGGAAAGCTTTCTCAAAGCTTTATGCAAGTGTTGACTGAATTCTTCCTCCCCCAAAGNACGCATCTCACCCAATCAGGCAAAGATACCTAGAAACTTCATGTATTGATTAGACTTTTAAAGGATTAAGATTCCTCCCCCCTTTCTTTGTTAACGCTTCAACCTGGTACGCGATACAAAACCAGCTTCCTTTTGAGAATTCTTACAAATCCCCCCTCTTTCCTTTCCTATCGTTTAGGAAACTTGATCACCTCACGCCCCTCATCAGAGGCGGAAAGCTTTCTCAAAGCTTTATGCAAGTGTTGACTGAATTCTTCCTCCCCCAAAACCTCATCATCGTCTGCTTTCAAAGCTAAATTCCCCACATTGTTTGGCATCAAGCGGCTCACCTTTGGCTTTATCGGAAGCTTAGATTTGAACGCTTCATCCTTTTTCTCAAGGCGCCCATAAACATCGGCCAAGTGATCAGGTGCAAGCTTTGCTGCCAACTGTTTTTCTGCTTTAACAGCCTTCACATATTCTTTACGCAAACGCCCATTCAAGCGCGCCGCCTGCTGGTCATAAAAACCTACATCACAAAGGCATGGTGCCAGACAAAGCAACCGATTGTTCAAATCATAAACCCGTAAATCTTGATGCAAATTATCCGGATCAAAGCGTACAATCACTTTTTTCCCCGCATGCTCATTCAACGCCCGCGCCCAATAACGATTGCCATAAAAATGAATCTCCCCCGTACCCTTTTGCGCACGCAACGCCTCAGAGGTTAAAAGCCATAAAGCCCGTTGTGCCGCCGTTGCTTGCCGAATAATCGTCCCCTCGGCTTGCAAGCTCTCAGTAAAGGTCTCATCAAAACTGCGCCCCGCACAATTAACCGCCTTACGCCCTGCTTGCGCATTGTGTGCCACAATTTGCGCCCCAACATGGGCTTTAAACGCTTCAAATCCTATCGCGCGCTTGCCATAATCTTCAGGCTTGGCATCCGGTTTATTGCCCGTATAAGCCCCCGCACAAAAGGGATGTTTGGAAATCGCTTCTGCCAGATCACGCCATGCCCGCTCAATCGGTTTAGACTGTCCGCTATAAGGGGTGGTCCATTGCAATTGCACCCCCAAACTCGTCAAAAGCCCTTGCGGATCATCCGGCTTAATCTTAAAACGAAAACGGTTTTGCACACCTCCAGAAATCCACTTGCTGGTAAAGGCACGCCCATTATCCAAGGTCATACGCTCCGGTATGCCATAAGCTTCCACCATGTCCCCAATCACCAAACGAACGATTTCCCAAGTCTCAGCATCCGATAAGCGCCACGATAAAATCTTGCCCGAATAAAGATCTTGTATCGCTATCAGATAAAGCCGCACAGGCTTCTCTGTCCAAGGAACACTCACAAAAACATCCAGCTTATGCCCGTCCATATTCACAGCTTGCAGTGCATGCAGGCTTGAGCGATCACGCCGTTGGGCTGGATAAAGCTTTTTTGCCTTTTCTTCTCCCTCACGCGCTAAAACCACAACCGCTTTGGAAATTTGCGCCTTAAAACGACGCCGCAAAGCCCGCTCAGAAGGAATGGGCTCAAAACCCCGCTCCTGTGCAACCGAAACCATCCGCCGATAACACGCCGAAAAAGCAGGTTTAGAGGGGCGCAAATAATCCGAACAAAAAACCTCCCACGCCCCCTCATGACACGGCGCAAATTGCGAAACATTCTCCTCACCATAACAAGGCGCTAAAGCTGCCAACCAATCAGGGCGCTCATACCCCTCCACCATCTGCCGCCAATTAAAAAGCGACATCCGGCTCACACCAAATTGCACCGCACTCAAACTTGCCGCATCATGCACACCCATACCGGCATGGAGTAAATCTTCCCAAAAGCAAAGTGCCTTCAAACGCTCTTCACAGCGCCTTTTATGCGCCTTGGAAAGCCCCTCATAACGCACCCAAATACTTGTCTTTTGATCGCTTTTCTCTGTCTTTTCTTCTACACAAACCCCACCAAACCGCACCAACAACGCCGCCCGCGCCCCCTCCGGCAATAAGGAAATGTGATACTTCCAAACCGGCTTGGTTTTGCCT
>NZ_JBHIPQ010000041.1:0-1040 GCF_042196125.1 Bartonella sp. AP280QHHD | reverse complement strand
CTTTGATGGCATGACCTTTCAAGATCAACTCAATGAAGATGGGAATATCATTGCTATCAAATGTGCTATTCGTCTCAAAGGGATTAAAGACCCTATCGAAGTCACCGAATATCGCAAAGAATGCGAACAAGAAAAAAGTGAAGCATGGCAAAAATATCCAGCACGTATGTTGCGCCATAAAGCCACTATACAATGTGCTCGCTATGCTTTCGGGCTTTCCGGTATTTATGAAGAAGATGAAGCAAAACGTATCAATGAAACAAACCATAGCATTCCAAAACAATTGGTTTCTCAAGATATGCTTATAAAAATCGAAGAATTAATCGAACAAACAGAATCGGATAAAAATAAGCTTCTCTCTTATGCAAAAGTAGAAAAGCTAACAGATATGTCTTGTGAAACAGCAGACGACGTTTTGAAAATATTAGAAAGCAAGCCAAGAATTCAAAGAGAAAGCGCTCTACAATCTCTCCCACCACAAGAGAAAACATACGTTCCTATACAAGATGCCGAATATATTCACGTCCAAGATATAGAATATGGACCACAAGAACAAAGAACGGCGGTGTGAGATGGAACAAAGAACAGCAGAATGGTTTCAAGCGCGCTTGGGTAAAGTCACCGCATCTAATGTTTACAACATTATCAGTAAGACAGCAAAAGGATTGCCTACGAGCAAATATGAAGACTACAAAATCAAACTCATAACAGAGCGCTTAACAGGCGAAACAAGCCCTTATTATGAAACTGAAGATATGAGATGGGGTATTGAACATGAAGAAGATGCCTTGAGAGAATATGGCTTCATTTATGATGCCAATATAACAAAGTGCGGCTTTATCCAACACCCCACAATAGAAATGGCGGGGGCTAGCCCCGATGGTCTCATTGGAGAAGACGGTTTAATCGAAGTCAAATGCCCGAGATCAGTAACACATATGCGCTTTTGTATAGGTGACGAAATCAAACCAGAATATCACGCACAAATGCAATTCCAAATGGCTTGTACAGGACGAAAATGGTGTGATTTCGTAAGCTAT
>NZ_JBHIPQ010000040.1:0-24516 GCF_042196125.1 Bartonella sp. AP280QHHD | reverse complement strand
GAGATGATTAGCGAAGCGCAAAGAAAAGAAAATGCTACTGTTGTAGACAAATGTTAGAAAATCCTATTCCCTAACTTTTATTTACGCGTCCCTCACAGTAAAAAAGCTGTATAAATACAGCAAGTTATTTTTACATAAAACTTACATGTTATCCGTAAAGGGTATAAGGGTAAATCCATTGAGCCCCCCATCTTTACGCTTCATAACGGAGTAAGCCTTGCACCATCACACAGTTTGTCAGCTTGTGGGTGTTGCTTACAGCTCTTGGTAATTGAGACGGTTCGTTTGAGGCATTTTTAATTCTTACTTAATAGTTTTTATCCATACGCCTCTTCCCACTTGTAACCTGCAAGAGATATAGTTTTGGTTGATTCAACATGGAACAAGTCTGAAATGAAAGAATCTTACGATATTCTGGATTCTCATTCAACATGTAAAATAATAAATTATCTTTATAAATCAATGTGTTGCCTTATGATAGAGTTGGTGTAGCATTGAGATTTTAGAGGGAAAATATGCCTTTAAGACTTTATAACAGATACTAAGTCTTTAATAGCAGGTATATTAAATGTACATCATTTAAAATAAATAGAGCGTCCATAGCGAAAAGGGGCCACTCTTTAAATACAGATAAATACTTATTCTGTTGTGCTGTAAAACGCTATTGTTTGCGGGTGTGGTGATATAAGACATAAAACTTTATACATGGGGTGTTTTGATAAGAGAGTGTGATGAATATTCAAGGGAGGGCTTGTTTATATAATTTTGTGAAAGGAACCATATGAAATGGGAAGCTGAGAAGGAGCTATTTTTGAAAAGGCGGATCGTTTATCAACCGGTTTGAGGAGGGGGGGCATCCTTTTGGGGTGTGGAGAGAAAGACAAGAATAGGGTGTGTAGCACTTTATAGCTATGCTTTTAAAGCGTTTTAATTTTGATCACAAATTAAGTTTAAAATCGCTTTCTGCTTGACAGATGTGAGGACTCTAAAACTTTTTAAAAGCAAATATTCCTCTTTGCTCGAGGCGATTTCATCATAATGGTACGGGGCGTTGTCTTTTTTGATGATATCAGTGTAAAAAAAGGCAAGTGGAACATTCAAAATATCGGAAGTTTCCTTTAAACGTTCTGCGCTCACGCGATTTAAGCCTTTTTCATACTTTTGGATTTGTTGAAAAGTGACACCTAAATGATGCCCTAATGTTTTTTGAGACATTTTTAGCACTTTTCGCCTAAAGCGAATTTTTTTGCCTACAAAAAGATCAATATTAAGATTTTGAGCTTGCATTTTCCTCCTCCAGGTGCGAGCGCCCTCGCATTGGTATTCCGGGAGCTTGAAAACACTGAACCCTAGTCAGCATTTTGCTTTTAGTGCTTGGAGCACCTGGACATAGCAAAATCTCCCGGAATTCCGGGATACCCACATAGTGGGTTTATTTTTACGCTAGGGTTTCGGGTTTTCAAGACCCCTTTTGATCGTTGCGTATGCGATCAAAACATTTTTCGATTCATAAAGTAATTTTAGGAGATTGGCAATAAAAATAGTTTTTCTTGAGACGGATAGATTTTTTTAATAGGAGGTTGTTTGCCTTTCAAACTTTTAAGGTTTGCTTACTCAACTCATGACATCAGATATGCATTTTACGAAGGTAAAGCTTGGTTTTTAAGCTCAAGGCACCGCTTACGGTGTTGCTCTTAACCAATAACCAAAATGGCTTGTTTTGATGCGTCTGAGATATCATGATGATAGGGGAAAGCTTTTATGAGTAAAGAGCCCTCATGCAAAATAAACTCAAAACATTATAGATCTTATTGTTGTATATTCACATGTTTGTTTTAGAAGATATTTCTCAATGTTAGCGCCTATTTTACAATGGTGCTTCGTAAAGTATATAGCGTAAAAGCCTCTATGAATGGGATAAAAGCTATATTGCTATCTTTACTGAAAAAAAGATGCTCGGACGGCACATACTCTCTGCCAGTTCAAAATATTACGACAGTTTTTGCCTTTGAAAGGGAGCCTAAGAGCTATTTTTTCTTTCTTCACGTGTTTTTATCTGTACGCTCTCTGCTTATAATATGTAAGCGAATAGGTTTTGATTGATTCAATATAAACAAATTTGAAATGAGAAAATATATTGGGCTTTCTCATGATGCATGTTTTTAAGAGGGGGATACGTTTATTTTCTCAGTGAAGAATTTGAGTATTTTAGATAAAAAACTCTATCAACGTCGTTGTTGTTAGAATTAAAAATTTTATGAGAAAAATAGCATTGGGGAATGATAAGCTTTTGCTATCAAGCATTTTAGAATTTTGCACAACTTAATGATAACTTAGTTATTTTATCATTTCTTATGATCTCTATAGACGATAAAAAGTTGGGATATGGTTTGAGAAAGCAGATGACACAAGTATTATCTTTCGGTAAGTAGTTTTGAAGTAAAAGACAGCTTTAAATGACAAATAGAGATAGGTGCACCATGAATGAACTTACCCATATTGAGACTATTATAGCGCATTATGATGCTGTTTTTTGTGATGTGTGGGGTGTTGTGCATAACGGTGTGCATGCATTTGAACCAGCGTTGAAGGCGTTGTATAAAATCCGACAAATGGGAAAAACTGTCATTTTATTAACTAATTCTCCTCGGCTACGGGAAGATGTTGCTGCTCAATTACAAAGCATGAATGTTCATAGCGACTATTATGATGCCATTATCACTTCAGGGGATGTAACGCGCGATCTCATTCAGACTGCTCCACGTAAAGTTTTTTTCATTGGTTCACAACGTGATTTGGTGCTGTTTGAAGGGTTAGAGTGTGAATTTGTTGAAGAATGGGAGGCTTCTGTTGTCGTCTGTAGCGGTTTTCTTGAAGATTTTGACGAAGAACCCTCTGCTTATGAGGAGATGTTTCGTCGCATGCGGTCGCGGAATTTACCTTTTATTTGTGCGAACCCAGATGTGATTGTCCATTATGGAAATAAAGAATTTTGGTGCGCTGGTGCATTGGCTCGTCTTTATCAACAATTAGGGGGGGAAGTGCGCATTGCTGGAAAACCTCACGCGCCTATTTATGAATGTGCCTTTGAAAAACTTCAAAAAATACGGGGAACAGTAGAAAAAAGTCAAGTTTTAGCTATTGGTGATGGTCTTTTAACGGATATTAAGGGGGCGGCTCACTTTGGTCTTGATGCCCTTTATATTATGGGGGGGATTCATCATTATGATTATACGCAAAAGGGTGTGGTTGATAAGCAAGCTTTGCATTCTTTTCTTGAACATCATGGTTATAAACCACAAGCAATCATGTGGGCACTTCAGTAATGACTAATTTTTTGCGTCTTCAGGGAATTCATATGTTTCCCTCGGCTTGGCGGGGAGCAGTGTTGGCACTTGGAAATTTTGATGGTGTTCATTGTGGGCATCAGGTGGTGTTGCAAAAAGCACTTGATTTCGCGCGTATAAAAAAGAAACCAGCTGTTGTTTTAACTTTTGAACCCCATCCAAGAAGTTTTTTTCAACATTCAGCTCCTGTCTATCGTTTGACAGAGGCAGCTGAAAAAGCTGAAATTTTTAAAACCCTTGGTTTTGACGGCGTGATTGAACAGCCCTTTGATGCACAGTTTGCCGCTCTTTCAGCGGACGAATTTATTAAGTCGTTTTTAAAGGAAGTTTTTGATGTTTCAGTTGTGGTGACAGGCGAAAATTTTCAATTTGGTCATCAGAAAAGTGGAAATGTACATCTTCTTTGCCAAAGAGGAGAGAAATATGGATTTGAGGTTGTGCAAGTTCCTTGCGTTGCTCGTCCTCAAGAGTCACAATCTTTGATCATTTCCTCGAGTTTTATTCGGCAACTTCTCTCACAAGGGGAAGTGGACAAAGCAGCCCATTTGTTAGGGTATCACTATCGGATACGCTCCAATATTATTCAAGGTGAAAAACTTGGACGTCTTTTGGGATTTCCTACCGCTAATCAAATGTTGCCTCCCCAAGTTCGTTTGGCTCATGGTGTTTATGCGGTACGTTTGCGTCGTGCGAACGGTGTTTTGTATGATGGTGTTGCAAGCTTTGGTTGTCGTCCAACGGTTGTTAAGGATGGGGCGCCCCTTTTGGAAACCTATTTGTTTGACTTTAACGACGACCTTTATGGGGAAAGCTGTACCGTTTCTTTTTTCCAGTTTTTGCGAGGACAAGAAAAATTTGATGGGCTTGAACCTTTGATTGCGCAAATGCATCGTGATGAAAAAAAAGCAAAAGAAATTTTAAAGACAGTACAACCATTATCAACGTTGGATAGGCTGCTTACTTTTACAAATATGTCCTAAACTGATCTGAAAAAGAGAGAAGAGCCGTAAAAATAGCACTTAAAGTGATTATAATCACAAAGATATATTCCAAAACATCGTGGAATATATGTTTTTTCCGTTGTTGAGAGGGAGAATCGAATATCTGAAGATCTGATTTTGGCATCATTTTTTTCAAAGTTAACGTTATGGTTTTTGTTGTCATTCAAAACTTTACTGCTTGTTTCTTTCTGATCCGTTAAAACTCGTCATAAAAGATGCAGTAAAGAATAAGCAACCAGCCTATTTAGCACTAATAGACGTGAAGAAGGAGAAAGGCTGTTTTTAAAATTTCTTGCGATCTTAAGCTTATAGTTTGATAAAATTTAATTGATGACTTTTTTTATTTAAAAGTTTATTGTTTCTTTTTTTTAATTTGGCTTATTATGTCATTTATGCTGTATCATCGTTTATGATGAGAGTTGGTTCGTGTAACCTTACGCATGTGATATTTTGTATTATGTAATGAATATTTTTAAAAAAGTTTTGTTTGTCGAGTCTTGTGAAGAAGATTAGTGGTCAGCAGCAGTTTTCGTGCTGACCAATCACGTAAACGAGAATGAAGCTGCTGGAAAATGCTTTAAGTTTCGTTTCTCTTGTATATTGTGATGGGGAATGCATATTAAGGAGACTGCGATTGATTGTAGATAAAAGAAATCATTGCGAGAAAGCAGGTGTATTGTTTCAAAATTTCTAATGCTTTTGATGGATAAAGGCACAATTTTGTTGTCGTAACACGTCAATCTTTCAGATTTTCAAGTTAAAAACTATCCATATATTTCCTTTGTCTTTCACAAATGTAACGCCCATAATGAAAAGGAAAGACAGTCTTGTAAGGATATGAAAATACAAAGCCAATAATGTTTTGTTGTTTTTTGATAGAAATATTGGATAAAAGTTAGAACATCTTTCCAATCTATGTTCGGTCTATTCGTGACTGTATCGTATTGTTTTTCTTATAAAACTTTTTCTTTAGTGTTCCTCAACGCGAGCAGTATGTTTGAGACAAAGATTAAAACGCTTTAGTGCTCTCTCTGCTGTTACAGCTTTTGTATACCAGATGGGGAGAGTCTATTGCTATATTCATTTGGATAATCTCTGAAACCGGTTTACAGCCTTATTGGGGAAAAATATGAAGTTATAAAGGGGAAAATCAGTCCAGATGACAGTCTTTTTTAAATTAGGCTTTGCTACTTTCAAAAGGGTTCAGAGCAATATCTCTTAAATCATGAAAATAACAGCTTCAGGCTTTTGTTGTTCTTTGAATAGGATATCACGCCCTACAGGTAAAATAAAATGCTGGAATATCCTTGTTTTGCTAATTTATGCACTTCTTTTAAAGAAATATCTCTCAACGCTTCTCATATTCATTTTCATGATGGCTCTCATGAATGGTATCTTGAAAGCTCCGTTGAGCGCTATCATCTTTATGCCTAATAAAAGAGCAATCCGACACCATCCGTTATATTGACAAGCCTTTAGTGTTGTACAGTCTTGGCTATTTGAGAGCGTTTATGAGAGTTTGTTCTTAACTCGTTTTATTTCACACGAATATTTCTTGCTTGTGACATGCAAGAAACACGCTTTTGATTGATTCACTATAAATAGACTTGAGAGAATCTTACGGTATTAGGATTTATCACTCAACGTGCAAAATAATTAATTGTTATAAATCAATATGTCGCAGTTAATCATAGATTATGGCTTACGGCTTTTTTATAAAATACTCTGCATGCCGTTTATTCGGAATATGGGTTTTCTTAGTGGTTTTACTGTCGTTTTAGGTGTCTGTGGCGTACGAATGAGCTCGTATTGGTAAAGGAAGAGAAAAAGAAGGTGGAGCAGTGATAAAAGGTGAGGTGAAAATAATTTTCTTCGATCATCATATGAATTTTCACGCATTTTTATGGCTTCGGGTGTGTATGCTTGTTGTATATTGAGGAGCAAAGCTTGCTTGTAGAGTTTTATGAAGTGGCAAGCCAAAGGAAAGGCGCAAAACAAAGATTATTGACAGATTGTTTTTTACAAATCGATGCGTATTTAAGAATTTTCGTCTTTTAAGGTGCGTAGGAAATGTGCGAACCCTCTGTTTAAAGACGCGCTAAACGATAAAGATGCAGCGAGCGTGATCCGTGATGACAATAGGCAAGAAGAGGCAGAGAGGCTGTTTTTAAAATTGTTTGCATGGCTTCAACAGCTGACTTTTCTATAGTTGGAGGAGAAATGGGAATGTGATAGGCTTTTATGCCATATTCATTTGCGACCGTTTTAATGCTAGAAAAGTCAGGTTGATGGAGCTCTTCGTGATCGGGGCGGTTACAGATAATTGTTTTAAAACCAGCTTGTGCCAATGTTTTGATATTTTCTATGCTAAGTTGGGCGCTGATAAAAATATCAGGTTCAATTTGTTGTAAATTCATTTTTGTTTATTCCCAATTGCACGATCTTCACGATACCCTCTGGTCTGGTATATAGAAAGAACATAATGAAGGTAAGTTTTTCAGTGGCATCTTAACAAAAATATTCTTTTTGTCGAGAAGATCTATTTGGGAAAAATGAGCTGTAAGATGCAAAATATCTCACTCCGCAACATGTTCGTTATGCGATCTTATAAAAGACGGATGTTTGGTCTTTATGGATAATCTATAGTGTTTACTCAGCATAGACATTTCATTGTGTTGTTTGTTTACGCGCTTGCTAGAGGTACCCTTATTTCTCTTAAGCCCATTTTACTCTGTCGAGCGTCAAAGAGTATAAAATTCATGGATCACCACCCTTTTTACGCTTATGAAGAAGGAAGTCGGTACCATTGTTATATTTGCCAACCTCCAATATTGTAATAGTTCTTGGTACTTGAGATTCTGCATAAGAAGCATTTTAAATCCTTTCTTGTACAGTTTTTACCCACACGCCAGCCCTGCTTGTACGTACAAGAGATATGATTTTGATTAATTTAATATAAGAGGCATGAAATGAGAGAATCTTCCTGATTTCGGCTCTCTCATTCAACGTGCAAAACAATGAATTCTCCTTATAGTTTGTTGTATATTCAGAGTGGAGCTTGTTTGTAGAGTTGTATTAAGTGGATAGCATGAAGGGAGAAGCCCAAAAGGCCGGCGCAAAATAAGAAGCTGGATCATTTACAGCGCATTGTTTACAGATCGACATGGATTTAAGAATCTTCGTTTTAGGGAGGGGGAAGAAGAGCATGCCTCTTTTAAATTTATTTTGTTATTTTCAAGAATATCATCTTCATAATGTTTTGCTCATGTTAAAGAATATTATAAAAAATTGCGGGCTATTGTTATTTATCCTGAAAATGGGAGAAATGGTTATTTTGCACGTATTGGATGCTTGTTTCTTTTATTACTTTCAGTATAATCGTAAAAACGATAATACTGAAAGGCGTAATGGATGATCATTGGACTTTTGAATCAAAAGGGAGGTGTCGGAAAAACGACGTTGAGTGTTAATCTTGCTGCCAGTTTTGCACGTACTGGTACACGGGTATTGCTTATTGATGTTGACCCACAGGGAAGCGCATTGGATTGGGCTGCTGTACGTGAAGATGCTCCTTTGTTTTCAGTTATTGGTTTACCGCGTGCAACGGTTCACAAAGAGATTACACAGATTGGTCATGGTTATGATCATATTATTATCGATGGTCCTCCGCGTGTGACGGATCTTGCTCGTAGTGCTCTTATGGCTTCGGATTTGGTGCTTATCCCTGTTTTGCCTAGTCCCTATGATATTTGGGCAGCGGATGGAATTGTAAAGCTGATTGATGAAGCACGCGTTTATAAAGAGAATCTCAAATCTGCTTTTGTTATTAATCGTAAAATCGTCAATACAGCGATAGGGCGCGATGTGAACGAAGCTCTTGGCATATACCCTGTGCATGTTCTTTCTTCTAGTGTTGCGCAGCGCGTGATTTTTGCAGAAGCAGCAGCACAGGGGAAGGCCGTTTATGAAGTTGATAAGCAAGGACCCGCAGCGGCAGAGATTGAAGCGGTTGCAGCGGAAATCAAGGAGTTAGCACGATGAGTAAAAAAATTAAAATTGGCACAAAACCAACCAATAAATCAATTCCTTTAACAGCGGATGCATGGATAGGAAGCCACAAAGGGAGCATGAGTGGAGGTATGAAACGCCTCACGATTGATATACCAGAAAGTTTGCATCGGTTGATTAAGGTCAGTTGTGCAAGTCGTGGAACTAAAATAGCTGATGAGGTCCGCGAATTGCTTTCACAAAAATACGGAAAAGTGTAAAAAATGATACGATAATTTCATTGCTTTGAGTGCTTTTTCTAGAGATGATATCGATTGTTTTTATACGAAGTTAATAATAAAAGTGCTCTTCTTTTTTCACGATGGTTGCTTCATTCAAGTTGTTTTTCATAAGGTTCTGTATCATCGCATGAAAGAGCTATGAGTTTGCGAAAAATTCTCCGTTTCAAACTTTTCCCTATAAATGTGATAATCATCATACTACTTGTGATCTTATCCGCTAGATGAGTAGATAAGTTTATTCTTCCATAAAAATTATCTTGATAATGATTTTAAACATCAGGTTATTTTTTTGTTTATTGTACTTAATACATGCGTAAATAATGTAATTAAGAGTAGCGTTGATTATTTTTTTCTGTTATTCAGCAATCCGTTTTATTAAATTATATTCATGTTTATAAAGGGGGGATAAAAATAAGTAAAATTTACTGATATTGACGCGCTATAATTTTTCCTAATAAACAAAAGAAGTCATTGAGCATATTATAGACAATATTTCTTACATTTATATGATTTTATAGTCTTAAATAGTTAATGCCAGCTGTAATGGTACGCAAGGCAATAGGCTTTTTTCTTCAATTGGAATGTATAAGATTGCTTTTTTAGCATTTCTATTGGCTTTTAAAAAGTGCAGGGGGACTTAAAGCTTTCTTTCTTTTCCGGTGGTTTAGAAATGATAAGAGCGCAATTAGTTGACTAAAAGCTGTATTCTTTCGTTTGCAGGGAATTTGCAATGGGTATAGGCATGACGAATTTGGGGTAAGATATCGTGCTGCTTCTCGTTACCAAGAGGTTCTTGAAGGAAAAGAAATGATTAAAAAGCTTTTTGAGAATGTCAAGATATCAGAATTTTTGCTGAAGTTTTAACACTTCAAATACAAAGAGCTGCCGTGCAGATAATGTTACAAATGCAAGTCTGATAAATGAAAGCGGCTCTCATGATTTAACATGTTTGCGTTGAAAATGTGCGTATTTGCAAAGGAAAATTAGACGCAAGGTCACAATATAGGAGGGGATGTGAATCCAAAGATATTGTTAATAAAATATAAAACAAAGAGAGGGGTTAAATCATGAACAAGATCATTATAACAGTGCTGCTGCTTTGCGTGGGACTTGTCGTTTCTGGTTGTGAAAAAACTTATAGCGTAGCAGAGTTTAAGAAAGATAAAAAATTGATGCAAGAATGGGGAAAGAAATGCGATAAAATGGGCCCCTCTGCTTTTGAAACCAAGAATTGTCAAAATGTCATGCAAGCCGATATGGAACTTTTTCAAGAGCATTATAGAAATCTTGCAAAGGAACTTCGTGAAAGTAGCAAAAAGGGGAATGAAACTGAAAAAAAGCAGGACAACAATTAAATCATAAAAAATATATTGATAGCGGTATTTTTCTTTGTACGCGATTTATCATCATAGGTTCGGAAAAATCGCGTACAGAAGTAGATTTTTAAATTTTTGAAAATGCACAATGAACCGAATGTACAATTTTAATCGGGTGCTAAATTGTGTCCTAAACTTTGTAAATTTGAAAAAAGGGGAATTTTATTGATGAATAAAGCCATTATTACAGCATTGCTGGTTTGTACTGGACTTGTCGTTGCTGGTTGTGAAAAAACTTATAGCGTAGCGGAATTTAAGAAGGATCCCAAATTACTCGAGCAATGGGCAATGAAATGCATGATATCAGAGGATTTAGATTCTCAAAATTGTAAAAACGCAGATAAAGCGTATCGTGAAGTTCATGCCCGAGATTGGCCTGGTTCAAGCTTTGTACATGATGACGAGAAAAAAACTGAAGATAAAAAGGAAGGGAATTAAATCATGAATAAAGTTATTATTACAGCATTGCTGCTTTGTACTGGACTTGTCGTTGCTGGTTGCGAAAAAAACTACAGCGTAGCGGAATTTAAGAAAGATAAAATATTACTCGAAGAGTGGGCAAAAAAATGTGAAAAGCTGGATCAATCTTCTATAGAGAAATCTAAAAATTGCCAACATGCCAGACAAGCATATATGGAACTTATGTTTGGCATTAATTAAAAACATACAGTTCAATAAATAAGGAATTGTTTAGTTCTTGATTCTATTGCGTTTTTAGGCTCTCTCTAACTTTTAGAGAGTCTTTTTATGGCTTCAAGAATTAGTTGTTTACGATCAGTACTCTTTGTGTAAACGTATGCTATACTGTCATTTGTTCAGCCCAAAAGTGCTTTTAATTGTAGATAGTATTGCCTCCCAATGAGTTGTTACGTGTTACTGCTAATTTTTTAATGTTTTGGTTACATGTATTTAAAATATGAGATTAAATCTATCTTTGGGGTGTTTTTTTGCCTTTATCACAAATAAATGTTTCATCACACTAAGATCGTCTTTAAGTGTTGCGGCTAATTTCGGAAAAATTAGGAGGAAACATTTGTTCGGAAATTACTTTCTCTGTTTTAATAAAGAGAAAAACATTCTGAATAGAATTATTATCGTTTCATACTCAAATGTTTTTCTCAAACTATTTTTAAAAAATTTCTTTTGGTTTGAGAATATTATAACATTAGTTAAGTTGTGAGACAGTTTTGCTAGGACGGTTTTGCTGGATGTGTGAGGAATTGAGCGCTCTCCACATCTTTTCATTTTTCTCCTCTCTCTTTTCTGAGTTTACAAGGGTTTTCCTTGTTATTTTTTTATCTTAATTGTGTTGTGATATTATCATGTTGAGCGGTGGAGCGCATATAAAACTTTACGTATGAGGTGTTTTTTGTTCTCGAGTGTGTGATGAATGTTTTTCTGAATAACACTTTGATTTATAAAAATAATTTAATTATTATTATGTTGAATAAGGATCTCGAATAACGTAAGCTTCTCTTATTCCAAATCTGTTCTCGGTTGAATTAATTAAAACCATCTTCTTGCATGGTACAAGCGGGGAGAGCCGTGTGGATAAAAACTGTTGAAGAAAGACGTAAAAATGCCTCTTATAAATTATCTCAAGTGCTAAAGGTTTGTTGGCAACATTTGGGGCTGAAAAAGTGTGTGATGCTGCTGGTTTATTCTCTCATAAGGGTAAAGATGGTGTTCAATAGATTATCATAAGCTTCATGAAATATTATTCTTTAGAATTGTGATATGCCCTGAAGGGGAAATTTACTCAATAAAGAGACAAATTATTTACAGATCATATCTGATAGAAAATTTCGTTTTTTAAGGTGGGAGTGAAGTTGAGATTCAAGATAGCGTGAAAAGACGGACACTGATGGTTAAAAATGCATACAAAAAGCAGAGTTTATACTCAAATAGTTGCAAGCGATGTTTGAAATTGGGTGTGTGGTTTATCTGTAGAATTAAAATTTTGCTTTGCTCTTATGTGAAATTAAGATGCTCATTTGCACAGATTATAAAAAGCCAAAAGAGTATGCTTAGTATATTTCTATTACGAGAACTAAAATAACAACAAAAGCATTGATGGTGATAATCAAGGTTGAATAAAGCATAGCGGCTTTTACGAGATCAGCCATAAAAACCTCTTTCTGTTCTTTTTGAGGTGATTTTATGAATAACAATATGTTACAATCTGTAATATATGCTGATACAACATATTCGGCAAGCTTAAAATCGTTCCTTTTTTTATAAAAGCTTAAGGAGTTGGAGTATTGTGAATCCTAAAAAAGAAAGCTTTAAAAGGACTATTGATTGATTTTGTAAGTTTTGTGTTGCTGGAAACTTTTTTTATCCTGTTATGCTATAAAGCACTGTCATTTATAACGGTAATATAAGACATATAAGTTTTCTTGGAACGTTTAAGTATTTTTTAGTGTACGATGAATATTCGTAGGTTTATTTGTTGAGTCTTTCGTTTAAGTGAAGCAGATGAGGGGAAAGTCAGGAGAAGATCGTTTGACAAAAATTCGGACTGCGTACAAAGCCGATTGAGTTAAGATCTTAGTCCTTTAAGGTGAGCGGCGGAAGATAAAAATGTTTTCTGATCGTTTATCTCATAGCAAGATTGGTTAATGCTGCTCTAATGGGGCATGTTTTGCACAAAAGTAAAGAACGCTCCAAAAGAAATATACTTATGTTGTATATTAGTATATTTGTATTGCATATTTATGTACTTGTTTTAAAGAAATATCTCTTAACGCACACGAAAGACATTTTACGATGACATTCGTAAATGGTATAACGGTAAATGTGAATAGTATAACAGTAAAGCTCTCATGAAATAATATAAACTTTGAATAATATAAAAATCTATAAAATGCTATCATCTTTATACTTATGAAAGAGCAAGTCACAATCATCGTACGCTTGCTTCCAATGTTTATTATAGTTCTTGGCATTTGCTAAGGTTCATAAGAAGTCTTTTTCTTTCAGCGTATTTTATCAACACATCAGGGCGTTGTTTGTGATGTGCAAGCAAGTGATTTTAATTTATTCAACATGGAATAGATTTGAAATGTGATGATTATGAAAGAGAAGAGCTGCATTTAAAAGGTTGAAAACGAGAGAAAGATCGTAAACAAAAATTGTACCTTGATTATAAAATGATTGTTTCTCTGTTTTTATACCAGTAGCACATGTAAAGTCGCGATATTAAGAGCAAACTGTGTTATGGAATGAAATAATCTGTAAGAAGATGCTGTGAAAATTCTGAAAATATCAATGGGGGGAGCGTTAAGCATTATGCATTGGATAATATTTTGATTTATAGATGATAATCTATCGTTATTCAACTTGAATTAGATTCCTTAATACTGGAAATTTTTTCATTCCAAATCTGTTTCGTGGTGAATTAACCAAAACAACGTCTTTTGCAGTTACAAGCAGGGAGCTCCCATGCGCAGAGAAATTGTACAAGAAAGGCCATGCTTTATGAACCGTCTCAAGTGCCAAGGGTATCAGAACATAAGGGGTTAGAAAAATATGTGATGGTGCTGGCTTGCTTCTTTTATTAAGCGTAAAGATGGAAAGTGCTCAATGGATTTTATACATGTCATGGAAGATTTATCATTATACCATTGATGGGCCGCGGTGCGAAATAGGCTTGGGTGCACTTAAGAGATATTTCTTTAAAACAAGCGCGTAAATATGCGATTGAAGACGTATCGAACTGATTGGCTAAGAAACTCTTGAAAAGGTTCAAAAAATCTTATATAGTTGTTCATTGCAAAGAAAAGCGAATGATAATTTAAAAAAGGAAGATTGATGGCTGTTTAGCTATTTGAAGATGTCTTTTTTTATATTGCTGTATGGCTGATCTGTTCAAAAGAACATTCTTTTTGTGTTTTATGCGAAATACTGCATGTGTGCAGAAAGAGCATGGGAGAGGGGGTGTCCTTTTGAATGGGTGCAAACTGATCTTGTTGGGCGCCATCTTATGGGGCGCTGGAAGGTATACAAGTTTAAGTGCAGAGAGAGCCATAAGGTTATGGAGGGTAAAGTGCTTCTATCAGTAAAATGCTGAAATTTTTAATGGGCTTACGTCTTTATATGCTGCAAGATAGACTGCGGTTTTTTGTCGGCAGATATTTTTTGTGGCTGAAGTTCTCGTGAAAGCATTGTTATTTTCTGTTGAAGATGAGCTCGTGATAAAATCGGCAAAGATAAAATCGGCAAGGCGAAATAGACAGAGCAAATATGGAAGTTTCGATATTGCTGTAAGGTTTAAGTCTATAGCGTTTTTATGGACTAGTATAGCCGCAATGATGGTTTTGGAGCAAAGCAAGAAAAATATTTGAGAGAACGCGTTGAAAGTTGAAGTGGTATACGCTTTGAAGGATTGTCGTGCTGTTGTTTGAGCAATGTTTGCACCACGAGCTTGGTTGAGTGTATCAGCATTGAAGAGAACCTGTTTAGTCTCCCTCATTTGAAAGTAAGATTGAACAATAGTGTTGAAGGGGAAGTAAAAATGTCTGTAGTGCAATATGGTGATGATAGTTTTGCGGCAAAAGCAAAAGTTCTTGATAACAACCTTATTGATCGTGATTGGGCGATGACAAAATTTGTTGCTGCTGTTAAAGGATTAGCTCAAGTTGTTGATTATGAAAGCAATATGCTAGAGAGCAGTGGTGTTCCAGATTACGAAGAAATAAATTTGCGTAAAATACGTGGTTTGCGTGATCTTAATAAATCCATGAGTGATGTGAAGCGCTATATGAATCAAGATATTGAGCATGAGGTTGAAAGTTTGTTGTCTGATTTACAAGAAAAATTACAGCGTAATAGTGAATTACTTCAAACACATTTAAATGCAGTTAATGATCTTTCTAGAGCTATACAACTATCTGGACGTGCAAAAGAAATAGAGGAATGATCAAATCTGCTTAATACGGGCTGTTCTAAGTCATGACAATGATTAGGTAGGGCAGTTGATTTGGATAAATAGTGCGTTTAGTGAGTAGACGTGTTTTAAGTGCATTTTGGTATTTAAATTATTATCCTGATGTACTGTAAAACGCTGTTCTTAAAACAATGTCTTTTAAGGTGTCGTGATGTGAACCGCATGCGGTGAGAAGCTGGCTAGAAGAGAATTCAGAGAAGGCGGATTATTTACAGAGAATTGTTTGCAGACTAAGTCAGTAGGGAGCTTCATTTTTTAGTTTAGGGAGAGAGGCGATCAAGAGAATATTTAGACCAGCCTGTGATGCCTTAAAAACAGCTTCCTTGGGGCTGTGGTAATGTAAGGTTTATAATTGAGTCTTTTGCTTGCATTTAGCAGATCTGGCGGCGACTTACTCTTCCTTGCTTTAAGGCAAAGTACTATCAGCGCTGGAGCGTTTCACGGCCGAGTTCGTGATGGGATCTGGTGCGTTCACTCTGCTATAACCACCAAGTCAGCAAAAAGCATGAATGATGAAGAGTATGTGATGAATATTGCCTATAAGCTTCATGGAAATATTGTCCTTTAAAGTGTGGTGATATGACGCGGTTCGTTGTTTAAATCTATATGCTTGAGATAAAAATTAAAGCGGTTTATTATTTCCTTCTGCTGTTTTTAGTTTTTGTATGTCAGATTGGAGAGAGCATCCAGATCTGAGTGGATATAGTGCGTATATCTTTGTTGGCGTAATATTTGAAATGGGGAGGCAATCTCATTGGGAAAGAATAAAGAGGTAGAAATCAGCTTCCCTCTGTTCCGCCGTTCTTTAATTTAGCTTTATGTCTTTCAAAAGTATCTAAAGCACTATCTGTTAAATAATGAAGATTCCGCATTGTTTCACGCTTTTTTTATTGTGTTTTTTACTGCGGGCATGTCCTTCATGCACGACAAAATACTCAAAATAGAATGGATTTGTTATTCCTAATTCACGGCCTTGTTTTAAAGAGATATCTAAGCTCTCAAGTCTATTTCGTGATGGTGTTTGTGGGGCGGCGCAACGACATCTTTGATGCAACGGTGCTTGTGAATGGTATAATAAGAAAGTTCCCATGGAAATAATATAAAATCTATAGGGCGCGACCATCTTTATGCTTAATAAAAGAGCAAGTTGATATTGTTATATTTTTCAACACTGTCATATTCTTTGTTTGATCCCAATGTTGCTACAGCCCTTGGCACTTGAGATAGTTCATTAGAGGCATTTTTAATCCTTTCTTAATAGTTTTTTATCCCTATGGCTCTTCTCCCTTGTCACTTGTAAGAGATATGGTTTTTGTTGATTCAACATGGAACAGGTCTAAAATGAAAGAATCTGACGATATTCTGGATTCTCATTTAACATGGAAAAAAATTAATTGTCTTTATAAATCAATATCTTGTCTTATAATGGAGCTGCTGTAGCATTGAGATTTTAGAGGAAAAACTTGCCTTTAAGAATTTATACCAGATACTAGTCTTTATAGCAGGTATATTAAATGTATATCATCTAAAATAAATGGAGCGTCCACAGCGAAGAAGGGGCTGCCTTTTTTTAAATCGGCATGAATGCTTATTCTGTTGTGCTGTAAAAACATCATCGCTTGAGGTGTGGTGATAATATAAGACATAAAATTTTATGCATGGGGTATTTTGATGAGAGAATGTTATGGTATTTAGTTTTTTATTCAATATGCAAAAGAAATATTATAAGTCAAAATCTTCTTTGATGTGATAATGATTTTTGAGAATTAAAAAAAATATATAAATTTAAATAAAAAAGCAGCACTTTGTGCTGCCTTTTTTATTTAAGTTAAAATTAACTTCTGCTTTAGAAACGATAACGTATTCCGCCAGACAAATTGGTGCCAGATACACCGGCTTTTTGCAGTTTTTGCCGATAGCTGATATCGGCGTTTAGTACGATATTTTGAGAAAGATATGCATTCACCCCCATGCCTCCCTCAACTGAAGAGCCGGTAGGATCAACATGAAAGGTATCAGCAATTTTTATTGTTTTACCATCGCCAAAAGTTCTGATAACATTCATTTTACCATAGAAGGAAACAGCCTTGTTTTCTTCAACAGCCATTATCGTTTTTGTTAAACGTCCACCAAAACGGATCAACCATTGATGTGGATTGCCCATGTCTACTTTTAAGCCATTGGTATCTGAGAAAATATCAAACATGAGATTTTGATAAATGAATTGAGCTTGTGGTTCAAAGACCAGCCCTTTTGTATTGGTTGCTAATTTCTGACCAATGGTTGCAGATATATTAAGCATCTCGGTACCATCCAATTTGGCGGCATTCCCAACAAGAGCTGTGGTAATATTTCCTTTTAAGGTTCCGTAAGAAAGAAGAGCGTTGACATATATACCATTGCTATGCTGGATGCTGCTGTAAGCGGCAAGAGACCATTTATCAAGAGTTGTCTTTTCAGAATCTTGCATCTTTTTTGGCGTAAAGGCAAGTTTTCCGTACGTTCCTAAAAGACCAAAATGTGCGCTTATGTCTTTGCTTTCTAAGGCGGCTAATATGCCCCCTAATTGTAAGGCAGTATAGTTTACATCAGCACCATAACCATAGTGCAGTGGATCGCGGTTGGAAGATAGGGTGACCTTCTCGCCGTAGGAAGAGAAAAAGATACCATTCTTTTTATTGTCTTTTGCCCCAAATACTGTTGTTTGCATATTGTCTAACAACGTGTTTTGATTGTTTACATCAGTAAATCCAGCAGAAAATAAAGTATTAGATATGGTTAAATAGTTTGCTACCTGTGGTAAAAGGGCTCGAACTTTTTTGTCTTTATCAATGTAGGCATTCTGTAAGCGGAAATCCCAGAAATCACTATTTTTACCAAAAAGATTTTGGCTCTCATGAGATGTTCCAGGCTTATAGCCTGTAAGTACATACTTATAAGGTTGTTTCCCTATTGTCATATAGTTTCCTGCTAACGTGAAGGAATTTTCATTTGCTTGTCCGGAAACTTGAATGATTGAAATCCCATGTGTTCCTAAAGGAAGTGACGCCATGTGTTCTCCCCAAACAGCAGAGCTATCGGTTTGGAGATTGATGTGAACAACAGTACTTCCTGAGACATCACCATTAATCACAATGCGATCAGTTTGTTGTTCCGTGATAGGAGAATGTTTATCCCATTGAGTGTTTACATAAATCTCTGCAAGACCCGCTGTACTATAAATCGCTGCTGTGTGAGTTGTTTCGTCTTCTTGCGAAAGATTAGGTCCTATAAACAGAGTTTGATAATGTCCCTCAATGGGCTTGTCAAACATAATGGCACTGTTTGTAAGGTGCAATTCAGAAAGATTAGAGTATGATTTTTCATCAACACCAAACTGTCTATAGTCATTTAAAATATTATCATTATTTGTGGCATTTTTATTCGCCTTTACAAGCCATTTCGTCCTCTCTTTTAGATCAAAAACTGTTCTATTATCTTTAGAAGTTCTTACCCGACCTTCTAAAGAAGAGTGGTCTGCAACTAATGTAATGGTGTTTGTGGAGGCACTTTCATTCTTGATATTTTTTAATAAAATATCGGCATGAACTTCTGAATTTTTAAGGTTGACTTCCCCGTTTACGCCTGTTCCATAAAGGTTGATACCGCTACCATGTTCAACGAAAAGCTTTGTATTCTCTAGGGTTACTTTATCTTTATTAGGAATAGCTTGTTCTTGAACGACATTGTTATTCCTTTCAGCATTGCGTGTATATCGTTTTCTAGGGGTATAGTATTGATTATTGCGGAAAATAATACCGTCTGCTTCATAATTTCCCGTGACGTGTACGCTTGAATCCTTAAGTTTGATTGTGCCCCTCATGTTTAGCAAACCAGCTGTTTCTGCTGTTGCAGTAATACCTGTAGCATCAATTTCTCCACCATCTGATACGCTTAGTGCAACAAAACGTGCATCAACTGTTCCTCCTATCATGTTGACTTTTGAATTATTTCCATCTGCATGTACAGCAAAACCATTGTCTTGAATTTTTTTGTTATATAGCGTTATGGTCTTACCGTTTGTAGCCTCAACTCCAGAGCTTATATCCTCAATTTGTGTAGACTTTTCAGGTTGTTTTATTGGTGATATTGGTTTTTCAATCTCTGATTTTTCAGATATTTTTTGTGCAGATGAAGATTGCACTGGCGCTGGTTTTGCAGATTTTGGTGGTACCAGTAATGTTGGTTTTTCAGTTTCTACTCTTAAAGATATTGGCTGTGCGAGTTCTGGTTCATTAGATGTTGGTATTTGCTCTGTTGTTGGTTTTGTAGGTTCCGTTCTTGTAGGTTCAGACTTTGTAAGTGCTGGTTGTAAATTCGGTGAAGGTTGTGTAGGTTCTGGCTGTGAAGACACAGCAGAATTCGATAGTGTTTTTTCGCTGGAAGAGTCTGCAGAAGAGGAGGGCGCCCCTGAACGTCTTCTAGATTTTGCTTCCATTCCTGTTGTTGAAGATTGTATAATAGGAGTGTTTTGTGTTGTAGGGTTAGATTGTACACCTTCTGTAACTTTAGTCTTTGGTGTTTGTGTACTTCCTTGACTAAGATCAGAGTTTTGTTTTGAAGAAGAAATTATATTTCCAGCTGAATTTCCTTCAAGTTGTGTTTTGGGAGGTAGAGTGCTTGTAGAAGTAGGCGTTGTAAGTTTACTTCCTGTAGAAATAGGGCTTGCGCTCGTTCTTGTGGAGCTAGGTGCTGTAGGGGGAAGGAGGCCATTAGGGGTTGAAGATGGATATGATGGCATAACTTGTCCGATTCCATCATATAGATCTTTATACGGATCAAAAACTCCGGATAGATTTATTTGTGACTTGACACGAGCAGGTTGTAGAGAAGAAGAATCTATCGTTGTTGATGGATTTGTACTATGAATAGCATAAGACATACTGGTGAAAGAACAAAACAGAACTCCAGAAACTGTGTATAGTAAGAAGCTTTTTTTCATATGGATGTATTCCTAAAATATTTCTCCCCTCTCTCATAAAAAATAAAACTTTGGCCTCATTATGTCTCTTTTGTAAGAGACAAAACGAAACATAATGAGAGCGCGTTATATTTCAAGATAGGAATACAAGTATTTTTAAAAGTGATAGCGCATTCCAGCGGCAATATTTATTGCAGAGATGCCAGCTTTTTTGAATTTATGTTGATAGCTGATATCACTATGAAGCTCTATATTTTGCGATAAGTGCGCCTGAATACCAAAACCACCTTCAATTAAAGATTCCATAGCAGCAAGCGAAAAGTTTTCACTAAAAGTTTTGATCATGTTCAGTTTTCCGTAGAAGGAAAGGGCATGGCCTTTGTTTTGTGTCAAACGTCCACCAATACGGAGCAACCATTGATGAGGTTTGCTTATGTCTATTTTAGAGTTATCGTCATCTGAGAAAGAGCTCTTATCTGATAAAGAACCAAGCATGAGACGTTGATAAACAAGTTGTGCTTGCGGTTCTAGGATTACACCTTCCAAACTGGTTGACAGTTTTTGACCAACAGTTGCAGCGGCTCCTAATGTTTTACTATTCTTCACTTTTGAGGTATGTTTGATGAGAGCTGTAGCGTGATTTTCTTTGAAAACTCCATAAGAGAGAAATGCACTTGCATAGATGCCACTGTCATGCTGAATATTTCCATATGCGGTGAGTGACCATTTATCAAACATATTTTTTTGAAAGCTCTCCTTGTTTTTAGGAGTAAAAGATAATTTCCCATATGTTCCGAAAAGACCAAAGTTGCTGCTGATATTTTGATCTTTTAGCGCTATTAGTGTTGCTCCTGCTTGCAATGCAGCATAGCGAATATCTGCTTGGATACCATCTTGTTTTGCTTGAACCTTAGAAGAAAAGGTGCTTTTATTGCCATAAGAGGATAAGAAAACGCCTCTCTCTGGATGATCTTTGGGCTCAAACATTGTTATTTGCATATTGTCTAACAAGATATTTTGATTGTTGACATCACTAAACCCAACAGCAAACATCGCAATAGGCATGGTTAAAGAACTTTCTCCTTGTGGTGTAAGAGTTGTGCTTTTTGCTGTTCCATCAAGAGAAGTAGAAGCTGCGGTTGCTTTATCATCATCTGTAAGTTTAGAGGTGCTCTCTGTAGCCGCGGTAGCAGTATTCTCAACCTTTGGGAGCAAATTCATATGCGCTTTTGCTGATGTATTAAGAGTTGTTTTTGATTCCGAGGAAGTGGTGTTTGTTTGGGGATCAATATCAGATTGCGAATTTTCATTTATTTTAGGCTGTCTCATTCCATGACCTGTTCTTATGGATGAAGTGTCCGTTGGAGGAGGGGATGTTTTTTCTTTTCTCTCCACGTTGGTTATTCCATCCGCGTTCAAAGTCTCTAATACTGCTTTGCGTAAAGTATTGGAAAGTTCCTTGTTTTGTCCTTGTAAGGCAGTATCCACTTGTGCCGCCTTATGTAATATTTCTGCTGTATTTTGCAGTTTGTGCCAATCACGATTGTCTTGGCTTACCCATTGTTGGTGTGCAGCATTAACACGCTGTTGGTTATCAGCTTCAAGGATTGCTGCCGCCTTTACGGCATCGGAAACTGCTTTGTCGTAGCCACGTAATAAATTTTCTCTTGTTTTTAATCGATTCTGACGTAATTGTTCAAGTTTTGCTCTGGCTTGCATCATGCGGTACGCATCACGATTAAATTGCTCTGACATAGCACGAGCGTATATAGAATCTCTTTCTTTCCGCATTTCCTCTCTATGATCAGGAGTTGCATAACGACCGATCCCTGAGAAATATCTGTTAATTTGAGTTCCTGAATCATCTAATGCTTCTTGAAGTGCTTGATTGAAGTGCGAATTATCCTCCATCATGGCGCCAGAGGCTATCTTTTCAAGATTTTTTTCTGCTTGTGTTGGTGTGTTTATTAAATCAATAGCACGGCGATATTGTTCAGGTAATTTCATAATCCCTTCAATGGCATGGCGTTTCTGGGGGCTTAGAGCAGAGGCGGTGCTGGTAGATGTGAAATTAAAAGAAGAAAAAAATAAAGCACAAGCGGCTGTACATAACAAAAGATTCTTATGCATAGAGATGTTCCTTAAGATATTTTCTTTATTTTGCTAAAAATGAACCACTTTTTGACACATTACGGTTTTTTGTAATGTAGTTAAGCAGCACTGTTTTCATCTCAGCGCTGCTTATGCGTCAAAATAGAGAGCTAAGATTTCTAAAAGCGATAACGCATTCCTCCGGAAAAATTAATTCCAGAGAACCCAGCTTTTTGAAGTTTATGTTGGTAATTAACGTCAGCATGAAGTGCGATATTTTTAGAAAGCTGCGCGTTAATGCCAAGCCCACCTTCAAGGGAAGAGCCCATAGAATCGAGATGGAAAGATTCCATAACATCGATAGTGCGCTCCTCACCAAAAGCTTTGATGACATTCAATTTACCATAAAAAGAAAGAACACGATCTTTTTCAATAGGAAGCATTGTTTTTGTTAAACGCCCTCCAATACGGACCAACCATTGATAAGGGGGCTTTATATTAACTTGGAAGCCATCAATATCTGAAAGAGTGCCAAAGGCAATATGTTGATAAATAAGTTGTGCTTGTGGTTCAAAAGACAGCCCTTCAACACCAGTTGCTAGTTTTTGTCCAACGGTAGCTGATATATTTAATGTATCCGTATTGTTTAATTCTGTGGTGTTGCCGATAAGGGCTGTTGTAATATGTCCGTTTAAAATGCCGTAGGAGAAAAGTGCATTAATATAGAGACCATTGTCATGGTGGAGATTCCCATATACCGTAAAGGACCATTTATCCAGTATGCTTTTGTCAGAACCTTCCATGTCCTTTGGCGTAAAAGCGAGCTTTCCATATGTGCCTAAAAGACCAAGATTCGCGGTTATATTTTGATTTTCTAACGTTGTTAATGTCATGCCTGCTTGTATAGCAGCATAGTGAACATTAGCACCATAACCATATTCCAATGGACTACGGCTGGAAGATAACGTCATCTTGTTGCCATAAGTCGATAAAAATATCCCTTTTTGTTTATGACCTTCTAATCCAAAAACTGTTGAGTGCATATTATCTAACAGTGTATTTTGATTGTTTATATCAGCCAAGCCAGAGGAGAATATTGCATTATGCATAACCAAATAGCTTGCCATTTGAGGAACAAGAGCTTTGATTTTTCCTTCATCATCAAGAGTCGCATTTTGTAGACGGAAATCCCAAAACTCTTCACTTTCTTGCAAGAGACTTTGCTGTTTGTCAGCTCTCCCACGGCTGGATGTTGGTCCATAGCCATTTAATACATATTTATAGGGCAATCCACCCATTGTAGTGTAGCCATTTGCCAGCGTGAAGGCGGCTTCCTCTGCTTTTCCAGACACCTGAACAAGTGAGAGACCACGCGCATTCAAAGGAATTGAAACTTCATCATTATCGAATGGTTCTGCACGCTTTGAAAGATTGTTGAAATAGATCGTTGTGGTGCCTGAGACATTACCATGAACGAGAACACGGTCAGTTTTTTGTTGTTCTTTTATAAGACCATTACTCCATTCGGTATTAAAGTAAATCCTTGCGTTGCCCAATGCATTGTAAACCGTTGTTGCATCGAAGCTTCTGTTTTGCTCTGCTTTCGCAGCTTCAGCTGTTGGCTGTTTTCCCACATGCAAGGTTTGATATTGATTGTCTGCTAGTTTATGCGGCGCATTAAATATAATAGAGCTATTATTAAGGTTCAATACTGAGACAATAGACTGTGCACGTTGTTTAATATCAGTGAGCAAGTATCCTTTAGAGCTGTCAAATTCTTTGTCTACTTCAAATTGACTAATCTTTAGGGACCACTTGCTGTTATTGTTGAGAGTAAAAATCGTTGTATTTTGAGGT
This sequence comes from Bartonella sp. AP280QHHD, assembly GCF_042196125.1. Lineage (NCBI taxonomy): Bacteria > Pseudomonadati > Pseudomonadota > Alphaproteobacteria > Hyphomicrobiales > Bartonellaceae > Bartonella > Bartonella sp. AP280QHHD. The sequence goes on along the minus strand of NZ_JBHIPQ010000040.1, from coordinate 647 downwards.
AAAGTCTTTGCTCGTCCTTCTATAATCGAATTGTCAGCGCTTAATATAAAAGTGCGAGGATCGATATCTTTTGAGTTTTCTGGGATTTTATTTTTTAATAATATATCAGAACGAATTTCTGAACTTTTAAGTTCTACCTCAGCAACAGATTTTGCATAATCTGGTCCTAGAATACCAATACCATTTTCAACAAGAAGTTTTGTGTTGGTAAGAATTGCTTTATTGATAACTTTTTCGCCCTCTTTTACTTGGGAACTTGGGATGTAATCAAAAAGGATACCACGACTTTTGTGATGTCCGGAAACATTTATGATTGAATCTTCAATATGGATGATGCCGTTTGAAATTTCTAAACCACGGGAATTTGATTTTCCTACAGTTTTTTTAGCATGAATACGTCCACTTGTTGTTGCGGTAAATAAATTTGAGTCTGAACGCATTGTTGAATTTGTAATGGTGATAAAGGCTTTGTCATCAGCAACCACTGTTGTATATGCGCTGCGGATAAAAACGTTATTAAAGGTTTTTTCTTCTCCTGCTTTATCCGCACGAGCCATAACCATTGTAGGAGCTGATGTATTTGCATAAGTTGAACCGAAATGAGAAAAAATCAAAGTTCCAGCAATTGTACATAACAAAAAATTTTT
>NZ_JBHIPQ010000039.1:0-8659 GCF_042196125.1 Bartonella sp. AP280QHHD | reverse complement strand
GACGTAAGCTCTATCATCGACATTGTTACAGTTTCTAAAAAGACCGAATTAGAGAATGTCACCACGGTTATTGACGAAATCCCGCTCCACGAAAAATCAGAAAAATCCGGACTTTGTATTGGGACACAAGCTCATGAACCGCACCAAACATATGAAGGACAAGGAAGATTGCCCTTTTTTGTTGAGTTTCCCAATGCTCTCAAAACACTGATTGTTAAAAAATCTACTATGAGTGATTATTGGGGCATTTGGGCTGGCAATGTTGCTGAGATTGCACAAAACCATATCACACGCCTTCAAACTATGCTTTCTGATCAAACAAGCGAAGCTTATCATGCCTTTGATGCGTTTTATAAAGAATTAAAAAACAACTTAAACAGTGAGATAAAGCAAGAAGAAGCGATTGAGATGTTAGCGCAACATCTTGTGACGCGTCCCGTGTTTGAAGCCTTGTTTGAAGGCAATGAATTTGTACAAAATAATGCCATTTCGCAAGCAATGGAAAAAATCTTAACAGAACTCGATAAAACCAATATTGAGGAAGAATCCAAAGAATTACAAGAGTTTTATGACAGCGTAAAGTTCCGTGCCTCTGGCATTACCGAACCACAGGCAAGACAAAATCTTATTATCAAACTTTACGAAGATTTTTTTACCAAAGCTTTTAAGAAGACAACGGATAGGCTTGGCATTGTTTATACCCCCGTTGAGGTCGTGGATTTTATCATTCATTCTGTTGATGATGTTTTACGCAATGAATTTGGAAAAAGCTTGGGGTCACGTGGTGTTTCTATTCTTGACCCTTTCACTGGAACGGGTACCTTTATCACAAGGCTTTTACAATCAAAGCTCATAAAACCAGAGGATATGGAATATAAATTCCGTCATGATATCCATGCCAATGAGATTGTTTTACTGGCTTATTACATAGCAGCGATCAATATTGAATCGACTTACCATAGTTTGAAGAAAGGAGATTACATCCCTTTCAAGCATATTGGTTTAACTGATACGTTTCGGATGCTGGAAAAACAAGATTTGATGAAAGGTTTATTAGAGGAAAACAGTGAATATTTAGAGCATCAAAAAAATTTGAATATTGAAGTGATCTTTGGCAATCCTCCTTATTCGGTAGGTCAAAAGAGTGAAAATGATAATGCAAAGAATACTCCCTATCCCATATTAAATAAACGCATCAGTGACACGTATGCTGCTCAATCTAAAGCAAATCTTAGGCAAGCGCTTTATGATAGTTATATTCGTGCCATTCGCTGGGCTAGTGACCGTATTGCTGATGCTGGAATAATCGGCTTTGTCACAAATGGAAATTTTATCAGTGGATATTCTATGGATGGTTTACGAAAATCTTTAGCTAAAGAATTTAGCAGTATTTATGTGCTTAATTTACGGGGGGATATTCGTAAAAATATGAGGAATAAAAACAACGCTCAAGAAGGAGAAAATATTTTTGGCAATGGTAGTATGACCGGTATTGCTGTGACACTATTTATCAAAAACCCCAATGCTTCTGAAGAGTGTAAAATTTACTATCATGACATTGGAAATTCACTCACAAGAGAAAAAAAGCTTACAATAATAGAGTCTCTTGGGAGCATTGATGGTGTTACACGGAGTAAACAAGGGTGGCAAATAATCACACCAGATAAACATGGGGATTGGCTTGGTCAACGGGATGACAGTTTCAAAGCATTTTTAGCTATAGGTGATAAAGGTGATAAAAAAAGTCATGGTAAAAAACTTTTTGAGATTTATTCTTGTGGTCTAAAAACCAATCGTGATGCTTGGACATACAACTCTAGCCGTGAAGCTTTAGCAAAAAATATGCGTAATATGATTGCCTTCTATAACAGTGAAGTGGAACGTTTTAACAACACCTATCCACATACTGACCATAAAACACGTACAAAGGTTGTAGATAATTTTGTTAATACAGATGAGAAAAAGATAAGTTGGAGCCATAATGTTAAGCAGGAACTGGTAAAAGGAAAAATTTTCGAATTTGAAGAAGCGTGCTTTATTCAAAGCCTTTATCGCCCTTTTATGAAACAGTGGCTCTATTATAATCGCACCTTCAACGATAGAGTTTCCAAAATGCCGTGTGTATTCTCTATGGAACAAATGAATGAAAATAGGGTAATACAAGTTACAGGTATAGGAGCAATGGTGGGCTTTTCTGTCTTAATGACCAGGACTCTACCTAATTTTCATGCAATAGATACTGGTCAATGCTTTCCAAGGTATATTTATGAGGATATTGAATCTTTAAAAAGTAACAATAAAAGTGAGAAACAATCCCTTTTATTTACAAACTCTATAGAAGAAAACAAAACAGCTGATTTACAAAGGTGTGATGCCATTACTGATGAAGGTCTAGACCATTTTAAAGCCGCTTATCCTAATGAAACTATCACGAAAGATGATCTATTCTATTATGTTTACGGTCTTTTACATTCGGAAGATTATTGTGCTCGTTATGCTGATAACCTCTCTAAAGAACTGCCTCGTATCCCTTGTGTAAAGAGTGCTGGTGATTTTTGGAAGTTTGTAACAGCAGGACGTGAACTGGGTCATTTGCATGTGAATTATGAAGATGTAGAGCCTTATCCAGTAACCTTTAAAAAGGGTAATCCAAAACTGACAGAAATCTCTAATCCCGAAAAATTCTATTATGTAACTGAAATGAAATTCGCAAAAATTAAGGATAGTAAAGAAAAGGATAAAACCACTGTTATTTATAATAGCAATATCATCATGACAGATATCCCACTTGACGCTTATGAGTATATCGTCAATGGTAGACCCGCTCTTGAATGGGTTATGGGGCGTCAATGTGTAAAGACTGATAAAAAGAGTGGTATTGTGAATGATGCCAATCGTTATGCTGTTGAAACCATTGGTAACCCTGCTTATCCATTAGAGTTGTTTCAAAGGGTTATTACCGTAAGTTTAAAAACAATGAAGATTGTTAAGAACTTACCAAAATTAGAAATAAGAGAAACTGAATAAGCTTATTAAAGCATGCTCACATAATGGGTATGATAAACTCATAAGGGGTATAAGGTTTTATACCTATAGGTTCTTATATCCCTTTTATAAATTGCTGACATACAATCTTTAAAAGGATAATTTATCATGCGTTATTTAAAAAGAAGAAACTTGCACTTTTAGATACTCTTATTTACATTGCCTTTAAAAGATTAAACCGTAATCTAAAATGATAGCTTTATTGTTATCAGAAGCTTTATTTAAAGAGGGTTATGTATATTCATTTTCTTATATTACTTATAGGTTTTGAATGTTTCTACCCCCCCAAAAACCTTACAAAACATAGAGCATTAGTTGAATTTATAGGTTGTACTATTGATATAGGTTGTTTTTTGAAAAATTGATAAAAAATAACATATTGAAATATAATGACTTTTATTTTTTATTGAAAAATATGTAAAGGGGGGCGTAAAAAGCACCTCCAAAACTCATAACCATAATGGTCTTGATAGCATTTATTATGATTATAATCCCTTTCTTTTGAAAGGCTTTAAAAGATTATATGCTTTTCATAAGACATGTTTTAATCATTCACTAAATGATCACTTTTGTCGATTCAATGTACTGACATAAACTGACAAATATATATTTACAGTTGTATTTATTTGTTATGGCTGTTTTAATAAGTTGTATTTTGAAAAATTGATAAAACTTAACTTATTGAAATATAATGATTTTAATTTTCTCTCATTTAAAAAAAATGATATAGGTTCTAAAAAGAACTGACAAAAATGACAAAAGTTTATTAAAAGGGATTTTGCTCATCTCTATAATTATCAGTTTCTATTGAGATGTTTTCATAACAGTCTATAAATCGTAATTATCCTATTTATCGTTTCTCTTATGAACATGAAAAATGATGCCATGGCTATAAAGAACATAACAGCTATAGAGAAAGCAAAAATGCAAATGAAAGCATTTGTTATAAAGACAGTCCCTATAAAGGCTGTTAAGTCTAAAATGTATTATTAAAAGAAATTAACAGAAATCTTAAAAGCCATTTAGTGACAAAATTGATAGGTTATAAAGCTAAAAATACGCATAATGAGAGCGTTTCTAAAATATTATAAATGTATAGATTCAGAAAATACGCAATCGTTTCACAAAGCCCGTAATATAGCTTTAAAAGCACATAAATATAAAAGAAGCAATTAATAAGCATAAGATATTATCAATACACAACGTATTTAAAAAATACAAAAAAATATCAAAAAAGATAAAATATTATTTGACAATAAATACGTATTTTGCTATATAAATAATCAAGTGATCAAAACACTTAATAACTAGCGGGTAAACCACGATAAGGTTTCTCCCATTTCTTTAAAATATCGACTGTCTTTTGTGCTGTGATTAGCATATAATGGTTTTGTCGGGTGTAGCTACACCATAAAATACCTTTATGGGAAAAGTGTAGCAACGGACTAGTTACCGTGTTTTGAGCGCCCGGCGCCCTTATAGGGTGTCAATTTCAAAACTCTAAATAACTAGGTTTAATAAAATGAATTATATCTCAAAAAACACCCCCGTTATCTCTAATATTTCAAATGAAACCGCGTCTGTTAATCAACAAGAGCCTGCAAAAAAATACGAATTTATTGATGATTGTGAATATATCGATGGTCATTTCTTAACTCGAATTAGAGCCTTAAGAGATTTTGATGATGTGAAAAAAGGTGACCTCGGTGGCTATATTGAAAGTGAAGATAATCTCTCTCATGAAGGTAATTGCTGGGTGTATAATAAAGCTCGGGTCTTTCAAAATGCACGCGTCTTTGGAAATGCTAAAGTAAAAAGCTTTTTTGTTGATGTCTATGGTAATGCGCAAATTTATGGGAATGCTATTTTTGAAGGTATGACATTAAAGGACAATGCAAAGCTGTCTGGTAATGCGCATGCTAACAACGCCGTTGTAATTGAAGGCAATGCACAAATTTATGATAACGCCCGTGTCACTGATCATGCTCATATTTCCGATAATGCTGTCATTTGTGATGATGCTCATGTCGGAGGCAATGCAAAAATAAGTGGCTCTGCTTACATTTGTGATGAATCACGTGTTTTTGATGATGCCGTTATTTGTGATGCTCTTATCTCTGGTTCTTCATATATTCATAGCAATGCCTCTTTAACAGCTAATGAAGATATCTGTGATGATGCATATCCTGAGTTTGGGAGCGAAGATGATTATTATCGTCATGAGTATTATGCTGATTTTGAAGGGTATTATGGCGATGATAATGACAGCGAATATGAAAGTGATGCTGCGTAAATGACACGCGCGGGCGCGGCGGGGGCGCCCTCCTTTAAACATCTCATTTAAAAATTTAAATCTCTATAAAGGAATTGTGCTCATGCAAAAGAAGTTTGCACTCACAAATGAAACGCGTGTAATTAATAATCATACCCTTTATCGCATTAAAGCATTAAAAGACTTTGCTGATGTTAAGGCTGGTGCCTTGGGTGGCTTTATTGAAAAGGAAGATAACCTCTCTCATGATGGCAATTGCTGGGTGTATGATGAGGCTCTTGTGTTTAAAAATGGTCACGTTTATGAAAATGCAAGAGTTTTTGGCAATGCTGTCACTTGTGGTCATATCTATGGTCATGCGCGGGTTTATGACAATGCTATCATTGCTGGCTATGTTTATGATAATGCCCATGTTTATGGCAATGCTGTTATTTCTGATAATTCCCATGTTTATGGTAATGCACATGTGTATGGCAAGGCTATTATTTATGATAATGCCTATGTTTATGACAATGCTAGGGTTTATGAAAATGCTCGTATAGCAAATAACGTACATGTTTATGAAAATGCCAATATTCATGGCATTGCTGTTATTCGTGAAAATGTCGGCGGGTCTACTAAAATAAAAACCTATACTGAACGTCTCTCTCCTTATGGTGAATTAGAGATTGTCTGGGTCTAATTAATAAAGCAGCGGCGGGCGCGGCGGGGGCGCCTGCTTTCTAAGCAAATTTTCCATTTCAAATTTTAGCAAATGTTTATCACATTAAATTGTGAGGGTATCTCTATGTGCAAAAAATATGAATTAACCAGTGAAATCAAAAAAATCAAACATGCTCTTACTCGAAATATTATAAACCTTTATCGCATTAAAGCTTTAAAAGATTTTGATGATGTACAGGCGGGGTCTTTAGGCGGCTTTATTGAAAAGGAAGTTAACCTATCCCATGATGGTAATTGCTGGGTGTATGATGAGGCTTGTGTCTATGGTCATGCAAGAGTGTATGAAAATGCAAAAATACGCCATTTTTCTCAAGTCTGTGGTCAAGTTTATGGCAATGCTGAGGTCTATGGAAAAGCTTTTATCTCTCAATATGCTAAAGTTTATGACCATGCTTTTGTCTATAGCAATGCTCATGTTTATGGCAATGTTTATGGGTATGCTCATGTGAATGGTAGTGCCCGCATTCTTGCTGATGCTCATATTTATGATCATGCGCATGTTTCTTATGATGCTACGGTTTTTAGTTATGCACGCGTTTATGGTCATGCCAAGGTTTCTGGCTTGGCTTGTATTTATAGCCATGCAAAAATTTATAATTATGCTGTTATTAATGGTCGTGCAAAAATTTATGGCAAGGTTTATGGCAATGCTTGTGTGAGTGGCTCTTGTGAGATTTATGGCTCTGTTTATGGCAATGCTAAAATCTCATATTGTGCAACGATCTGGGGGCGTGCTTATGGCAATGCAAAAATCAACAAAAAAAGCAAAGTAAGGTTGGTTCCAAAAAATTGTGAGGTTTATGAAAGGGATAATGTTGTCAATATAACTGATAAAACAGAATAAAAACACGCATGGGGCGTGCATTCTTTATGGTTATAAACGCATATAAAATGCATTGCTATAAACATATCATAAAAGAGAGAGTAAAATAAAAAAAAAGCCGTGCCAAGTGATATGACGCGGCTTTCAAATAGCGTTTCTTATTGATTAAAATGAATCATCCACAATGGAGTAATGAATGCATATATACAAAACGTATCATATTGCAAGCGCTCTATGAGAGATATGAAAACTTATCAAAAGGAATGTAAATGTGCGTATGATCTTTAATCACTCATTTGAATGAGAGAGCCTATAAACGCTTGTTATGGCTATTAAACAAATTAAAACGCTTGGTAGGTTTAACAATCCAATCAAAAGCAAATGCATATTCAATAAATATATGTAAAAAACGTTCTTTTTATATTTACGATCATTGGTTTTTAAAAGCAGATTTTCATAAGATAAATAAACAAACGCTTTTATAAAGTGTAAGGTTTTCAAGATTTTGCTCTGCTGTGAAAGCTAAATCTTAGTTTTCTCATAAATGAAACGTTTTTAAGAGCAAATGATAACTAAGTTATAACTGTTATAAAAAAAAGTTTTAACGTTTCTTATAAAGATCTCATTTTATGTTTCAAACGTTTAAACGTACATTTAAAGAGGTTCTCATAAGCGTATTTGTACTTTTCATTAAAAGATAATTTCTTTAAATATTAGCCGGCTCAATTTTGAGTTGGCAAAATCAACCAGCTCAAATTCGAGCTCGTTATCTTAGAATAGAGCATTCTTTAAATATTACAGCTTTTGACTCAAAATTGAGTAAAATCCCATGCCTTATGATGTTACAATGGTTTTAAATTTTTCTTGCTTGCATTATATCATTAAAAAGCTTTTGATTTCATAAGACATAACATTGTGATTTTCATTCTATATGTCATGATATTATATTTATGCTGATTACTTATCATTTTCTAAACTTTTAGAAAGCGTTTTAAAAGTGATCTTGTCTTTAAATCCTTTTATGCAATCTTTATAAATTAAACCTATAAGCTTATAAAAGTTTTAAATGATTACTTTCTTATAGGATACTATAACATCTTTAGATTTTGCGCTCCCCAATTTTGGGGACCGTTAATTTTGTTTTTATCATGCGATTAACAATCCAATCATTAAAACAAGATGTGATCTTTAAACGTATGTTATCGATAATTCCAAACAACTAAATTTTAAACAATGTGATTTGTACTGTGATAAAAACGTATCATAAGATTTATAAACTGTTATGAATGATAGCTGCTTTTCATTTCATTTGAATGCACACATGCGTTATAATATTTGTATCATGATTTGCTTTTTATGGTCTATTCATGCATGGCAATCTTATATAAAAAATGATCAAATGAATCATGCATAAAAGTGTGGATTCTTAAGTGGATTCATATAAAATAATTTCACACAACCTATTGACTTTATTGGTTTTTTATGCATAATATGTTATCGAACTCAGATAAACGTTTTTGATTTTAACAGCACTTTCGATATGGCTGGTAGTGCTTGCATCATAAACACCTTGTCCCGCCCGTGTCTCAAACACCACATCACGGCTTTCGTTAAAGTAAAAGGTCTCCCGTTCACAAAAACGAATGGCTGCAAAAATGCTTTCTTGGATTTGTTGAACATACTCATCGGCTATGTCATCAATCTCATCTTGAATGACCGACACTAAGTGCGAAAGTGTTCTCTTATGACGATAAACATCTCGCTTTACAGGTATCGGTCCTCCAGTCTTAACCCGA
>NZ_JBHIPQ010000038.1:0-337571 GCF_042196125.1 Bartonella sp. AP280QHHD | reverse complement strand
GAATTACCCTGAATTGTGTAAGTTGGTGCTTTACCATTAGATACATCTGCACCACCACCAAAATATTGTGATGTATTTTGACTTACACTTGCAACGTCCCGATTAACCTGCTCCAACTGCGCAAAATTCACTGCATCATCAGGTTCTTCCCCAGCTGCCACTCCTGTAATCTGCTTATTGCCAGCATCAATACCATCCACAGTTATTTTAGCCCCATCAGCAAACAAAATGCCATCATCACTGATAGAGCTTCTCCCAGCGGTAACTCGTTCCACTGTAATATTATTAGCTAGATCAAATGTTACATTATTGTTTTCCCCACCTTTTGTAATCTTAAGGTTGTCACTTGCAGCCGACAAATCTACAGTATCTTGTACACCAACAGCTTTAGCATTTTTACCTCCAACAGATAGTGTCCAACCTTGGTCTACGTATTTTTGTAATGATTTTAACTGTGCAACATTAACGGCATCAGTGTCGCCACTACCAGCTGCCACTCCTACAATCTGGCGCGTTTTTTTTGATTTAGCATCACCAACACTCACTGCACCTAGCGTACTCGCCCATATCATGTCGTCAGAATCTGAAGGGCCTTTAGTTAAAGAATTATACCCGATAGCGCCAGCAGCAACATCAGCCACAGACTCGCTCCCAAGAGCAACACCCTTATGCTCAGTCGCTCTTGCATCTGAACCAATCGCTATCGAAAGATCTGTTTGAGCTTGAGCACCATAACCTATAGCAATTGCTTTTTGTCCACCTGCAAGTGATTTGTTACCGAATGCAATACTATCAACGCCTTTTGCTTTTGCACGCCCACCAATAGCAATCGTATTGCTTGCTACTGCTTCAGACGCAACCCCTATAGCAATACTTGCTTGTCCACCTGCAAGTGCAGCAATACCAAAAGCTTGTGATCCCCCAAACTTTGCAGTTGCAGCCGCTCCAAATGCTGTTGAATAATGCCCCGTTGCGGAAGATCCACACCCAGTTGCAAAAGAATACACACCATAAGCTTCAGGCAGAACATTTGAAAGACCACCGGTTGCTTTTCCCATATATCCCCCCTTACCGGTCAGACCATCATCAACCCAATTAAGCTGAACCTTCGCCCAGTTAAAAGGACGCTTGCCATTAATCTCTTTATTCATAGAAACTCTTTCATATAGTTCCTCTGCAGTGATTTGGTTATTAGTACCTTGATTGCTTCCACCACGATCAACAACATTAAACACACCACAGTAATCCTTATCGCCAGCTAATACAATACTGCCATGGCTAGCGTATTGATAAGACACGCTAGGACCACTTGTACTTTGAAATTTATCACCTGTTATCGCAAGATTTGCAGCAACCACAGGAGAAACACTCGACAAGAGCGCCGCTATAACTGTTCCCAATGAAACAGCTTTAATCAAATTTGGTGTTGAATATTTTTTCATAATACCCCCTCATAACAATAGATTAAAAACACAAAAAAGGTGTGTTCTAGAGCTTTCTTATTTCCCTTGCGTGTTCCTGCTTTTACAGCGTGTTTTAGGACATAAATAAAATTAAGACGTAAGCTGTTGTTTCTGCAACGCCTTTAGAGGGTAATTAGGGGTAGGTTCGTGAAAGTCAATTTGAGGAAGGTAAAAAAATACTTAATATTAGAATGGATTTCATTTTTCTATCAAAGGTTGTGTGTCGTTTTTAGCTTTGATCTCTTTGAAAAAGGTATAATTTTTGTGCCTATTGATCATCCGCTTAGGCATCAGTTTATTTTTCGTGAATAAGCTCTTTTATTTCATTAGAGGATTTATGAAAGCTTTTTACTAAAATGCCCCATCTATATCCTTACTCATGGTAATGTGTCTCGTTGCTGTATCCTATTTTACAAAAATACTCACTGCTACTTGTTCTTTTATTCCCTTCAGTTGTGAAAAATTCACTGCATCAGTATTGCTAGTTCCTTCTGCAACATTTGTTACTTTTTTACTTGCCGCATTAATATTACCGGTGGTTATTTGCGGGACATCAGTAATTACTAAGCCTGTTGCATCGACTTTTCTTTTCTCTCCTAATGTTATGCTTTTCAATGCTATATCATTAGCCAAACCAAATATGAGCTTATTTTCATCGTCCTTATCTCTTTTAACCCTGAAGTTACTTCCTCCAGATGAAAAATTCATTGTACTATCTAGCACCCATATCTTTAGCTGCCTCACCAGAAATAGACAGTTTCCAACCTTTTTTTCTTACGACTTCTTCTAAATCCTGCAACTGTCTAAGGTTCACTGCATCGGCAGGTTTGCTACCAGCTGCTACACCTATAATTTGTCGCGTTATGTTTTTACTAGGAACACCAATACTTACTGCAAATTTCGTACTTTTCCATTGAGATTCGGTGTTTTTAGCCGGTCCTTTCAGAAGAGACGTATACCCAAAAACGCCATCAGCCCTACCGGACACAGAGTTGTTCTCAATAGCCCCCCATCAACCGTCACTTTAGAATAAGAACCTAAAGCGATACTTCCAACCCCATTTGCTTTTGAATAGAAGCCCATAGAAATAGCTTCTTGAGCAAATGCATATAGCACGGAATGACCAAGTGAAATCGAACCATATTCTAAAGCTTTAGAAATAGCTCCCACTACTGTTGAATAATCACTCTTCGCAAGTTGTATAATCATTTTCCCCGTATTCGCTCTTCTTATTATATTCACTACCTATTGCGATACTGCTTTTCTCTAAAGCGTAAGCCATATTGCCTACAGAAACGCTTCATTCTTTTTCCGTTTGCGCTCCACTACCCTAAAGCAATACTTGTGTTTGGAGTACGTTGCATATCTGTAGATCGTTGCATTATAAAGCATACGTTTAAAACTATACGAAAATAAAAGCTAAAACTGTCTTCTTTTAATAAAGGGTATATTCGTATTTACATTTCTTGAAGCATTTTAATAAATCAAAATAATAGCAATCAATTTTTTAAATCTTTACCATTAAGGTCTTTTATTCTCAAAAAAAGTTGTCATAGGCTTTTTATATTCGGATTTTATATAATTACGGGTGTTTTATACATTTAGAATAGCTTTAGAGAACTCTGGAAGAAAGTAAAAAATTTGCCCTTTTCTTCAATTAAGAAAAAGGCAAATCAATTTTATGGATTTAGTCGTTTATTAGTTGAGTATCACATTAACCCCTGTACTTATACCCCAGTGACCTCCAGAAGTGGTAATTGACAAGTTGGAACCAATATCACCGTTCTCTGAAGTATAACCTGCACCAAAAGCAAAAGCAGATTGACTACGCCATAAACCACTACCAAATGCGATTGTTAATTTTCCAGGAATATCACTATAGCGTAAACCAGCTACCGCTAAACCAACAGCTGCTGCTTGTCTTGCCTCTTTTCGAACATCCTCAACAGCATAACTTAATGTCGAAAACTTCATATCCGTATACGAATTAGCCTCACTAACTCCATCTTTTACAAGATGAGAAACTTGCTCATCCGTATACTTATTGGCATTTTCAAGTACAAAATCCATCTTATCTTTTAATTGACCGCCATTAACCGCTTCTTTCGAATCCTTTTCAATCTTTCCATCGGCTACATTGGCTATTAATACTGGAGAACTGTCATCTCCACCAACTAATGTAACTTTATTGGTCTTTTTGCCCGTTTTTTTATCTTTATCGTATTGTACAGATCCCTCCGTAACTTTATTTTCAATATCCTTGACCTGATCTGTAATCATTTGCTGAGTTTCCCAAAGCTGTCCTCCATTCACAGCTTCTTTTGAATCTCTGTCTACCTTGCCATCCTCTACATTGATAATCTTACTTGGACTCTTAACACCCTGAGCATCAACATGAGATGCATCATAGCTTCCTTTTTCTTCATTCCAATTCAGACTATTCGAAGAGGTACCTTTTTCAACTTCTTTTATACGATCGTTGATAGTGCTCATGCTGTCATTAACAACATCAAATGCTTCAGAGACATTATTACGCTCCTCTTTATCACCTTTCGTACCATCCTTATTAAAGACCTGAACGGCGAATTTTGGTCCTTGCCAGTTTCCTTCCTTATCATAACCAGCTCCTCCACCAAAATATGAGGCAAATGTCTGTTGAAGAGTATAAATCTGACCACCATTAATCGCATCAGTCGAATCTTCTGATATCTTTCCTTTCGCAAGGAACGTGATCTTGCTGTTTTCCTTTTTACCTTCTTCCTCATGCTGTGCTACAAACGCACCTGCATCATCACTCCACAACAACGCATTTTGCTCAATGTTGTCTGAAATCTCATTATGAAGATTCTTGAAAACCTTATTTACACCGGCAAACGCGGCTGCAATGCTATCATAATCCTCCTCTACAAAGCTTCCATCTTCTTGGAAAGTCATTATCTTGAAACCTGGAAGGACCCAGCCATCACCATCATACTTAGCATCACCACCAAAATACTTTGCTAGCGACTGATTCAGATCATAAATCTGTCCACCATTAACCGCATCACTCGAGCCTGATACTATAGAGCCAGCCGCAAGTGATGTGATCTTGCTTGCTTTTCTGTCTTCACCTTTCCCATGCAGAGCGACAAAAGCTTTGTCACCATCGCTCCAAGATAAAGAATCTTGTGCAACTCCCTCTGAGACCTCCTTAATGCGAGCGTTCACATTCTTGATATTCTCATCAAGCCCTTTAAAGGCAGAACCAACATCGGTATGCGGTTTATCTGTTACTTCACCACCTTTATCAATACTAGATAAATTATAAGTTGGCCCTTTAAAAGCACCATCCTTAAATTCAGCATCTCCACCCAACAATTTTGCTATATCCATTGAAAGAATGTGAACTTGTCCTCCATTGATAACATCCGTTGAGTTTTCCGCAATCGATCCGGCGGCTACATTATGGAGCGCAACAGGTGTAGCATCCTTCCCTTTCCCAAAAGTTACATTTGTATAATCAGTTTGATTATCTGTTGTTTTATCGTAAAGAACAACAGAAGAACTATCCGACAGAAGGGTATCAGAAAGATCCTTCAAACCTTTATCAAATTGTTCTTTGTTCACAGCTTCATTGGCTTTTTCTGCTGCCTTTACACCAGAAAGAGTTCGATCCTTACCACCCTTGTTTGCGATATTGATTTCACTACCTTCTACTCCTTTACCAATGTTGATAACATCTTCATTTTTCGTAACAAGCAAATTACTGATTACATCGCTGATCGCAGTTTGAACCTTTGTGAAAAGTTTACCCACACCTGAAAATGCATCTGATACATTCTTATAGCTTGATTCAGCTTCAGTGCCATCATCATTGATAATTTTGAGCTTAAAATCAGGAACTTTCAATTCCCCATCCTTATATTCAGCGTCATCAGAAAAATATTTTGCAACCTTATCGCCCAGTGAATAAAGTTGAGAACCATTTACGGCATCCATCGATTCTTTCGTAATATCTCCTACAGCAAGCGATGTGATTTTACTTGCCTTTCTGTCATCACCTTCCCCATGCTGGGCAACAAAAGCTTTGTCAGCATCGCTCCAAGATAAAGAATCTTGTGCAACTCCTTCTGAGACTTCCTTAATGCGAGCATTCACATTCTTGATATTGTCATCAAGTCCTTTAAAGGCAGAACCAACATCGGTATGCGGTTTATCTGTTACAACACCTTTTTCATCAATATTCGATAATTTATACCCTGGTACTTTAAAGTTTTTTCCATCAAAGGATACATCTCCACCTAAAATTTTTGATAAATCCCCAGTAATTGTATGAAGCTGACCACCATTAACGGCATCTGTCGAATTTGTGCTAAGATCTCCACCTGCAAGACCTGTTATTTTTTTACCTGCAGCATCAATACCATCCGCTATTACTTTGGGACCATTTTCAATAGTTAAGCCCGTTTTATCTAAAGTGATGTCTTTTAATTTTACACTGTTCAATGTGACATCTTGTGCCAAATCAAATGTTATTTTTTTGTCTTTATTGTCTGTTGTATCACTATTTTTAATCTCAAAGTTTTTGCTTCCAGAAACCAAATTTAATATATCACCCGGCTGAAAGTTTGAAACAGCCTTATCATTAAGAGAAAGTGTCCACCCTTGTGCTACAAATTCTCTTAATTTTTTCAGCTGTGCAATGTTGACGGCATCAGTGTCTGCATAACCCGCTGCCACACCTGTAAGCTGTCGTGTTATCTTATTCGGAGTATCACCAACACTAAAAGCTCCTTGAGTGCTCTTCCATATCACACCATCATCCGTTGACTGGCTCCCTATGGAAGGATCATAGCCAACTGCGGACACTGAGTTACGAGAAACAGATTTATAACCCACAGCAACACCACCCTCAGGAAGTACTTGTACATTTGAACCTAATGCCATACTATTTTTAGCTGTTGCAGCTGAAAGTCCACCTAATGCAATACTATTTTCACCAGATGCATTTGCAAAACCACCTAATGCAATACTATTTTCACCAGATACATTTGCAGAACCACCTAATGCAATACCATTGTTAGCAGTTGCACTTGAAAGCTTACCTATAGCAATACTTTCTTGCCCACCTTTTCCCTCACTGGCAGCAATTGTAATGCTCTCCGTTTCGGCGTGCCATTTAAAGACACTATCATCGGCAGCTTTTTTAATCTCATTGTGAAGATTTACATAAGACTTACCCACACCCTCAAAGGCTTTGGCTACATTTGGAAAACTTTCTTCTTCCATCTCATTCGTCTCAGGATTTAAAGTTTTAATTTTGAACTCTGGATTATCCCATTGACCATTCGTAAATTTAACACCACCGCCTAAATATCCAGCTATATGGGTAGCTACAACATTCAACTGACTACCATTTACCGCCTCTTGTGAATCTGCACTAAGATCACCAGATGTAACACCCGTTACCTTTTTATTTCCAGCATCAATACCACCGGTGGTTATTTTCGGACCATCAGTAATTACTAAGCCCGTAGCATCGAAGGTATTTTTACCTGCCTTTACGCTCTCCAGTGCAATGTCTTGAGCCAGATCAAACTTTACTTTATTGTCCTCTTTGCCCTTTGTAATATTTAGGTTGCTACTTCCAGCGGAAAAATCTACCGCGCTATCCATAAGAACAGTTGTAGCATTTTTATCTCCAACAGAGAATTTCCAACCGTTTTGTCTTACAACTTGTTCTAAGTCCTGCAACTGTCTAAGGTTCACTGCATCGGTAACATTAGAACCAGCTGCTACGCCTGTAATTTGTCTGGTTATACCCTTACTATAATCACCAACACTAACTGAGCCCCGCGTACTTTTCCATTGCGCCTCAACGTTTGTTGCAGGCCCCTGCAACAAAGAAGTGTAGCCAAGCTCACCAGCAGCCCTATCGGATATAGAATCGCTTCCTAGAGCAACACCTGCCGCAACCGTCACATTAGAGCTAGCGCCTATAGCAATTCCCTGCAGCGCCTGCTCCTGTGCATATGCATTGTACCCCATAGCAATCGCTTCATTTGCATAACTATGTGCTTTACTACCGAAGGCTATTGAAAAATCACCTAATGAAACTGTTCTCTCTTTTTCATCATAACTATCGGTTAGAGAAGAGCCGATTGCAATGCTATTTTTAGTATCTCTACTCCTACCGGCTAAAGCAGTTAAGCCGATTGCAATCCCTTGGTCAGCCTTCGTCTGCGCTACCTGCCCGTAAACAATAGCATCATGAGCTTCTCCCTGAGCTCGTTCACCATGGACAAGAGGATTACCCAAATTCCCATCCCTAGTCATTTGACCGCCCGTTACAACTCTTGGAGTTAAAGCTGCTCTTGTTATTTTTTTACTTCCAGCATTCATATCAATTGAACGTATTGAATCGCTGGCTTCTGCCAAAACATTCACTATAGGACTATAATCGCTCACACCAGTAAGAGTTTTGGTTAAAAAATTTGCATAGTCATCAGCAGCACTTACCTTGGATGTCAAAGAAACATTCAGCGCTGTTAAATAATTTTCCTGTGATGCACTAGAAGAATCCAAATCACTGTTATAGCTATCATAAACAGAGACAATACTTTGTGGATATATCTCAGCAGTGTTCCTTATGTTTGCAGAAATCTCTTCTCCTGAATCAAGATCATTCGAAAAAACAGGGGAAATACTGGCTAAAAGTGCAGCTATTGAAGTCAAGGATAGGACTTTAATAAAAGGAAAACGGGAAAATTTTAAATTGCTCCCTGCT
The DNA here is from genome assembly GCF_042196125.1 of Bartonella sp. AP280QHHD. Classification (NCBI taxonomy): domain Bacteria; kingdom Pseudomonadati; phylum Pseudomonadota; class Alphaproteobacteria; order Hyphomicrobiales; family Bartonellaceae; genus Bartonella; species Bartonella sp. AP280QHHD. The sequence goes on along the minus strand of NZ_JBHIPQ010000038.1, from coordinate 329,342 downwards.
AATTTTGTATATAATTTTTTCATAATGAACTCCCCAATGAAAGAAATAACTATAAACACAAAAAAGACACATTTAAACGCTATAAAGTTTCCTAAATTTGGTTTTTCTAAACGTATTCAAAAATTTAGTACCGGACTGCAAAGAGAGAGAAGTTGTGTTTTTAGCTTTTATGGTTAATGTGTTTTGCTCTTTTACATTTCCTAAGAAAGTAAATTTCTTTGTGGTGATTAGTTTTTTTAACTTTTAAACTTATTGTTTGTTTTTTGCAAGGGGTAGAGTTGATTTAGTGGATTGTTTTATAACTTCTTCCAGTAAAGTTGAAATACATTTGAATGTGTACTTTTATCTTAGTAGAAAGCTTTTTAATAGATTTGTAGAGAGCAAAAGGTTTTTTTCTATCTGTAGAGTGCTACAGATTTTTCAGATTTAAAAATTAAAGAAAAAATAATGAACTTATAATTTATGGAAAAACTTATTATCTTATTTTGAAATAAGAAGTTCATTTTTTTGAAAGCGTCCGGTTTTTCTGTTTTTTAAACCTGTATTTATCGTTAGCGCTTATCAATTTATATATATTTTTTTACATACGTAACAACAATTCACCCCTGCCTCATGAGACAGGGGTGAAAAGGAATTTTTATGTATTTTGTTTATTATCAATTCAATGTCATATTGAATCCCGCACCTACACCCCAGTGACCTCCAGAAGTTGTTGCGGATATGTTAGAGCGGTATTTTCCATTTTCTGAGGTGTAACCTGCACCAAAGGCAAATGCAGACTGACTACGCCATAAACCAGTACCAAATCCAACGCTTAATTTTCCAGGTGTATCATTGTAGCGTAAGTTAGACACTGCAAGACCAATAGCTGCTGCTTGTCTTGCCTCTTTTTTCACACTCTCAATACTATAGTTTAAAACATCAAACTTCATATCTGTATATTGCTTAGCCCGATCAACAGCATCATCAATCGCATCAATCACAATATTATTAACCCGTTGATCTGTATACTGCTTGGATTCATCAAGAATAATCTTCATCTGTTCTTTAGTATAATCATGAAGTTGACCACCATTTACAGCCTCTTTCGAGCCTTTTTCAATTTTACCATCAGCTACATTATCAATCAGAACAGGTTCACTGGCATCCCCCCCCGCTAATGTGATTTTATTGGTTTTTTTGCCGTTTTCATCTCTATCATAACGAACAGCATCCTCTTCAATGCCGTCAACTCTATTATTGATGTTATCAACTTTGGCATCAATATTGATAACTGTATCACCAATATCAGCAATCGTATTGGAAATGGTATCAACTCTGTTGGTAAGATGCTTCACATCTTTTTCGACACCAGTGACACGTTCATTGGTTTCCCAAAGTTGCCCACCATTGACGGCATCTTTCGAGCCTTTTTCAACTTTACCATCAGCTACATTGATAATTTTATTCGGCTTTCCATCGCGACCAGCATCATAGGCTTTTTCTTTATCATTCCACTTTAAAGCATCTGAATCGACCTTGTTGATGACATCATCAATACGGTTATTAATATTTGACATATTTTTATTGACGTCACCAAAAGCATCAGCGACATTATGATGCTCTGTCTCAACAGTCGTACCATCAGCATTGACTTGAACAATCTTAAAAGTAGGATCTGTCCATTTGCCATTCTCATATTTGGCACCGCCACCGAAATAATTTGCAAGTTGGTTATTCATGGAATAAAGTTGGTTGCCCGTAATGGCATCTGTTGAACCTTGAGCAATCTCACCATCTAAAAGATACTTCAATTTGCTGTTTGTTTTCTTACCATCTTTTTCATGACGTGCCACAAATGCTTCTTCCTCATCATCCCACAGTAAAGCATCTTTAGAGAAATCTTCAATTTTCTGGTTAAACTCATTGGATACATTCGTTAAGCGTTGATTCACATCTTGAACATTTTTATCAAGACCTGTTAAAGCATCACCAACATTGTAAAAATTAGCCTTCCCTACTTCACCACCTACAATAGCGGATAAAGTATATTTCAGCCCTTCAAAAGCACCGTTAATGAACTTTGCACCACCACCAAAAAACTTTGCAATATCTGCTGATATTTTATTAATCTGACTACCATTGATTGCATCGTTGGAATTTTCAGAAATGCTACCATCTTTTACGTTATGAAGAGCAACTGGTCCGTTGTTCTTATCGCCGCCCAAAGTTACACTACCATAATTAACACTATTATCGTCATTCTTATCATAGAGAACCGCAGCAGCAGTTACTGTCTCAATATCTTTAGAAATCTTATCTATGCTTTTATCAAGTTGGTCTTTGTTAACAGCTTCATCACCATTTTCTGCCTCCCGCACGCCAGAAATTTTACGTCCTGAACCACCAACACCTGCAATATTGATCTCAGTACCAGCGGTATCCTTACCAATAGTAATAATACCTGATGCACCTCCATCTTGCTTAACAAGACTATTTTTTACCACATCGGAAATCTTATTATCAATATTTGTGATAGAAGTATTAACACCTGTAAACGCTTCCGTAACATTATGATAGGTCTTCCCCTGAATAAGGAAAGCTGGTTCTACACCATTCAGTACATCTGTACTACCCCCAAAATATTTCGATGTATTTTGAGCGACTGTTTTAAGATTATCAGTAACAGTTGTAACCTTCTCATTCGTAGCAAAAAGTTGTGAACCATTTACTGCTTCAGTAGATGTTCGAGAAAGTTCTCCATCTTTTACACCGGAAAGTGTTCTTTCTTGCTTATCTTTATTTACAAGGCTGATTTCAGTACCACCGGTTGCTTTACCCACAGTAATAAGACCATCTTCTCCCTCCTGCTTTACAAGGCTATTTTCTGTTACATTGTTAATCTGATTATAGATATCCGTAATAGAACTATCGACACCTTCAAAAGCATCAGCAACATTCGTATACCTATTCTCAACAATATTACCATCAGGATCGTTACGAGAAACTTTGAATACAGGCCCCGTCCATTCTCCATTCTCATATTTAGCACCACCGCCAAAATAATTCGCAATCTTATCGCCCATCTTATAAAGTTGAGAACCATTTATTGCATCTGTTGAATCTCCTGAAATATCGCCATCCGCAAGGAACTTAATCTTACTATCTGTCTTCTGTCCATCTTTTTCATGAAGTGCAACAAATGCACTCTCAGAACTGCTCCACAATAAAGCATCTTTAGAGAGACCCTGAATTTCCTCAGTAAAATTATTGACTACATGTGTTAAACGACTATTCACATTTTTGACATTCGCATCAAGCCCAGTCAAAGCATCACCAACATTTTCAAAGGTTTTCTGTTCTACCTTACCATCTGCAGAAACGGTAGATAAATTATACTGTGGTCCAACAAACACACCATTTTCAAATGAAGTACCACCACCAAAGAATTTTGCAATATCTCCAGAGATTGTATTAATTTGACTACCATTTACAGCTTCCATAGAGTCTTTGGAAATTTCACCATTTTTTACACCTGCAATGGTTCGCTCTCCCTCAGTACCTGTAATATCAATTTTCGTACCGCCTTTTTCAGCACCAATAGTGATAAGCTTCTGATCTTCTTTCCATTTAACAAGACTATTTTCTGTTACATTATTAATCTGACTATAAATATCTGTGATAGAAGTATCAACAGCAGCGAAAGCATCCGTTACATTGTCGTGTTTTGTATTCTGAACCATAAAAGTTGGTTTGATACCATTAAGTATATCTGTCTCCTTACCACCAAAAAAATCCACTATATTAGTAATATAACTAAACAGCTGATGGCCATTTATTGCTTCTGTTGAATCGGAACTGACTTTTCCAACTGCAACGCCAGAAATAATTCGATCCTTGCCTTCAGAGTTCGCAATATTGATTTCGATACCTTCTTTTTCAGCACCAATGGTAATATTTTTTTTACTTTTACTCCATTTAACAAGACTATTGTCTTCTATCTCAAACTTCATTTTATATAATTGTGAAAGATTAACAGCATCATGCTCATTGCTACCATCTGCGACTCCTGTAATTTTTGTATTGGCGGCATGAATACCACCCTTGGTCATTCTTGGGCCATCTTTGATCATGAAACCGGCATTACTCATTCTGCTGTCCCCTGTTTCTACACGACCAACTTTAATATATTCGCTTAAATCAAACTTTACTTCATTGTTATCACCTTTGGTAATTTTTATATTTGTGTTCTCACTCTCATTATTATCATCGTCTTTATGCTTAACTGCAACAAACTTTACTGTACTTCCTGCTTCAACATCTGTAGCTTCTCCGTCTTCAACAGAAAGCTTCCAACCCGTTTCCATCCCCGCTGTAAAGTCTTTCAGCTGTTTATAATTTACTGCATCAGTATCATCAGTACCAGCTTTCACTTTTGTAATCTTTTTGCCACCAGCATCAATACCTTTCATAGTTATGCTTGGACCACCATCAACAAACTTAAAGCCATCGTTGCTCATAATGCTGTTGCCTGTCGTGACACTCGTGAGCTTAAGAGTATCATTCAAAGAAAATGTAACTTTATTACTGTCTTTTGCAATCTTTATATTTTTGCTTCCGTCCTCACCCGCATCCGCAACAAGATCTACTGTACTCCCAGCTTTAACATCTGTAGCATTGTTACCATCAACAGAAAGTTTCCAGCCATTTTCTGCAAGTGTCCTTACCTCTTTCAGCTGTTCATAATTTACAGCATCAGTATTGCCTTCTGCCTTAGCTACTCCTGTAATTTTTTTATCACCAGCATTAATACCATTCAAAGTTATGCTTGGTCCATTACCATCAATAAACTTAAAGCCCTCATCACTCATAATGCTGTTGCCTGTCGTGACACTCGTAAGCTTAAGGTTATCATTCAAAGAAAATGTAACTTTATTACTGTCTTTTGCAATCTTTATATTTTTGCTTCCGTCCTCACCCGCATCCGCAACAAGATCTACTGTACTCCCAGCTTTAACATCTGTAGCATTGTTACCATCAACAGAAAGTTTCCAGCCTGCTTCAGCAAGTGTTCTTACCTCTGTCAACTGCTTATAATTTACAGCATCAGTATCTTCTTCCCCTGCCGCTACTCCTTTAATCGTTTTATTACCAGCATGAATGCCATTAACAGTTATGCTCGGCCCCTCATCACCGTCAAATCTAAAGCCAGCAGCATCCATAATGCTGTCTCCTGCTGTGACAGTCATTACCTGAATATCATCAGCTAGATCAAATGTGACATTGTGATCATTATCTTTTTCGATCTTGATATTTTTTGTACCTTTATTGTCAACTGACTGAAAATTTACTGTACCATTTGGACCAATAGCCGTAGCATTTCCACCGTTAACAGCAAGCTGCCAACTCGTTTTGTTCGCGTTTTTCACCTCTTGCAACTGTTTATAATTCACTGCATCGTTAGGTTCAGACCCATCTGCTACGTTTGTGATCTTTTGCTTGGCTGCATCAATACCATCAATAGTCATGCTTGGACCATCATTACCATTAATAAAAAAGCCGTCTACAGTCATGCGTGAACCGCTTTCACCGTTAACAAAAAAGCCATCATCACTCATCGTGCTTTGGCCTGTGGTGACTTGCGTCAATTTAAGATGATCATTTAAAGTAAATTCAATTTTATGCTTATTATCTGCAGTGTTTTTTGCAATCTTTAAGTTGTCTTTTCCCGCTTCTTTTTCACTTTTCACTGAAAAATCTACAGTATTGCCTGAATTCACATCTGTCGGATCGGTATCGTTAGCAGAAAGTTTCCACCCCCCTCCCCCTGCTATGATATCTTTCATAGCTTTTAGTTGCGCCACGTTTACCGCATCAGTATCTTCACTTCCAGCTGCAACCCCTGTAATTTGTCGTGTTAGCGTACCATTACCACGACCGCCAACTTCACCAACGCTAAAAGCGCCTGTGGTGCTCTTCCATGCTATACTGGTTTTTGTTGTCCCTTTACCTGTTACAGGATCATAACCAGCAACATTCTTGTCTCTATCAGAGATAGCCCCACCACCTACAGCAACACCATCTTTAACAAGCACTTGCGAATTTACACCAATGGCAACCGAATCTTCTTTTTCAGCATAAGCTTGCGTACCTATAGCAATCGCATTTTCAGCATTCGCGATTACTTTTCTGTTAGGATCATTTTCTTCGGTTCTGTCAGAGCGCCTGCCCCCTATTGCAATAGCACCTGAAGCTTTAGCTTCAGCATCTGTACCTATAGCAATCGTATAACTCTTTTCTGCCTTTACCTTTGTACCTAAAGCAATGCTATTTGTACCTAATGCAGTTGCAAGCCCTCCAATAGAAACTGAAGATTTGCCCGATGCTTCTGAGCCTACACCCATAGCAACACTTGCTATACCACTTGCAAGTGCGGAAACACCAAAAGCTTGTGCACCCCCTGCCTTTGCTGTCGCACCTGCACCAAATACGGTTGAATAATTACCCGTCGCTGCAGATCCACAACCCGTTGCAAAAGAATAAACACCATAAGCCTCAGGCATAGCATTAATGATACCACGAGTAAGTCCCCCCATATAACCTTTAGTGGGATCACTTAATGTCCCATCACCAGTCCAAGTAACCTTTTCAGTGGTCGTGCCATAAGGTTTACGACCATTAAAAACTTTCTCACCAATAAATCGCTCATATTGTTCTTGTGCGGTTATTCGTTGACTTTCACCAACTCTCTCTTGTTGTTTGCCGCCACGACCAATAACGTTGTCTGCACCACAGTAGTCATCATCACCAGCCAACACAACACTACCATGACTACCGTGTAGATATGCAACACCAGTACCAGGTGTACTTTGACTCGTCCCTCCTACTATCGCAAGATTAGCAGCAAAAACAGGAGAAACACTCGATAAGAGTGTGGCCATTACCGTACTAAGAGAGACAACTTTAATTAAATTTGGTGTGGAATATTTTTTTTTCATAAGAATCTCCTCCTACAGAGTTCAACATCATCACAACGCGCGAAAACACACATGGCAAAACCCTTAGTTTGCGCACTTCAAAAACCAATAAATCAAGACAAAACTCCCCCCTACGATACCGATACTTATCCGGCATCGACCTAAAATCTCTGCAACAACATCGAATCTAGAAAAGTCCCCAACCCTTTTAGCTAGAGGGATTCAAGCTAAAAAATAAATAAAAACACAAGACTTTGAAAATATACCGTAATCTCCATTCAAAAACACTGCGATTTATCTCTTAACAAAATAGTTTCACTAAAGAGCAATTCTACTTTTCAAATAAAGCGCATCAGAAGAATGGCAAGAGTGTAAAAATTATTTTTTATAAATTTGTAAAAATACTTCTCAATAAATTAACTGTTCTTATAAGCACAAATTTATGATTTTTTTAACTTATCGCACAATGTAATAGATAATGATTATCATCATAATCTCACTTTTTGTTGCGAGGTAAACTGTTTCAATATACTATACATCTCTTTGAAAGAAATCTGTCTTAAATATAATGATGCACGCTCTGTAAAAAGTTTTAACGTACTCATCTTATCATCTTCATAAAAAGACAAAAGCGCATCTATAAATAGTCTTTCGTTCTTCTCTCTTATATATCTGTTACCCTTCTATAGGAACAAAACATCGTCATTGTATTTTCACTATTGTATAAATTTTTTAATATCACAAACCGAAAAGAAGCTGTTTTCTAAACTCTTTCCTCTCACAGAACCCACTGTATTTTCACTGTTGTCCGTATCTTTTTTTCAACCAACAAATATTTCAGGAATGGCACTATATTAGCTTCTTTTTGTAGAAATTTTGTTTGTATCACTACTCGTCATTCTTTTTATCTGTATTAGAGCAATGTATTGATTTATAATGATAATTTATTATTATTCAGGTTGAATAAAAGACTCAAAAATTGTGAGATTTTCACATTCCAAACTTGGTTATATAGCAGAAGATCAAAAAAGTTTTATTTTTTTAAAAGGCTGTTCGTTCATATCTTATGAAATTTCTAGAGGTGTTTTTCAGTTTCGATTTTACGTCTTAAATGTAATTTTAAAAGCGGCAAAGTGGCTTCGATTTCTTCTATATCATTGAGGTTTTGAATAAGCTCTTGCAATCTTCCATAAAGCTCTGCTGCTAATTCCGCAACATCTTCAGGAGAAAGTGTTATTTTTGCATCATGATAGGTCGTATAAGCTAAATGTCCAAGCTTTTTCATCAGCCCAACAGGTATCGCCTGCGGTTTAAAACCAGCTGCTTTTGCCTTTGCCATATCTGAAAACATCTCGCCATTTCCCGTTACTAGCCAATCTAATGAAACACCACAAATTTCTTGATATTTGGAGAGCGCAGAGGCTGTAGGCTCACTTATACCAGTTTCATAAGTTCCTATAGAGCCAGCAGTGATACCAAGATGTTCAGCAAACTGCTTACGCTCTGTAAAACCAAGAGCGTGACGCACTTCACGAAAACGTTTTGCCAACTCAGTTTTAGGTTTTGCTTCCGGACGAGCCAAAAAAACACTCCAAAATCAATATAATTGCTGACTAAATAATTATATTGATTTACATCTATCATTACTGCCCCTTAAGAAGAGCAGTTATCACATACATAACCCCACAAAAACGGATGTTACAGCATCCATTCAAGCAGGAGCGAAAATTATGACAATTACAAAAATGCAATCGCCGTGGTATTTTTCTGAGCTGCGCCCCTGTAATATAACCTTGGAAAAACTCAAGCCTATCAGAGGCTATTTTCCAGAGTCAAAAACATTTGGACACAGGCCAATGAAAAAACTAAATGCGCCCCTGCCAACTCTATCAGTTTGCATGCCAAGCCAATTCTTGCCAACTGCTTTCTCAAAAGTTGCAGTCATATTCTTTCAAAAGCAAAAAGCCTAATACGATTCTCTTCATTTCATGCTGTGTAATATACCACTGAAATCTTATTACAAAAATATGCTAATGCATTTCCCATAGGTTTTTATAAGGTAAAAAGTTTATCAATGTCTAAAAATCAATATAAAATAGGCAAAATAATTGGTATTCTACAAAAAATGAGATTATCACTCGTTATTAAAAAGTTAGACGTTTACAAACCCTGTTTGCTTATTTTATATATTAATAGCACTGATTTAGCTGTAACTGGCAATAGAGATTTCAGGGTGTTTGGTTTATCGTCAGAATACTCTTCCTCTACGCATATTAAAAGCCTTTTGGCAATGTATTTTAAATGCTATAAATTCTATAGTAAACACATTGCCATCCATATTTACAATTGGGCGCTTCAAAATCTTGGAGTAATAAAATCTTTAATAGGCTTTGATTTAAAAGCGCGTATTTTGCAGAAAATTGACAAAACCATGAGGTTCGTATACATGGCAATTTTAAGTGATGATAGTGGAGTGATACTTAAAAAAGCTGCATGGAAACCCGCAACGTTGAGGAATTAAGCATGACCTCTTTATGCGATAAAGAATTATCTGATACACTGGTTGGTCTTTATGACGACTATCAACGCGGTTTCGACATTGGAGAAGAGCTTAAACTGTGCGTGGATTTGGCGTTATCTCTTGAATTGGAACTCAGTATTCACCGTTTAAGTGAAACAGATGCTGTTTTAAAAAAAGAGATTGTGCAAACCTTGCATCGTCGTAGAAATACTCATTCCAATGAAGATGAAATTGATACAATTTTTCATATGGATTTTGAAAAACAAAAATAATACAATACTCTCCCCATATGATACGATATTACCTCATCGCTTTACTTTCTGCTACGCTTAGACAAAAAACTTTCAAGAAGATTTAAAGTGTTACGTTTTCGTCTTCTTAACAACAGTGAGATGAATTAAAGAAACGCATCAATTCTTTTAGATCATTATCAAAAAATAGAGAGTATTCTCTAGCATACATCAATTTATGCTTTGTTCATTAAGCACCAACTTTTACATTTTCTCAACTCTCCTTTAAAAGCAAAATGTGAAATGTACTGCAGCGTAAATATTTATAAAATAGCGTATGTTGTCCACACTTAAATGTAATTTATTGTTTTTCATGTTTATAAAACAGCACTATGAGTATTCCAACAAACGCAACAATGCTTTGAAAAAAATATATCGATTGAGGTGATATGCTACTGTTATCGCTTGCCATAATGAGATAGACTCCGAGGATCAAGCATCCAGAGATACCATTAAAACTTGCCTGCAATCTTCCTTGGTATTCAGGATCACAAGAGAGTTGTGATAAAGAAATCGAAAGAGCCCAACTCGAAAGTCCAAATCCAATCATAAAGTAAACAGGAAAAACAACAAAATTGTGTGTATTAACAGATAGAATAGCAAGGCCAATAGCCATAAAAGCTAATAAAATGGCTAATGTTTTCCTTATGGATAAAACTTTACAAAGAAGTGGTGAAAAAAACGCACCTGTCAATACACCCATAGAATAAAGCACCTCAAATATTGCAAAGGTCCTGTTATCCGCATGTAAAACCTCTTGTATATAAGGAACGAGAATAACAGGAACGGTCATCAAAAGAGTCATAATAATCATCTGGCTTATATAAGGTACAACAAGAGCTGGATTCTGTTTAAAATAATGAAGGGATGCTGTATAATTTTCCCACCAATTTTGCTGGTTTTGTTTTTTAGATCTTCGGTTTTTAGGTACCTTCATTGCAAAATTAAATAAACCAGCAATGATAAAGAATATACCACCTATTAGAAGAGTTCCTTTTGTTCCTGCATAGGACAGTATAAATCCACTTAAGCCCATACCTACGATAGTGCCAAGTTCATAAACCATATCGATGGTTGCATTTGCATTGATGAGCTGTTCCTTCAGCACAATACTTTGAATTAAAGAAATAGCTGATGGCATATAAAAAGGGATAAAAATACCCAAAAGAGCAGATAAGACCATCAATTCAATTTCTATACCAAAATGCCAAAGCATTACCCAGCTTACAATTACCAAACCTCTCACAAGATTTGAAATAATAATCTGCGTTTTACGGTTATATTTATCTGCCAATATGCCAAAAATAGGCGCAAAAATAATGCCAGGCGTCCAAAGAAAAAGCATCATCAACGCTATACCACGGATTGAGCCCGTCTGATTGTAAGCGAGCCATGACAATGTAATATAATTTAGTCCACTTCCAAATGTAGCAAATAAGCCGCTCAAAGTAAAATAGAGAAAAGTTCTATTTTCAAATAAAGCAATGCGTTCCTTCAAATTTGAAGTGAACATAAATTATCCTCTAAAATGAATACCAGTCGATATGCATGATACATCCTGTTTAAAAACAGGCATTCTTACAATTTTTATTTTAGATCATTAAATTTAAGAAAGCAAAATTTCTTTTTTGAGGCTTTTACAATCTTTGTGCTGTTTTATGATTAATTCTTCTATGAAAACGGAACATTTATGGACAAAAACAAAATTAATATTTTATGTGCGTTTTATTCAGAAGCTACACCTTTATACATATGTGAAACAATTTTACGGTATGGAAGCTTCACTCACATTATTGTCCTTATTATTCTGTGCACTAAAATATGCTCGAGTATATTCCTCCATGTCGTTCTTCTATCACCACACTTCGTCTCTAAAAGAATAAACATACTATTATCCTCACAATAAATATTGCTAATTTTTCTACTCCCCTTCTCTAAATCTTTTAAAACAAGCCCATTACAGTTAGTTTTCTAATTAAAATATATAACGTGATATTTTTCCTGAGCAGTTAAATTATTGCAATCACATCTCTAAAGTTTCAGATTTAGAGTAAGAATACATAAAGGAGGATTTATCGTGGATAAATTGATTAATAAATGATTTTATTCATAATCAAAAAAACTTATCTATATGATGTCGTATTTGATGATGAATTAAAGAAACAGGAGTAGTTCCATCAATTGTTATAAACCGCTCATCTATTTCCGATAAAACTTTGTATACTTTGTAAATTTTTTCAATAAAAGAGAGTTTTTCTTCATATTTTAAGTTTAAACTATCCCTTTTCTGCAACCGTTCCAGTATAGTAATGGGCGGTAAATGAAGATAAAATGTAATATGAGGTCTTGGAATAGATTGATTTAATTTAACGACACTTTCAACAGAAAGCTCTCGAGCATAAAAATAAGCAAGACTAGAATAAACATATCGATCGCTAATTAATAAATTTTGCGATGACGTTAAGGAAGGTTCAATAATTTCAAGCGTATATTTGCGTCTATCTGTCGCTGATAAGAGTGCTAAAAGCAACGGATCAATTGCTTTTCCATTATCTAAGTAATCTCTAATTTCTGGATTATTTCTATACCAATAACTGGGTTGAAAAGTTTGTATTATATGTTTTTCTGTTGAGTAATGGCGTGCAATTTCTTTTGTTTGTGTTGTCTTACCACTCCCATCAAACCCGCATAAGACAATAAAAGAACCAGAAAATTTCTTTGAAGACCACATGGAGTTATAAACTTTTTTATCAAGATACATTTTGTCTATATACTTTCCATAAGTTAAATTGTTTTATATCTGAAATCTCTTAATGTTTAATAAGGTGTTTTTTAACTCGTCTCTAAACAGAAAAACACAATACTCCCGCATTTTGTATAACTTATTAACTTTATGATAAATGGCGGTATATAGACTTAGTTTTAAGATAATGTTATATTTTAGACAACTTAAAATGAGATTAAGTATTTGTAAAAAATATATTTTTTTGTTCACACTCCATAACCTGTCATTTTTTGACGAATTCTAGTAGAGTTTCTGAGGATTACTCCTATAGCGTCGTGTAAGTGTATAGAAATGAGTTCGATCTCAGTATATTATTGTCCCTTAAGAGCTGCTACTAGATTGCGCTCCATAGGAAGATAATGAAATCAACTCTATCTTTTCTCAAACCACTGCCCTCGCTATAAGCATTTGATATCCGATCCCGTCAAAAAGCAGCAGAGCAATTCTTGGAAAACATCGCTGAGATATTGAAATATGCCTAGCAAAAGCGTTTGAATCAAATGTTTCACTATATTTTTCGGTATATTCATAAACTGAAACTAAGAATATTATAATAAGACCTCAAACAACGACGACGCCCAAATCAGCCGTAATAAAGCCTCCTAAAACTGAACCAATAATACCTTCTCCCTATAAAAAGACTACTATGTAAAGGCTTTAATACAATACCTTAGCGCTAATGCCATAAATGTTTCTGATAGATAACGAAGTTTATTGTCACAACAACATCTAACAACGGTCAATAGAAAAACCTAAACCTTGAGTATAAATGGAGGAAATCTTAAGAGTGCAAACACAGCCCTCCCAAGAACATAGCTATACTGGTCATTTAGCGAAGAAACTCCTCATTGGAAAAGCAACTCACAAGAGATACAGTAAAAATACCAACCGCCTCCGCTCTCAGTTTCTCCAAAATTAGCTATCGCTATGAGAAACGTTATCGTTCAAATCTGTATCATGCTTCTATCGAAAAAACTTGACATGCCTAACAACATATATATTAGCTTTTTGTAAAAATGTATAATTTATAGCATGTGTATTTAACATGGGGGGATAATGTGCACAAACAACTGATGTTTCGGTTTTATGGGCTTGTTGTCCTGCTGTATCTTTCTGATATGGTTTTATTTTTAAGTAATCTTTGGAATGCTTATCGCATAACATCCTCATCGGTTTTCCTGGGCGTAACCATGGCTTTGGGCACCCTTATGCCCTATCTTCTGAAAAAAAGCGGTCTTGTGCGCATTAAAGCCTCACTGCGGTTGGTCGATTTATACAAAAGGCGGATCATTATCTATAGCCTTCTTTTATTGATTGCTCTTTTCCATTACGCTGATTCCCCCTTTGGTTTTATCGCTGTCTCTATCTCTATCGGCTATCTCTCTTTGATTACCTTAAGCACACTCGAGACTTATAATACTAAACTAGCACTTAGTGGTTATATTAGCGCCCAAAAGGCTTCCCGCATTATGCAAACAGTGGTGCAAATTGGCGCATTTTTGGGAGCAGCACTAAGTGGTTATCTCTTAGAAGCGACCAGCCCTCGAGGGGCAGCGGCTGAAATCGGTTATAATGGTTTGATTGTGACACTTTGTGTATTTGACATCATTATAAGCCTTATAGCCGGATATATTATATTTTGCGATGAATACAACGCTACAGATACCACAGCACTTGCAACTGGTAAGAAGCCAGCACCTACACCGCAAGCGGATGAGCTCTCCCGTGAACTTAAACTTTTATGCGTCTGCATAGGACTTATTGGCTTTCATATTTGCGCTTATAATACGCTGGCAACCATTCTTTTTCAGAGTGTGAAAAATTTTGGCTCTGAATATTATGGACTTTGCAGTGCGGTTGCGGGCATGGGCGCTTTTTTGGCTGCTTTTATCAAAATCCCTCGTTTTGAATTTATTCTCCCAGCCCTTATATTGAGCGTAGCTGATCTTATTTTTAGCACCACACAATCGCCCTATTTGGCTGTGGTCTTTTGCTTTTTTATTGGCTTTTCAATGAATACCATGCGAATTAATGCCCGCAAACATACGATTGAAGCGACCAAAACAGAGGCTCAAGCAGAGCTGGTGGGAAGCTATAGCGGCATGCTTTATACTCTCTCCCAGTCGGCAGGTTATGTCATTCTTGGTCTTCTTACAAGCTCTGCCCTTATGGGTCCTCAAGCAGCTGTTTATCTTCTGCCCCTTATAGGGTTGATAATCTTTATTTATGTTCTTTTCCTTTTATTACAGCGGAACAAAGTATGAGAAAACCTATTCTTATTGTCGACCCTTTCTCCACGGGTGCCCTCTATGGCCCTGCTTTGCAAAAATTAGGCTATGCTTGTTATGGTCTTGTCTCTCAAGCAGCTCCTTTTTCACACTTTATGCTTTCTTATCAGGGAAAGGGCATGGCAGAAGCGAAGCTTCATAGTGTAGATGAGATAAAGAAACGTTTTCCTATCGGCACGATAGAGGCTGTAATAGCGGGTGCCGAAAGAGGTATCTATTGTGCAGAGCAATTGGCGGCTTATTATGGTTGTCTTGGGAATAACCCCTTGACTACCGATTGGCGACGGAAAAAAGCAGCGATGCAAAAACGTCTTTGTGAAAATGGTTTATCTTACATCCGATCAAAAATTCTTACAAAAAACGATTGTACTCTCGATGGCTTTGAAAGCCACAGCGGCTATGTGGTAAAGCCAAATGATTCTGCAGGGAGTGATGGTGTTTTGTTTTTCTCTAATCTTGAGGAAGTAGTAACGTGGGCCTCTGAAATCAACTGGAAGAAAAAAAATATTTTTGGCGCACCTAACGAGGCCTATTTGCTCCAAGAAAGATTGGAGGGAGAGGAATACATCGTCGATGCCGTTGTAAAGGGAGAGGCTATAAAAATATGTAGTTTGTCACGATATAAAAAAGGTATTCATAATGGAAGTACTTTTGTTTATGAAACGCTTGATGTGCTTGATTCTCAAGATCCCTCTTATGCCTCTCTTATCTCTTATGCAAAACAATGCATTCGCGCGCTGGGGATTGAATATGGACCTGCGCACATGGAAATCATGCAAACAGCTCGTGGTCCAGTGATGATCGAAGTAGGAGCCCGCCTCCACGGAGGAATTGCACCCACCTTGTTCGCGCATTGCTATGAAGATGGTTTACTTGAAAGCTCCGTTAACCTTATTGCAGGCGTGTTTTCGCAAACCCCAAGTCGCTTTAAGAAAAAAGGGCGTATTATCTTCCTTATCAACGAGATCGACGGTCATATTATAAAAGATGTTAACGTATGGCGGCAAAAGCTTCATTCTTGGGAAAATGTGATTCATTTTACGCTTTTTTTTAAAGAAAACGAGCCCCTCCCCCTAACCATCGATTTAAATACCTGCCCAGCTATTATAGCAATTTGGGGACACAATGATGATGAATTATCAGCTTTGGAGAGGATCATTCGTAGCAATTTCCTATAAAATACAACAATTGGGAGGAAAACATGGATTCAGCAGCGCAAATAATTGAAAATATAGACAAATATTAAAAATGGAAGCAGATCGTTTTTAAAGAATTCGATGCAACCATGAATAACACAATTAGACCTTTTCCCTGCCTATTCGGTGTAAATGGATACTCAAAAAATATGCTTAGATTTGAGTTCTACAACAAGCTGACTTCAAAAAATATGATGGAAGACATGATAACTTATTGCGATAACTATAAAAGTTTTGGAAAGAACACATCTTTTGTTGCATTCGAGGAGCCTGCCCCCATACAAAGTATCGAATTTTATAGAGAAAAATTCTGGTCTATACTTAAAGATTTGCGAGATTTTGACAACCGAGAATGGCCTAAGCATATACCAAAAAATATGGACAATCCTCTATGGGAGTTCTGCTTTCATGGGGAGCCTACGTTTATAGTTTGCAATACCCCATCCCATATAAACAGAATTAAGTAAGTTCTCTATTTATGTTAACTTTCCAGCTTAAGTGTTTTTTCTAAGTCTTCTCTCTACAGAACAAAATGTATTCTCGTTGTAGGAAAAAGGACTGAACCTTTTTATATTATCACAAAATCTCCTTATTTTAAGAAAATATAGCAAACTCCAAAATAGAGAATGGACGCAATATTTTCTGCAAGGCAACACTATTGAATCCCTACCTTTCTCATATCATCTAATGAAACACGATAATGACTAAGTTTTCTAAAATTAAATTAAATAAAAATATTTATGATATATTAAAAATGATACTGCCAAAACAAGGCTCGATAGAGATTCAAAGGGATTTTCCAAAAAATACATAGAATGCAGTGTGTATGTATAAAACTTCTCAGGATGATCGTGTTAATAGCAATGTTTAGGGAAGCCTTTTGGGGAAAGATTTTACAGCAATTATGAGTATCTCTAGAATGAAAAGCGCTGACTTTTAGAACAGAGAGAAACATTGATTATAACAGTTTATTAGGCTAAACGCAGAATATTTATCCTAATAATGGATGGTTAAATTATAACGGGATAGTTTTTTGATAATCATAAAGAAAAAGGTATAGAGCGTGTTTCTTTTAGTTAAGGAAGAGTATTGCTCATTTTTTTTCTAAAAGTAAGCAAATTCAAAGATAATTTTTTGTTCTTATAGTGGTGAGAAAATAATTGTCGAAGTCAGTGAAGGGGAGATTCCAATAGATTGTTACAAAGTTTAATAAAAGTTGGAATACTTAAAAATTCTTTAGTTTCTATTATGATTTAAGAATACCAGGTTAGGATATGGAGAATTCAAGAGCTCAAAACTTTGTGATAATATTGGTTTAGAATTACATCTTGTTCATTCAGACGAGATGAGCCAATTATTATATGTCACAGAGACATATGGGTGGAAAATTAAAAAAAAGCTTATCCAGAATCTGACTTAAAGGTTATTGGAACTTTAGTAGTAAGATTGGCTTGGTCTCATGTTGCTCAAAAATTAGCAACCAATCTTGTTGTGACTAGACTAAATTTGGAAGATCTGCTCACTGAGCGTTTTTATAATATTATGAAATGATAAAAATATTAATATCTCTTCTTGTCTCGGACATGAAGCCGGTGCTATTTGTATTTATTATCCGTTGCACCATTGTCCGAAATATATTTTAAGTGGTTGTCACTTGAAATATGCCTTGGAAAATTATTTGGCAAGAGAGCGTACCTATATGTATTGGAAAGTAATTTCCTATTATTTATCTCAATCTATAGGTACAACGTTACCAAGTATAGAATTCATGCTGACAGATGACTTTCAAAAAATAAGTGCCTATAACGCATTTGAACTAAACTTTTATGAAAAATTCGGATTAAGTACCGAGCTACATTTGACAACAGAGGAAATCACAAAATGGTTTAGTGCTCTGTCTGGGATCATAAAAAATGTTGCGTAATTCCGTCTTTCTTATGATTTTGATTGGAAGTTTGACAAGTTTCTGTACGAGTGGTGTATTATCTATCGGCCTTTCTTTATTACAATTCCAAGATACAACTGGAGAAGCATCTGCTGCTTTAAATGTCGTTAATTTAATCGCAATTGGAATTGCTGGCTTATGTTTGGGAAATGTGTTGGTGCACTATCAAGGCTTTATAATTGGGTTTTATAGCCAAATTATTTGCGCTTGTTTATTGTCTTTCTTATTATTCATAAACAACTCAATGCTTATTTTATTTGTGTTTTTCTTACTCGCTCTACTGATGGGGGCTGATAATCCAAATAACAATAGTGCCTTGAATCTGCTGGTTCCAGCTCCCAAACAAAAAGCTGGAATTTTTGCATTTTATACTAGTTGCTGTCAGTTTTTTGTTATTATATCCCCGTTGCTTATATATTTTATAATTGCGCATTTGGGGCACAAAATAGCCATAGCCTTTATTGTATTTATCTATCTTTTGAATGCCAGCTTATGGTTTCGTATAAAGTCTATACAACACCTAAACAGAGTAAAAGAGCTATTAAAAACGCCATCTCAAAAGGCTTATGGAATTGGTTTTAGATGCCTTTGGCGGATTTCTGCGTTGCGGTTTTTAACGATTAATCGTATTTTGAATAATTCTCTCTATACGGGGCCTATTGTTTTATTGCCACTTGTTCTTGCTTCTATAACATCAGATAATATAAAATTTACAGCTATTCAAAATTCTATTTTTGCTTTGTCAGCACTGGGTTTTGTGATCAATGGTCTTATCTCATCTTATTATTTACGGAAATTTCCATCTTTAATTCGTTTTTTTGTATGGGGGGCACCGGCTTTTGCCGTGATCGCAATCTCTTTTGTTTTATATTTAAATTTTACTCAATATTCCCTTTATATTATGGGATTTTTATTAGGTATTGGGCAATTTTATTTTAGGATATCGGGAATAACAATTGGACAAGCTATCACACCTAGTGAAAATTTAGCCGAGGTGATTTTGGCAGGCGATGCCAGTGTACGCATCATAACAGCTTTATTCTCTATTGTACTTTTATATGCAGGAAAATTTTTTTCATTTTCTATATTATACGTCCTGTGTGTATTTATAGGCTTTTGCGCACCTTTATTTATTTTACAGGGGCTATCCATTTACCTAAAAGGCCTTAGCCATAAAAAAGCGTTGCATGAATGATATTCAATTATTACGCCAACCTTTATTCTGATTATAGTAATAGATAAATATTCATGATATTAATTTTAAATGAGCACATTGCACAAGAAAAACTGAAGTTTTTGTTACCTCTGGTGTAGATAAAACGAATTTAGCCCGTTAATAAACGAAATTGCAAATAGCTCTATGATCACCATTGATTCTAAAGCTTTAAGTTGGTGATAATGGTAAAAATCATTCAATAATATTCGAAAAAATATTTTATGCTGCATCAGATAATCTAAAGAGGGAAAGGAGATAAAAATTATAAAACTTATGGAAATCCAACACAAATTTTTAGGGACACATAATGACAAACAAAAGCTATGCTTGAATGATCTCTTGGCTTCATCGGTTGAGTGACGGTGCATTTCTCCATTATGGTCGATTGATAGAGTTTTCCTGTTAAGTTTGAGCATACTGAACGTAACCACATGGTCAAGATTCCTCCTTCCAATGTGGCCAACTTTGATCATAAAGTAGATTCTCACCTGATGAAAATTGATTGCAGAAATGCAGCTTCGTGAATAAACAAGAAAAAAAAGTAAACATACGACCCATCAACTATTGGACAAGACATTGATTTATAATGATAATATATCGTTATTCATATTGAATTAAAGACCCGAATATCGTAAGATTTCCTCATTTCAAATCTATGTATGTTGAATCAATTAAAATCACTTGTTTACACACCACAAGCAAGACTAGCATGTAGGTAAAAAACTATTAAGAAAAGACTAAAAATACCTCTCATGAATCGTCTTAAGTACTAAGGGCTGTCGCAACATCCACGAGCTGGCAAAATGTGTGATGGTGCCGGCTTGCTCTTTCATAAACTTAAAGATGGCACTGCTCAATAGCTTTATCGTTATACCATTCACGGACATCGCCGTAAAATGGGCCTGGGTGCTCTTTGAGAGATGTTTCTTTTAAAAAACCGTGAATTGGCAAACCAATGGCGTTCTGTTTTACGTGAGGGGTGTTCCCTCATTCAAGAACGCAATAAAAAAAAGCATGAATCAATGCATAATCTTCATTATTTAAAATATATTACTTGAGATCTTTAAAAGTCGTAAAGCAGAATTAAAAGGAGATGGGAAGTGTTTTCTATCCTTAAAACTTCATATTCTCTCTAAATTAGGCTATCTGCTCGTTTTAGAAATTACCCAAAGAGATATATAACACATTTGCTCCTATTTGGCATACAAAATCTGAAACAGCAGAGAAAGCACTCATCCGCCTTAATCCTTGTCTAAAACATGCTGCGGCATTAGATGTAGATGTTTATTTACAAGCAATAACAAAAGCGCAGACTTTGTTAGGGAAACAACGCCATAAAACACAAAACTTTCCAGAAATGGATTGGAGAGCCATCAGTCAAAGCTCCTTGTGCTCATTTTTGGAGATCGCACTCAAAAACAGTATCAGACAATGGTTACCAACTGGTTAAAAACGGTGTTCTCGCAATTCGTAAAACCAAATGATAAATATCACTGCCCTACATCAGCCGCTATAAAATACAAACAATTTAAAATTGAATTTACAGCAGAAAAAATGCTGTTTGTGTCCTGTAGAAATGCCAAAAACAGCGAAAACCGGAACACTTAAAGATGAAAATCTGAAAAAACAACTCTGTAGGTAGCCTTACAAGCACTGGACAAGATCAATGTCCCCATGGGAGAAATACAATAAAAAACAAAATTTGACTAACAAGTCCAAACAAACTTTCAATCTCTCGGAAGATCCAATTTCCTTGTCTCAAAAAATATTATAAACCCTTCTTTACCCTTCACGCAGTTGTAGAGCCCGCTCGTTAACAATGCTATACTATTAGATAGACACGAACTGCCCTGTTCACAAGCGATTGATGTTTCTTGTCTAAAGATTCCGCACTTCCTGTTTCCAAGTACAAATCTTTTCAGAAAAGAAGCAATAAAAGAAAAATTAAAGAGTTTTTATAGAGATCCGATCAACAAAAAATATCAAAAAATTTCGTACATTCTAGGATTTAAAGGTTATGTGATAAAATCTATATAAAGGTTTGTTTATCATCAATGGCGGAGAGAGAGGGATTCGAACCCTCGATATGGTTTCCCATATACACGCGTTCCAGGCGTGCGCCTTCAACCACTCGGCCACCTCTCCAGAAGTTCGCACTATACCCAGAAAGAAATAACGTGCAAGTCTAAACTATACATTCAAAACCCAAAAAACAAATTCATTTATTAAAGTAAGAGCTTTTATCTGTTGAATAACAAGCACATCCCTTCTTTTTAAGAAAAAACTTTTTTCGTGGATAGGTTTGTAGAATACAATAATGAGAATAAAAAGATTGTCACCAGTTATAAACTTTCATGCTCATTTACGCACTTTCTGCTTCACAAAAAAATACTTCTCTTAAAATTGGCATACAGTCCATAGTTTTACACAACCAAATAATTAAAATCACTTACTTATACGTCATAGGAAGGGATGGTATGTGGGGGAAGAACATTTTAAGAGAGGATAAGCGGCTCTTATGCATTTTCTTAAATAGCACGAATTTTTGCAACATTGAGAGCTGTAAAATAGTGTGATGGTATCAGTTTTCTCTTTCATAGGATTACATAATAAGCCCTATTCTAAATCCTCTATTCAATTTCACACTTCTATATTTAGTTGATACTAAAGAAAATAAAATTCAGAAAAAACTTTGCATTTTTAATTTAATATGTATGAATATATTTTATTTTCTAAAATGAAAAAATAGTCTCATTTTGATCAAATACAAAATCATAAAAATGCAAACCTGTTTTCATTTTTACCATATATTTTTAAATTCAGCGTTACAGTTTTCAAAATATCTAAAGTAGTCTCCATTATTAAAAAAAAATTACGTATTACTTCATACTTTTGATTATCGCATTCTTTAAGTGGGATATGGTCTCATAACAAAACAGAATACTCTAAAAATATATTTTCTTTCTCATCCACACGTTTGTTAAAAAACATCTCTTAAAGCTTGTCACATCTACCTCATACGGTGTCTATGAGTGGTATAAAATCTATTGGATAGCATCATCTTTTCTTAAATAAAAAGGAAAAGCCAAGTACGATCACGCTATTTATCCCCTAATGTTGCAACATCCCCTGCTATTTAAGAGAATGCATAAAAGGCATTTATTCTTTCCTAAAGTGTTTTTATCCATACATTACTCCTCCTTGTAATGTATAAAAGAATAATTTTATTAATTTAATATAGAGAAATTTAAAACGAAAAAACCTTACGATATTTAGAGTTCTCATTATGTAAAACGATAAATTACCATTATAAATTAATATGTTGTTAATAATCGTCTTAAAGGATAATGTTTTACAGCACTAAAGATCTGATTACTCTGCAAAATGAGCTCGTTCTTTTCCCTTAATGTTCTTTATCACCTTATATCCTTGCTTAGAGCACGTACAGCTCGTGCAGTTTCACATTGTAATGCTTTTTGTGCTAAAATTTTCATATCTTCAAAACTATGAGTCTGTAAACACGCCTTTACTGGAGAAATATCGCAAGATATCATAGAAAGCTCATGAATTCCCAATCCAGTCAAAATCATTGCACCAAAAGGATCTCCAGCCATACCACCACATACACTAACCCAACACTTATGTTGTGCAGCTCCTTGAATAGTCTGATAAATCATACGCAAAACTGCTGGATCAAGGCTATCAGCTTCAGACACAAGGTACGGACTTTGCCGATCAACAGCCATTGTATACTGTGTTAGGTCATTGGTTCCAATTGAAAAAAAATCAACATGGGCGCTTAATACATCTGCCATAATGGCCGCTGCTGGAACTTCGATCATAATACCAAGTTTTAATTTTGGTGCATCAACATCGTTGCGGATTTCCTCTGCAATCTTTTTTATAGCGACAATCTCTGAAACAGACATGACCATCGGAAACACAATCCATAGATCTCCACCCTCTTTTGCCGCTCGATATAAAGCACGTAATTGAGGCACCAAAAGATCACGTCGACGTAACAAAAGCCGCGTTCCTCGAACACCTAAAAAAGGATTGTCCTCTTTAGATAAATGTAAATGCGTAACCTGTTTATCTCCACCAATATCAAGTGCACGAATAATTAATGGCTTATCTCCTACAGCTGTAATCATCGCCCGATATATATTAAATTGTAGCTCTTCATCCGGAATATATGGATTCTCTAAAAACAAAAATTCCGTGCGCATGAGTCCAACACCTTCAGCCCCTAAATCAAGCGCAACAGGAACCTGATTTGCGTAGTTGACATTAGCCATGATACGAATTCTTTGACCATCTGTCGTTTGCGCTGGTAATCTACATGCATTTATTTCACTGACACGTTTTTGCGCAACAGTATCAATATGCCTTTGAGCATCTTCAACGTCTTCAAGCGTAGGATTAAGGTAAATAAACCCGTTATCGCCATCAATAATAGCCTGAATATCAGACTGAATTGCTAAAATATCATCACCTGCAGCAACAACCATTGGAATACCAAGAGTACGCGCCAAAATAGCTGTATGAGATAATGGACCTCCCCATGCTGTTGCTAATCCTTTTACCCTTGTACAATCAAGTTGTGCTACATCAGAAGGAGAAAGGTCATTTGTAACCAGAATTACACCATGTGGAATATCATTTAAAAAGAACGATCTATAGGATGGATTGATTTCACCTAAAACACGTCGACCAACATCAACTAAATTAACAGCACGTGCTGCTAACAAAGGATTATCTACCTTAAAAAACATATCTGAAAATTGACGAACCGCTCTATCCCAAGACCAAGCGACACCATGACCTTCCGCTATAAAACGACAAGCTTGAGCTATTAAATTTTCATCTTCAAGCAAAACCATTTGCGCAGAAAAAATCGCAGCAGAATCTGCTCCCATACGCACTGTAATATCAGAAATCACAGATGCCATTTTATGTTTTGTTTTTGTAAGAGCATTTTCAAGACATGCTGCACCAGCTGCAAAATCAATTGGCTGATCTATTATGGAAATATCATTTTGCCTTAAAACAAAAATCTTACCAAATGCTAATCCTGAACTCGCTCCAACACCAGAAATGCCTTTTTGCATAGAGCGTGGATACCAACCATGAAAAGCCTTTGTTTGAGATTCCATTGCTCTCATCAGACATTTTTCACTAATACTCACTTTTTTTGCAATAGCAATGGCATCATTGAGAAGTTGTGCTCCTTCTGCAGCATCTGTAGAAAAAATCAGAACATCACCGTTTTTTGCTCCTAATTGCAATAAACCAACCAAATTTTTCATTTCAACGGTATATTGACCATGGCGAACTCTGATGGAACTTTGAGCCTTTTTCGCAAAATCAACCCAAAGAGAAGCTGGTCGTGCATGAAGACCACTTGGATAATCTAAAGTCCATTCCTGACACACAGAAAGGTCACCAATAAAAGTTTTTTCTATCTTCATATTTTGGTCAAACAAAGTTGTAACAATTTGTTGTTTGTCCATAGTTGTTGCAAGTACTTCAAGCTGTTTTTTATCAAATAAAAGAGACGTCAATTTTTTACAAATTTCTCTATAGCGATCTGGACACGCTGCAATGGCAATAACCAAATATGCTTTCTTGCCATCCTGCCACTCAACACCAGCAGGAACCTGTATAACAGCAACAGCATCCTTGATAATTAAATCACGATTTTCAGCCATACCATGAGGAATGGCTATACCATTTCCAAGCCAAGTATTGGTTGTTTCTTCACGTGCAAGCATGCTTGCCAGATAACACTTATCAACTGCACCAACCTGCACAAGCAATTCAGCAGCAGCATAAATTGCATCATTTTTATGATCAAAAGCAGCTGCAAGTTGTACAGATCTTATAGACAAGATTTCACCATCAGCAAAATCTACATTCATTGCTTCTGCTTTCTCATATCTCATCATGAATTCAAATTGCCTCACATTTGAACACCAATATCTCTGACACATTCCTTTTCAAAGCTGCATTTCCCAAAATACAAGCTATAAATACCACCACAGCTTTATTTATATTTTACGGAATATAGCTAAGTGAGGTGCTTAAATACCTCAATATAACCGATAAAACAATTGGATATTATTATCTAGCGAAGTGCTTAAAACCATTATAAGCAAATCTACCTCTTACTCTTTTACTTTACAAAGACAAAACCCCATTTTCTACAGAACCAATCACCTGAAAAACTATGTTTTCGAAACGCTCTCATTATCCTAAGTTATTCAACATAACTTTTCATTATTTTTCCTACAAGAAAGCATCCTTCCCAATCATCCGTAACTTCAGCTAATATTTTGATTGATTCCTCAAAGTTTATTTAACCTATTATCCCTCTTTATAAATTCATTACATAATTACAAATTGCTCCATGCAACTTATCATCTTTAAAATTCCGTGCTGCCCATCTTATGATATCAAACCCTCGATATATAATATTTATATATTTTAAGCTACACCTTTACTTCAATCAATATCGTAAATACACAATGCCCTCTGTCGCACATTTGCAAAGTACGACACCCTCCAAGCACCATCACCAACAACTAAAATCAAGAAAAACTCTACAAATAAGATAAATAAAGTAAAAAATGAAACGCAATTATTGCCTTAACTCTAGCTCTTATGCTTGTTTATTTTCAACAATACACAATAATAGTGAAATCAGAAAAAATATTCTTGAAGGGCGCTGATTGCACGTTGGTTATTTTTATATCTTTAAACACCGTCCTCCTTAAAAATATAATTTCACTCTCGATTTACCGAAAATTCCTTAATGCACGTCACTTTCAAAGTCGTTTTGACTACCTTTTTATGGATTTTTTATCCCTATGTCTTTTTAAATGAATAGCCCCACCTATCCACACTACCACCTAAAAACAGTATGACAACTCATCAATACCACAATGCCGATAAAAAGATCCATCTTTATCAAAATGATTACATCAATAATGCTCTCATTAAATTTCTCATAATTTTCTGAAAACAAACTGCTTCTCTTATAAGAAATTACTCGACGCTTCTTCATACATAAAAAGAAAGTCTCTCCTCACTATTATTATACAGAAACTTATCAACAAATTCTATCATAATATCAATATGTTCAGTACTAAATACTAACATAACAGCGCAGAAACTTTTTCCCTCATTGAGAAAAGCCATTTCCTCAATTGTACCTTTTTCGTATATCTTCTACATTTATTATAGTACCAACGCAAAAAGGGAAAGATAAGACTCTATCTTTCCCTTTTAATACTTATAAAACCACAACTATAATTCAATGAAATCCTGTTGATTTCTAGAGAGTGTTACAGATTACTCTGCTGCCTCCAGCATAGGAATGACTGAAACATAGGAACGATTACCCGCTTTGCGTTGAAAAGAAACCTTTCCATTTGATAATGCAAAAAGCGTATGATCTTTTCCAATACCAACATTGTTACCAGGATGCCAACGTGTACCACGCTGGCGAATAATAATATTTCCGGCAATAACGGTTTCACCACCAAATTTTTTAACGCCTAGACGTTTCGATTCTGAATCACGACCATTACGCGAGGAACCACCAGCTTTTTTATGTGCCATAGACGCTCTCCTTTAATCTTTCTTACTCTTTGATGCTACAGACGCTTTCTTCTGCGGCGCAGTCTTTTTTTCAACCGTTTTTTTAGCCGTCTTCTCAACAGAAGCAGCAGCTTTTGTTTCTTGTGGTGTAGTTTCTTCTTCTTTTATCGGTTTCGCAGCAACTTTTTTAGGTTTTGAACCACCCATTAAAATTTCTAAAACACGAAGCCTCGTAAATTCTTGACGATGGCCACGCGTGCGTTTAGAATTTTGACGACGGCGCTTCTTAAATGCGATAACCTTGCGCCCACGTGCCTGTTCTAAAATCTCAGCTGTCACCAATGCATCAGCAACGACAGGGGTACCAATAACCGCATTACCTTCTTGCCCAACCATTAATATGTCATTGAATTCAACAACATCACCCGCATTTCCACTAACTTTTTCAACTTTTACCACTTGATTAGCAACAATGCGGTATTGCTTACCACCAGTTTTAATGACTGCGAACATTTTTTATCCTTCCGTTCACTCCAGCTCTTATTTAATTTCTGCCTTGAAATAAGGGAAAATAGGCTGCTTTTTATCAGTCGTAATAGATCCCAAAGAAGGATAAAACCTTCTTCAACACAAATATGCGCAGATTTCCCCACGCTTATATTTTGTATATATGAAGGAATTTCTATTCTCTGTCAATAAAGTCCTATAAAAAAGAAAAAAAGGTTGTACCAAAAACAATTGAAGGTTATCTACCACTTATACACTCAAATAGTGCCGATTTTTGTTTCACTTTATTATGGAGAGATGGCTGAGTGGTTGAAAGCACCGCACTCGAAATGCGGCATAGGGGCAACTCTATCGGGGGTTCAAATCCCTCTCTCTCCGCCACAGTTTATAAAGCGATATTATTAAAACTGTCTTTAATCGTAGCTTTCCGATTGTAGCTTGTCAGCAGGTTTTGTACCAATTTATTTTTTTCGAAGGATTTTAAGGGGGGGCTCAAAGGGTCTTCAAAGACCTCTCAAAGGTCTTTATCGTTTTTGCGAATAAATTCTCATTTTTACAATTTTTGCACTTTTTTGATTTTCTGTTACATAAATCTAATCCAGATAATAAGAGAAGGCATAGTAAAATTAAAGAATTATCTCATATTTCTCCTCCTTCTACTTTTGCTTAGTTAGTACAAAACCTACTGTAAAATTATATTATTTTGCACGTCTTGCTTGAATATGTGCTAGCAACCCTAATGTTGAACTATCACGATTATCCGCTTTACTTTCTCCACGAAGAATTGGTAGTAACTCGTTTGCTAATTCTTTACCAAGTTCAACACCCCATTGATCAAATGAATTAATATTCATTAAAATCCCTTCAACAAAAGTGCGATGTTCATAAAGCGCAATAAGACGACCGAGTGCAAAAGGTGTTAATGAATCTTGAACCAGCGTAATGCTGGGACGGTTTCCTTTAAAACTTCTATGACGTGCTAAATGGTCTGCTTCACCCTCATCAACTCCATTTTTTATCAAGATATGCCGAGCATCTTCAAGACTACGCCCCTTCATCAAGGCTTTTGATTGTGCTAAACCGTTTGCTAGCAACATCTCATACATAGAATGTAATTTTTTCTCATGCCCTTTTATAAATAAAATAAATTCTACAGGAATAATATCTGTTCCTTGATGCAGAAGCTGAAAAAAAGCATGTTGACTATTTGTTCCTGAATCCCCCCAAACAATTGAACCACTTGAAAAACTTAATGGTTTTCCATCCAGCGAGACTTGTTTACCATTTGATTCCATATCAAGCTGTTGTAAATAAGCTGGAAAATGTATTAAACGCTGTGCATAAGGAATGATCGAACGTGATGAATAACCACAAATAACACGATGCCAGAATCCTAAAAGAGCAAAACGAATAGGAATATTTTTATGCAAAGGCATAGTTTTAAAATGTTGATCCATTTGCAAAGCACCATTGAGAAATTGGCGAAAATTTCCACCACCTATTGCAAACATAACAACAAGTCCAATGGCTGACCAAATTGAATAACGTCCTCCAACCCAATTCCAAAATTTAAAAACTCTTGTGGAATCTATGCCAAATTCTGCCACTTTATCAAGCGCACTTGAAACAGCAACAAAATGCGTACAAACGGCTTCTTCTCCTAAATGTGAACAAATCCACTGACGTGCAACTTGAGCATTGACCATTGTTTCAGCCGTTGTAAAAGTTTTAGAAGCAATGACAAACAGCGTTGTTGCTGGATTCAAAATAGAGAGAGTATCAGAAATATGGGCACTGTCAGCATTCGAAACAAAATGACACTGTGGACCATCATGATAAGGTTTTAAAGCATATGTGACCATTGCAGGACCAAGATCAGAACCACCAATACCAATATTGACAATATCACTTATTCTCTCGCCACTGCTTCCCTTATAGCTTCCATCACGCACCTTTTCAGAAAATCTTTCCATATCTTCAAGGACGTCTTGAATATCGCGAATAAGATTATGACCATCCAACATGAAAATTTCATCAGCAGGTAAACGTAATGCAATATGAAGAACTGAGCGTTTTTCAGTTGTATTAATCGCCTTACCAGAAAACATTGCATCACGCCGGCCTAACACATCTGCTGCGACCGCTAAATCATCTAGAAGTTGCAATGTTTTAAATGTCACACCACATTTTGAAAAATCGAAAAGAAGATCATCAAGTCTGAGGGAAAAATGGGAAAAACGCTGTTCATCTTCTACAAAATGCCGACGAATATCATAGACCCCATCCTTTGCGGCATGGTTTCTTAAAGCTTTTAATGTGGCTTCAAAAGCCATTTCATTTCGAATCGAAAAGCTATCTCCCATAAGCTTATCCTATACGGTTATTGATAATGAAATCTATGCCCAAACAATAACAAAGCAGAAAACACCTCCTTTATTGCTCGCTATTTTCACTGCTCACATAAAAATGAAGGAATATACAAAATAAAAGGATAAGATCCGAAAATGATATTTTTACAAGAATAAACTTTCAAATCTTTTCTATCATATACATCATTTAACTTGATTGAGTTCTTTTGTTAAACGTAAATCTTCTTCTGCTTTTGGTCTTATAAAACGCCCTAAAAAAAGATAAACAACCGGTGTGACATAAAGCGTAAAAATAGTTGCTAAACCTAAGCCACCAACGATAACCCAACCTAAGGCTATACGAGCTTCTGCGCCAGCACCTTTGGCCAAAACCAAAGGAATACCTCCTAAAATGGCACAAATCATTGTCATACAAACTGGACGAAGGCGAATGTTTGCTGCTTCTTCTACGGCTTCACGCACGCTTCTTCCCTGATCGCGTAATTGATCTGCAAATTCAACAATGAGAATACCATTTTTTGCCATAACACCAATTAACAAAATTAATCCAATTTGGCTGTAAATATTAAGACTTACACCACTTAATAGCATAGCAATTACAGCACAACCAATCCCTAATGGGACAGTGGCCATAATAATGAATCCTGAAATAAAGCTTTCAAACTGAGCAGCCAAAATCAATAAAATAATCAAAAAGGCAATGCCAAAAACAATCATAAAATTGGAAGATGTTTCATTAAGCGTTTCGGCTTCCCCTAAGGGAACCAAATAGGTTCCTTTTGATAACAAAGGAGAAGCAATTTTCTGTACAGTTTGGTAAGCTTCCCCTAAAGCGATATCTGGAGTAAGATTTGCGCTTAAAATAACAGCACTCATGCGTTTTTCCCGTTTTAATTGAGGAGCAATAGCTTTTTCATGTAAACGCGCAATAACCGATAAAGGAACATATCGATTGTCTTTGGTTTTTAAAAAAATATTTTCTAAATCGCTAGGACTCTTCATAGAATTTGTACGCGATATCAATTTAACATCGTAAGAATGATCATCCACGTTAATGGAACCAATCTTTTTACCATCCAACATTGTTTGTAATGTATCGCCCAAATTGGTGATATCAATCCCTAAATCGGAGGCTTTTTTTCGATTGATTTCAATAAAAAATTGCGGTTGTGTTGCATCAACAGTAAGGCGTGGGCGAATAAAACGCGGATCATCTTGTAAAGCACTTACCAGCTTATCAGCAATGGGTTGTAATATTGCATAATCATTGCCAAGAATTGCAAATTGCAACCCTTGCCCAGTTCCGCTCACACCTAGAGAATTTCCCTGCGCAGCAAACACAAAAACTGCGGGAAACTGTTTAACCTTTGCATTAATATCTTTCACGATTTCTTGCTGACTCCGTAAACGTTTATCCCAAGATGAAAGCAATAAAATCAAAAAAGCAGTATTGGGTGAACCGCCAGCACCCGCAATAGAGTAACTGTTAGCAATCTCCCCTGCATCACGTAATGGCTGTAGACTTGCTTCAATTTGCTCTATTTGCTCGTTCAAATATTGTGTTGAAATACCTTGTGGTCCATTAATAACCAAAAAGATCACAGCTCTGTCTTCTGCTGGCGTTAATTCCTGTTGTAGCTTCGTATAGCCTCCAACACAAAGACCCGCAAAAATAAGTGAAGCAAAAACAACAGCCCAAGGCTTTTCTAAACACTTATGCAAACTGTAAGTATATGCCTTATGAAAAAAATTACCTAATTTATATAAAAAAGCAAAATGATGGGACTTTTCCTCTTTTTCCTCAATATGTTCTTTGAGAAAACGCGAAGCCAACATTGGACAAAGCGTTAAGGCAACAACTGAAGAAAGCAAAATAGAAATTGCCAAAACAAAACCAAATTCTCTAAAAAGACCTCCAACTTGCCCAGGAAGAAAGGAAATAGGAACAAACACAGCCACTAATGTCAATGTTGTTGCTAAAACAGCAAAAAACACTTCACGTGTTCCTATCACCGCTGCTGCTCTGGAACCTAATCCCATATTGCGCCACCGAACAATATTCTCAAGAACAACAATGGCATCATCCACAACAAGCCCTGTTGCTAAAACAAGTCCTAAAAATGTGAGAATATTCAATGAAAACCCTACAAGATAAATAGCCGCAATGGTACCAATCAAAGCGACAGGAAGAGATAAAGCAGGTATCAGCGTTACACGAATGTCTCTGAGAAAAAGAAAAATGACCAAGATAACGCTCAAAATAGCAATGACCAACGCAACTTCAACCTCATGAAGAGCGCTTTTAATAAAAATTGCATCGTCATTAATAACGTCTATATTTACAGAAGAAGGAACAATACTTTTGAGATTATCAACAACGGCTCTCACACCTTCAGAAATATTAAGAGTGTTGGATTGTGCTTTACGCACGATACCTAATCCAATACCTGTCTTTCCATTGATACGAAGAATAACTGTTTCTATATCCGGCGATAAAGTAACATGCGCAACATCACCAAGATGCACATGAGGCTTTAAAACAACTTGTTCAAAAGATTCTGGTGTTGTTAAACGTGCAGTAGCACGTACAACTAAAGTTTGCTTAGAATTGCGTAATGACCCTACTGGCACATCTGTTGTCATATCAGCAAGAACACGTGAAATATCTGCTACAGTTAATCCATAACTTGCAAGTTTTGCTTGATCTATATCAATCTGAAAAATCTTTGTGCGAGCACTATCGACCTGTACATCACCAACACCATCAACAGCAGAAATAGCATCAACAATCTGATCGTTTACAATCGTGGTTAAATCATCAACACTCATTGTTGGTGACGTCACAACCAAATACATCATGGCAGCAGCATTCGAATCTGCTTTAATAATCAAAGGCGAATCCGCATCTTTCGGTAAAGAATAGGTAACACGAGAGAGAGCATCACGAATATCAGATGCTGCAACATTCAAATCAACACCGACATTAAAGTTAATCTTCACACGGGAGCGTCCAAAAGAAGACGTTGAAGAAATCGTCTTAACACCTGAAACACGAGAAACAGCATCTTCTATAACTTTTGTAACTTCACGATCAATTGTTTCTGCCGATGCACCAGAAAACATCGTCACAATCGTTGTTACAGGAGTATCAACATCGGGTAATTCTCTTACATCAACATTTAACCATGCTGCAAATCCTGCAATGATGATCATAGCATTCAAAACAAGAGTAAAAACCGGTCTGCGAATAAATAAGGTAATGAGACCACCTTGCTCCACCTTTGACATAGGCTGTTTTGTGCTCAATTCTTGGCTCATTGTATATCCGTTCCATAACCTACTGATAATTGCTGTTGATGAGACTTTGGATCATCAATAGTTACCTTACTTCCTGGATAAAGCATTTGCACCCCTTGAATGACAACTTGATCACCATTTTCTAGGGGAGCTTTCACGAAAACATGATCGGCTTTATGCTGAATAATTGATACGGGTATAGCCTCTACTTTTCCTTCTCTCACACGCCAAACGAATGACCCTTTACTATTCCATTGAACTGCAAGAGGATTAACGACAGGAAAAGAACCACCATGAAACTGCAAGGAAACAGAAAAGGACATACCAGACATGAGCGTATCTTTTTCATTATTGATTTCAACCTGAACATGAAGTGTGCGACTTTCTGGATCAACGATATTATCAATCGCATAAATATGACCAACAAAAGATCTATCTGGCTGCGCGATTAACGTTGCCGTTACCTCATCTCCTTTATGGATGCGCGACACATATCGTTCAGGGGCCCATATATCGACCAAAATACGTTCTCTATTCTCAATACGGCCTATTACAGTATTAAGGGTCACGTTATTCCCCGCATCAACGGGCAAAATACCAACAACTCCAGGAATCGGTGCTCGAATTGTTCGCCGATCGAGATCTAATTCAGCATTACGCAAAACTAAATTTGCGTTATCCAACTCTAAGCGTGCCATAATTTCTTGAACTTCCGTTGCCGTATTGCTGGCGCGTAATTTAAGAATACGCGAAAGCGTCAACGCATTGTTATCACGTTGCACTTTTGCTTTTGCAGCCGCTATTTCTTCTTTTTTAGAATCAAGCTTTGCAATCACATCATCAGCTTGTACTTTTGTACCCGCTGATACAAAAAGCTTATCAATAACACCTGAGGATAAAGGGGTAAGCTCGACTTCTGCAAGAGCTTTTCCACTCCCAAGAACGTTAAGTTGTTCATAAAGATCTTGAACTTTTACAAGATCAACGACAACATTTACCGGTGGCCTTCCCATTTTTTCATTTGAAGCTTTATCCGATACTCTTGTTTTATCCACCATAGAAATGGGTTGGTCTGCACTCTTTTTTCCAGCCCAATAAGTAACCGTTAAAACAACGATTAAAAACACTAATGGAAAGCTCTTTTTTAATAACGCCATACATCCGCCCTTGCTGTGTCATGTTCATCTGAAATAGTTTTCAACAGTAATATCGGCGTTTTACACAAAAACCCAACAGCGGGTGTATATATCTTACCCCCACCGCAAAAAACACATCTCATCTCTGCTTGACTATCTTTCATAGATTAAAACGTCAAGTTAACTATCGTTCATATTGCTTTGTATAGTCATGACAAAAAAATGTTCATATCAAAACCAACTGAAGCCATAATATATTATATCCTTTTTTAAAATATATCATAAAAAAAGAGAGATTTTTTTTATGACGACTCAAGTTTCACTTGCATTTCTTTAATGAAACGATTAGGAACCCTTTTGTCTTAGACAATGTAAAAAATTGAAATGTATGCACCCGTAGCTCAGCTGGATAGAGCACCAGACTACGAATCTGGGGGTCAGGAGTTCGAATCTCTTCGGGTGCGCCATCTATCAATATCTTACTTATAAAGTCAGACTTTTTAAATTCTTTATTTTGTGATTTATTTTTACCTATCTTTGTATTTTGTTATTTCATTCTGTTGTGAGTCGTTTCTTTAGCCATTTTGCTAGAATAAGATGTTACGAGTCCTTCAATTCAGCTCTAAGTTGCTTTTATTAGCTTATAATCGTAGCGATTGCATGAGTAGCGTATGTTGTTGTTTTCTTTTTTCAATCTATGCGCTTGTTTTTGGTCTCTTCCGGATTATACTCTCTACTCAGTTAGGTAATTTTTTACGTGCTTATTTCTAATTGTTCCATAACTGGATGTTTCTGGATATTTTATTCCTAGCAGTCCCATCTTAAGAGGGACTTCAGATGTGTCGCCATAAATTCCGGTTTACCACCATGTGAAACTTTTTCAGTGTGTTGTTAGAAAGAATAAATAAACTACTTCTCAAACGTACTACTATGAAACACTTATGGTATCCATTAATGTCATCAGCATTTGTTGCAAACCAAAGCTTCTTTTCGCAATATTTTTAATTGAATTAAACGTATTTTTACTGCTTAAAAGCAAAAAGATTCTTTTTCCTAAAAAACAATAAAACTCTTCTTGTGCTTCTTTAGCATTATCTCTTGCATGGCATATCATCGATTTCTATGATATCTTAATATTTTTCTGTTCTCTATGAATTTTTCTAATTAATCCATGGAGTACAGATCTCAAACATTAATAAAAGCTGAATTTAAAGAATTTTTCCATGCCTAAAACTGATATTGAAATTGCTCGCACTGCTAAAAAGCAACATATTATTGAAATTGCACAAAAAATTGGTATTTCACATGAAAATCTCATTCCCTATGGTCATGATAAAGCTAAAATTTCTTCTGAATACATAAAATCGCTTAATAAAAATCCAGATGGTAAACTTATCCTTGTCACAGCTATCAATCCCACACCTGCCGGAGAAGGCAAAACAACAACAACAGTTGGACTAAGTGATGCTCTTAATCTTATTGGTAAAAAAACAATAGCTACCTTGAGAGAACCATCTTTAGGTCCCTGTTTTGGTGTAAAAGGTGGTGCTGCTGGTGGTGGTTATGCGCAAGTCATTCCAATGGATGACCTTAATTTACATTTTACCGGTGATTTTCATGCTATTACATCTGCTCATAATCTTCTTGCCGCAATGATAGATAATCATCTTTATTGGGGAAATACTCTAAACATTGATCCACGTCGCATTGTTTGGAAGCGCGTTCTTGATATGAATGACCGTGTATTGCGCGATATTGTCATTTCATTGGGGGGCATAACAAATGGTTTTCCACGTCAAACAGGTTTTGATATTACTGTTGCATCAGAAATTATGGCGCTTCTTTGTCTCTCTGAAAATTTAGAAAACCTTACACAAAGACTCAAAAAAATTATTGTTGCTTATCGTTATGATAAAACGCCCATCACCGTTGCTGATCTCAATGCGGAAGGTGCAATGGCAGTTCTTCTCAAAGATGCTATACAACCCAATCTCGTACAGACAATTGAAAATAATCCTGTTCTCGTTCATGGAGGACCTTTTGCCAACATTGCTCATGGTTGCAATTCAGTTATAGCAACAAAAACTGCTTTAAAACTTGCTGATTATGTTGTCACAGAAGCAGGGTTTGGAGCAGATCTTGGAGCAGAAAAGTTCTTCAATATCAAATGTAGGCAAGCAGGTATTGTACCAAATGCTACAGTGATCGTCGCAACTATTCGTGCATTAAAAATGAATGGTGGTCTGGATAAAAATAACCTGACAGAAGAAAATATCACCGCTTTAGAAAAAGGAGCTGCCAATCTTTTACGACACATAAAAAATATGAAGCACTACGGTATTCCTTGTGTTGTGGCTATCAATCATTTTGACAGCGATAGCGATGCTGAAATAAAAACATTACAAAAAATAGTTGCAACAACTGGACACAAAGCTATTATCTGTAAGCATTGGGAACAAGGTGGAAAAGGCGCTATAGAACTTGCACAAGAACTCGTTACCTTGATTGAAAAGCACGATTCTGATTTTAAAGTTCTCTATCAAGATGATATTCCACTCGTTCAAAAAATTAATTGTATTATAACAAAGCTATACGGTGGACGTGGCGCCATCATCTCAGCCCCTATTCTCAAACAACTTGAAACTTGGGAAAAAGAAGGTTTTGGCGTCTACCCTATTTGTATGGCAAAAACACCTTATTCTTTTTCTTCTGATCCCACGCAATACGGAGCTCCTGTTGATTTTGAAATTCCCATACGAGAAGTTCGTCTCTGTGCGGGAGCCGGCTTTATTGTTGTCATTTGTGGAGATGTTATGACCATGCCGGGACTACCCCATTATCCCACGGCTGAAAAAATTCATCTTGACGAAAATGATCAAATACAAGGACTTTCATAAATTTATAACCGTAAATTCTATCATTCATTATAAAAAGCGTTTTTATTGTAAAAAAAATAGAATTTTAAAAAGCGATATAGACAAATGTCTCATTTATATGATATAAGTGCTTGTCCTTTTGGATATGCCTTTAAAAGGACGTAGGTTTTTTCCTATCATTTATGACACTGAAAAAAGCAGGATAGATAGTGCAAGTACTCGTTCGTGATAATAATGTTGACCAAGCGCTCCGTGCGTTGAAAAAAAAGATGCAGCGTGAAGGTATCTTCCGTGAAATGAAAATGCGTAGTTATTATGAGAAGCCATCTGAGAAGCGTGCTCGTGAAAAAGCTGAAGCTATTCGTCGTACACGCAAGCTTGCTCGTAAGCGTGCACAAAGAGAAGGTTTTGTTAGTAACGGACGAACTGTTGCGGTAAAGTAATATACTTTATGATATTATATAATTGCATAAGCAATAGATAGTAAGCTACTAGAAAATTTTATCTTCATAGGCAATTGCGATGAATTGCTTGGGTAGGTTTTTATGTACAATGTTATCTAATATGTTAGTTATTTGAAAATAATAAGGTTTCTATCATAGAGGTGGTTTTTATTTCACTCTTATATTTTAAAAATAGATAACAAACTACACTTGAGATATTTAAGCGACTTTTTCCTATGTAAATTGAGTGCGGGGTGTTTTATTATCACTTTTCGCTATAATTTTCTCCTTCTGGATATCTCTTACATCACTGCTTCTTATGTACAAATTTCATGATGAACTTCTTTTTTGTCATTAAATATTCTACATCTTTCGATCATCCTAGGTCTGATTACAAAACAAAAATAACTATCGCAATATGCGATTGTGTGTAAAATATAATATCAAATTCATAATCCTCTTTCCCTTCAGTTATGTAACGAAACGATATAATTCCATAACTTTTTATATCTCTTGATTCTATCTCTCTAAAGGATGACGAATTTCAACCACTGCACTATAGATTCTTTTTTCTTGATAAATTTCTTCTATTCATCACTTATGTAATTACCCTCATCAGTGTATCGAATAAGCCTTTCTATTTCATTCAACTTTCTTCTATACTGAGTTAGAGAAAAAGAAAATTGACAATAAACAGAGAAAACACTGTATTTTAATATGGATGAATGTGCCTTTTATTACCATTTTTGATGGAAATGTTTTTAAAATTTAAATAACGAGTTAAAGTTTTTAACGCGGAGATTTATTATTATAAGTAATCGTTTTTCATATTAAGTAATAATTCTGAATAACGTAAAGTTTCTCAACACTTTCTCATATTGAATCAATCAAGATTATTTTCTTGTACATCATAAGCGGGATTCGTATGCAAATAGAATAAAAGCTATTTAAGAAAAAACAAAAATGCTTCTTATAAACACTATAAATAATAGGAACTGCATAACATTGAAAGCTGGTAAATAGAACGATGGAGCCAGCTTATCTACCATACGGATAAGCATTATCATGGCATAAGATTAGAGTGTAGAAAATTTTATAAATGAATTATCACGAAAAAGTGTCCTGTTAAAATTAGCCCTTCATATATCAATCTACTCTATAATGTTGCTCATATTTTTACGCTTAAATGTTTTATTTATCGTATTATTTTGTTCATTCAAAACTTCTTTTCAAGCCACACAATAATCCCTTTCTGAACAGCTCTTTGTTCATAGTATGCATACATGCACTTTTACTTTGAGAAACAAACTCAAAAAAGAGATGCAATACTTTAGCCCTAATTTCCTGTACAAAAACTGCCTATGGCTCCAATATACTTTACTGTTTTATCACGCTTACAGCTACATAAAAATCTAATGTTTATTTATATCTACCCCCTCATAAACAAGATAAGCACTAAGAAATACAAACCTTTTGTTTTCCTTATTTTGATATTTTTGTAGCAATTTTTTCATCGTTTAGATCTCTTTAACGAGCAATGTGTCATACTTTTTATCAGTTTCCAGTCTTATCTTTCAGATTTTAAATTTCCAATATATGACGAAATAAAGGAGTTCGGTGTGCAAAATTCTCGTTGGTTTCGCGTTTCAATACTCATATCATGTATCTTAATAGCAATAGTCATTGTATTGGGTTCATCTCATTTGTTGCATGCACAAACATTTAATCAAAATTTAGGGCCCAGTGGTTTACCACTTCCGCGATTTGCTTCGATTAAACCCACCAGCGTTAATGTACGCGTCGGACCAGGAAGCAACTATTCAATCATTTTCACCTACAAAAAGAAGGGCTTACCTATTGAAATCATTCAAGAATATGATCAATGGCGCAAAATTCGTGATGCAGAAGGCGATGAGGGATGGGTGTATCAATCGCTTTTATCGGGAAAGCGAACTGCTATAACTATTCCATGGCAAAAAGATAAAACAAAAAGGCTGATGCTACGAAAAAACCCCACCGACAACGCAGAACTTGTGGCGGAAGTAGAACCTAACGTCATTGGTAACATCCGCCAATGTGATGGACAATGGTGCGAACTAAACATTAATAATACGCGCGGATGGCTTCAGCAACCCCAGTTATGGGGAATCTATCCTGATGAAAAAGTAAAAGGTTGGTGAATACTCAAACTCAACAAGTTTAATTTTTATTCCTCATTGAATATCCTCACTGCCTATCACAAGATTGATTTTTTGGTTTCAATCGCACGATTAAATCAACATGTGAAATTTCCATACCTTCTGGTGGCTTAGGCAAATTTCTAATAATGGGAGCTTCTTCCAAATTATAAGGAATATCAAGAATACGATTTTCGCCTTCTATATAAAAATGGTAGTGATCAGAGGTATTGGTATCAAACCAAGTTTTTGAGCCTTCTACGGCAATAATCCGTAATAATCCCGCTTCCGTAAATTGATGAAGCGTATTATAAACCGTTGCTAAAGATACAGGTACACCTGCCCTCACCGCTTCCTCATAGAGCTCTTCAGCAGTAATATGACGATTTCCTTGAGAAAAAATCATATGTGCAAGTTCCAACCGCTGACGTGTTGGACGCAGACCATTTTGACGCAAATGTTTTTCTAACATAGAAATGGAATAATATTGCACAATTTTTCCACACTCTTTTGTGAACTGCTGCTCTTCATTCATATCTAAATTGTCTGCACTCACTGACATAATTACAAACCCAAATATATTCCTGCTAAATAAGATCAAAATACAAAAAAATGGGAATAGTATGGTGTAATCTTGTATTCCATTTTTAAATAATTACCTATGTAGAATACATAAAAAAAGGCTTTTGTCATTAAAAATGATATAAAATCATTTCCCTCTCTTTAAAATTTGCTCTAAAAGTAGGTTGGGAAAAGCGCAGAAATAAAGATATATGCAAATAAATGGAGTAACAATGGCTGAACAAAAGTCTCGCTACACATATGAAGAGCTTCTAAGCTGCGCTCGCGGCGAAATGTTTGGTAGAGGTAATGCGCAATTGCCAGCACCGCCAATGTTAATGATTCATCGAATCACTCAAATTAGTGAAACTGATGGTAAATACGATAAAGGAATGGTTCGCGCCGAATTTGACATTACACCAGACATGTGGTTCTTTAATTGTCACTTTATAGGCGATCCCGTCATGCCAGGATGTCTCGGACTGGATGGTATGTGGCAATTAACAGGTTTTTTTCTTGGTTGGCTAGGCGAACCAGGCAAAGGAAGAGCAATATCAACAGGTGAAGTAAAGTTATCAGGGATGGTAACTCCACAAACCAAAATTCTTGAATATGAAATAGATTTTAAGCGTATTCGACGTGGAAATTTAGTCTTAGGAATAGCTGATGGGTGGCTAAAAGCAGATGGAGAGACTATTTATAAGGCGAACGATTTACGCGTTGCTTTATTCAAAG
This sequence comes from Bartonella sp. AP280QHHD, assembly GCF_042196125.1. Classification (NCBI taxonomy): domain Bacteria; kingdom Pseudomonadati; phylum Pseudomonadota; class Alphaproteobacteria; order Hyphomicrobiales; family Bartonellaceae; genus Bartonella; species Bartonella sp. AP280QHHD. The sequence continues at coordinate 288,442 of NZ_JBHIPQ010000038.1, read as the reverse complement.
AAGATTGAACGTTATTTCCGTCAGAAAGAACTTTTCACTATTCTGTATGGAACGAGGAGGTATGAATGCGTCGAGTTGTTGTAACCGGAATGGGAATTGTCTCCGCAATTGGAAATAATCCTAGAGCTGTTTTAACCAGTTTACGTGAAGCAAAATCCGGAATTTCTTACGCACCTCAATATGCTGAATTAGGCTTTCGTAGCAGAGTTTATGGCAAGCCCGATATTAATATAGAAGAACTCGTAGATCGACGTGCTCTACGTTTTCATGGGCGTGGAACAGCATGGAATCACATCGCCATGGATCAAGCAATTGCTGATGCGGGTCTAGAACCGCATGAAGTATCGAACGAACACACGGGTATTATTATGGGTTCTGGAGGTGCTTCAACACATTCAATCGTAGAAGCTGCTGACATTACACGCCAAAAAGGTCCAAAACGTGTTGGACCTTTTGTTGTCCCTAAAGCGATGAGTTCCACAGCATCTGCAACATTAGCAACTTTCTTTAAAATAAAGGGGATCAATTATTCAATCTCTTCAGCTTGTGCTACCTCCAATCATTGTATTGGTAATGCTTACGAAATGATACAATATGGTAAACAGAAGCGCATCTTTGCCGGTGGCTGCGAAGATTTGGATTGGACACTATCTGTTTTATTCGATGCCATGGGCGCTATGTCCAGCAGATATAATGACATTCCTCACAAAGCTTCACGTGCTTATGATGTTAATCGTGATGGTTTTGTCATTGCTGGAGGTGCTGGCGTTTTAGTCCTTGAAGATTTAGAACTTGCTAAAGCACGTGGTGCAAAAATCTACGGAGAAATCGTTGGATACGGTGCGACATCCGATGGACATGATATGGTTGCCCCATCAGGAGAGGGAGCAGAACGATGCATGCGCATGGCCCTTGCAACAGTCGATAATAAAATTGATTATATCAATCCCCATGCGACAGCAACTCCTGTTGGTGATCCTCCTGAGATAGAAGCTATCCGTCGTGTCTTTGGAGCAGGTGATCAATGCCCCCCCATTTCCGCTACCAAGTCTCTAACAGGACATTCCTTGGGAGCAGCAGGTGTTCACGAAGCAATCTATACATTGTTAATGATGAATCATAATTTTATTTGTGAAAGTGCCCATATTGAAGAACTTGATCCAGCTTTTGCTGATATGCCAATCGTTCGTGAACGACGTGATCATCAACAACTGAATACCGTATTGTCGAATACTTTTGGCTTTGGCGGTACCAATGCAACGCTTGTTTTCCAACGTTATGTATAAACAAAAGCTCTTAGTAATTGAAAAAAGTACGGTCTTACGGAGAATAATATGAAAGGTTTGATGGAGGGCAAACGCGGCCTTATTATGGGAATTGCGAATGACCATTCAATTGCTTGGGGCATTGCCTGTCAGCTCGCACAAGCAGGAGCGGAATTAGCGTTGACTTATCAAGGAAATGCTTTTGGAAAACGTGTTCATCCCCTAGCAGATAAACTTGGCTGCAAATTAGTGCTAGAGTGTGACGTTGAAAAAAGTGAAAATATTGATTACGTCTTTGAGCAACTTGAAAAAGAATGGAAAACAATTGATTTTATTGTCCATGCCATTGGTTTTTCAGATAAAACTCAGCTAAAAGGGCGTTACGTTGATGTTACAACACGTGAAAACTTTCAACGCACGATGGTTATTTCAGCTTATTCCTTTACTGAAATTGCCCAGCGCGCGGGTAAGCTTATGCCCAATGGAGGAACACTTTTAACTCTTACCTACGGTGCTTCACAGCAAGTTGTGCCTAATTATAACATCATGGGTGTTGCTAAAGCAGCTTTAGAAGCTATGGTACGTTATTTAGCAGCGGACTTTGGTCCTCAAAATATTCGTGTCAATGCGATTTCCGCTGGTCCTGTTAGAACTTTAGCAGGTAATGGTATTGCAGCTGCACGGGCAATATTTTCACATCAACGCCGTAATGCCCCATTACGGCGTACCGTAGATATTCATGAAATTGGAAAATCTGCTCTTTATCTACTCTCTGACTTATCATCAGGTGTTACAGGTGAAATCCATTATGTTGATTCAGGCTATAACATCATGTCTATGCCAATACTTGAAGAACTGAAAAAAAGTGACGATTCCCAAGAAGAATAAAATTTATTTCATTGCACTAAAAAAGAAAATCAATCATGTACATAGTGCTTTAATCGGGTATTGAGTACTTTCTCAGCTATATAATAGTGTATTGACTTATAATAATATGACGTAAGGAATATGTGCAAATGTTTGTAAGAATAAGTCAATACAAAACCAGATGTACGATGCCTTGTTTCGCAAAATATTTTATAAAAGCCGGAATATTTCTTCAATCCATGGTTGATAAAGTGTGTATTTTATGACGTTATTTACCTTACTAAAGCATACGCTTTTGCCATTGCTTATAAATCAATATCCAACCCTCATGCCACCGCAGTTTGAAACAGAGATTAGAGAATTATTAAAACCCTTAGTTTCAGCTTTTGTGTAGCAAATTGAAAAAAATATTCCTACCGTTTGATTTATTCTTGAAACGCAAATACAATCTAATTTAGGATGAATATGAAGGCGTAAAGAAATCAATCATAATCTTACTATTGTTCTTTAATGAAAGCATTGCTCTGATGTGTCAGGTAAAATAGAACACCCAAAAACACTATAGCTGTTTCTCCTTCATGCATTTTTTAAAGATATCTCTCAATGCACGCCATTCCATTTCACAATGGTACCTGTAGAACATATAAAAAATCCTTGTGAAGTACATAAAATCCTTTTTTTACCACCATTTTAATGTTTATACAGATGACAAACCGACACCGTCATTTTACTTGCCATGTTCTAATATTGAAACAACCCTTGACACTTGAGATGATTCATTAGAAGTATCTTTAATAATTTTTATCCACATACTAACCCGCTTGTGACAAGCAAACATATATTTTTAATTAACCCAATACAAAAATAAAATGAATTATTTATATAAATCAATTTTTTATCTTTATAATCACATTATTTTTCAGTTTAAATGACAGCCACAAACAAGTACAATAACATTTTTTCAATCTTAGACTTTCAAAGTTATAATTCCAAAAATCATTTCTTGCATATAAAAAACAGAATTGACATGTGAGAAAATAAAAGGCTTAAATATCTCTACTGAACAGCTTCAAGTGCCAAGAGCTGTCTCACAACATTTGGGGGTGTAATGATGCTCGTCTTCCTCCTTCATAAACATAAAGATGGGGATGTGCACAATAGCTTTATCGGTTACACTATTCACAGTCACCGTCGCAAATTGGACTTAGGATTTTTAAGAGAGGTCTCTTTAAAACAAGCACGTGAATATATAACAGCAATCGTGTTTTTTTGGACGTTCTATTTTACCTGACACATCAGAAAAATGCTTTCATTAGAAAATGAGAAAAATAAAGGTGTGAGATAATCTCCATTATTTAAAAGATATTGCTTTAGATAGCGTAAAACTGAATTTAAAAATGATTGTAGAAATGGGAACAGATTTTCAGCTTTAAAATTTCATCTTCTTCCCAAATTAGATTGTCTTCTTGTTTTAAAGAATTACAAAAACAGAGATTCACAATATCCCTGCCCCGATATTCTTAGCTTATACGTTACATAAATAAGATGCTTCTACCTAATGAGTCTTGTATTATTCTGTTTGCAAATATCATTGTGAGATGAATTTAAGAGACAATAAAAATATCTTGTTCATTACATTACATAAACACGTATAAGTGGAAACGACAATTTATCTTCAAAGAGATAGCTCTTAGACAAAAGCCAAAACTTTTATATTTCAGCCATGTTTCATAAAGAATCGAATGATATGAATCTATAATTTTCTGGAATATGACTGCCTTATACAACCATCAATAAAATCTATTTTATATGTCTATCATAGCATGTTTCTATTTTTTACGATTGGAATTATTAAAAAACAGGATATCATTGAATTTCGTCCTTGAGAGCGCGGCTTAGTAATGTGTTTGCCGCTTCAGTTATATTTTTACCACAATAGAGAATTTGATAAATTTGTTCTACAATGGGCATTTCTACCCCAATACGCTGCGCCAACGTATATACTTCCTTGGTATTTAAGTATCCTTCCACAACCTGACCAATTTGTTTTTCTGCTTCTTTTATATCTATTCCTTTACCAAGAAGTATTCCAAAACGGCGATTACGCGACTGATTATCAGTACATGTCAAAACCAGATCACCTAAGCCTGTCATTCCCATAAATGTGGAAAGCTCAGCACCCATAGCCTCCCCTAAACGACTGATTTCAGCTAGTCCTCGTGTGATAAGAGCTATTCGTGCATTTGCCCCAAAACCTATGCCATCTGATATTCCTGCACCAATAGCAATAACATTTTTGACTGCCCCCCCTAATTGAACACCAATCATATCTGAACTTTTATAAACTCTAAAACTTTTGTCACAATGAAAAAGTTGCTGCAATTCTTTACCAAACTCAACATCAGAAGCTGCTATCGTCATTGCAGTAGGCCAACCAATAGCTAGTTCTTGAGCAAAAGTTGGTCCAGAAAAAACAGCTAAAGGAATTTTTTCACCTAAAATCTCACGAGCAACCTCTTGTAAGAAACGTCCAGTACCATGTTCTAAACCTTTTGTAGCCCAAATAACGCGTGAATGCTGATCTAAATAAGGCTGAATATTATACAAAACTTGATGAAATACATGGCTTGGAACAGCGATTAATATATTGTGACTTGCCGTTATTGCAGTTTCAAGGGAAGCTTCAAGTAATAAATTTTCAGGAAATCGAACATCGGGTAAATATACTTGATTACAACGTTGTTCCTGTAATTCTTTGATATGTTGAGGACTATATCCCCAAAGTAAAACATTATGACCATTACGGGCAAGAGCTATCGCTAATGCAGTACCAAAAGAACCAGCACCTATAACTGTCATTGCAACGGTTTTCATTAAATTTTCTGATTATTCTCTAAATTTTTGATTTCAATTGCATATTATTATTACAAATAATTTTAATGCTATCTTTAATATAAATTCTTTAAATCTAAAAATATTACTGCTTCGTAGCTTTTTTATCTCACACAATATAAAAATTTGTTTCGCACATTCTCTTTCTTTGTAGTAAATTTTACAAACATCACTTTTTGTATATTCTACAAATAGCTATTTGTCTCAAAAATTAAAGATTGGCTAAATACCCCACGGACTTTCTCTTTTAAATTAAAAGTATATTCAAAATAATGATACTCATTCCACTGATATCTTGTACTTATCTCCTGCTTTATATCCTACAAATTTCTTCTACGAAGCTGATACATGCCGCATCAGCTCCGTAGATATTTCTAACAACTACTCCACAGGAAACTGCGTATTTGGACCTTGCTCCATGGGCATTTCTGAACCAGGTGCTTGATCTACAGGAGTTTGCGTACTTAGACCCTGCCCCATAGGCATTTCTGAACCAGGTGCTTGATCTACAGGAGTTTGTGTACCTAGACCCTGCCCCATAGGCATTTCTGAAACAGGTGCTTGATCTACAGGAGTTTGCGTACCTAGACCCTGCCCCATAGGCATTTCTGAACCAGGTGCTTGATCTACAGGAGTTTGCGTACCTAGACCCTGCCCCATAGGCATTTCTGAACCAGGTGCTTGATCTACAGGAGTTTGCGTACCTAGACCCTGCCCCATGGGCATTTCTGAACCAGGTGCTTGATCTACAGGAGTTTGCGTACTTAGACCCTGCCCCATAGGCATTTCTGAACCAGGTGCTTGATCTACAGGAGTTTGCGTACTTAGACCCTGCCCCATAGGCATTTCTGAACCAGGTGCTTGATCTACAGGAGTTTGCGTACTTAGACCCTGCCCCATAGGCATTTCTGAACCAGGTGCTTGATCTACAGGAGTTTGCGTACTTAGACCCTGCCCCATAGGCATTTCTGAACCAGGTGCTTGATCTACAGGAGTTTGCGTACTTAGACCCTGCCCCATAGGCATTTCTGAACCAGGTGCTTGATCTACAGGAGTTTGCGTACTTAGACCCTGCCCCATAGGCATTTCTGAACCAGGTGCTTGATCTACAGGAGTTTGCGTACTTAGACCCTGCCCCATAGGCATTTCTGAACCAGGTGCTTGATCTACAGGAGTTTGCGTACTTAGACCCTGCCCCATAGGCATTTCTGAACCAGGTGCTTGATCTACAGGAGTTTGCGTACTTAGACCCTGCCCCATAGGCATTTCTGAACCAGGTGCTTGATCTACAGGAGTTTGCGTACTTAGACCCTGCCCCATAGGCATTTCTGAACCAGGTGCTTGATCTACAGGAGTTTGCGTACTTAGACCCTGCCCCATAGGCATTTCTGAACCAGGTGCTTGATCTACAGGAGTTTGCGTACTTAGACCCTGCCCCATAGGCATTTCTGAACCAGGTGCTTGATCTACAGGAGTTTGCGTACTTAGACCCTGCCCCATAGGCATTTCTGAACCAGGTGCTTGATCTACAGGAGTTTGCGTACTTAGACCCTGCCCCATAGGCATTTCTGAACCAGGTGCTTGATCTACAGGAGTTTGCGTACTTAGACCCTGCCCCATAGGCATTTCTGAACCAAGTGCTTGATCTACAGGAGTTTGCGTACTTGCACCTTGCTCCATCGAAACCTCTGAGCCCTGTATCTTTTCTGGCTGTTTTCTTACGGATATATCTTTGTTTGATAACTGCTCAGACACTGAAGAATCATCTCTACTTGATATTTCCGGTTCAATAACACGTCCTGAACCACCCATCATATTATAATTCAAATGAGAAATAGCCCACCAAGTTCCCCCAATAATAACAAAAACGCAAATAGCAGCAAACCACAACGCGCTTAAATTCCACTTGGCGTCTGGACCAGAATTCAAGTGCAAAAAGAAAACAATTTGTACTATAATCTGAATAATCGCCATCCCAATAAGATACGCAACCTTTGTACTAACTGCCCAACTTTCCATCATTCCATACATCACAGGAATAAAAGAACCCAAAGTGAAAAATACAGCCAGAATAAAACCAACCAAATAGGAACCAGTACTGGGACCATGTGTTTCATTTTGCACGCTCATCACAACGCTCCTAATAGATAAACCATGGTGAAAACACCAATCCATACAATATCAAGTAAATGCCAAAAAATGGAAAGACATGCTAAACGTGTTTTATTGTTCTGATCCAAGCCATTACGACGAAGATGAAAAAACATCACAACCATCCAAAGAAGGCCAACACTTACGTGAAGTCCATGGGTGCCAACCAAAGCAAAAAATGCTGACCAATAAGCAGAGAGAATTTCCCGTCCAAAAAGCTGTAAACCTGTTGCAGGATCAATACCCGCATAAGCATTTGGATCAAAATAAAAAACCTCACTCAAAAGTTCATGAAATTCGTAAAGTTCCATACCAATGAAGCAACACCCCAATCCAAAGGTAATAGCCATCCATAAACGCACACCACTGATGTTATTTTTATGTGCTTGTACCATTGCAAAGCCATAAGTGACGGACGAAAACAACAAGAAAGCAGTCTCAACCAAAACAAACTTTAAATCTATAAACTCACTGCCCGCTTTACCACCACCATAAGAAGCAGAAAATACAGCAAAACTTGAAAACAGTGTCGAAAACAGGATTAAGTCTGAAAGAATATAGACCCAAAAACCAAACGTCATTACCGAGCTACTATCGTGGTGAAGTTCATCTATAGTACTCGCGTTATTCATTGTTACAGCACTCATACTGTCACTCCTTGCTCTTTAAGAACAGCCGTAAAGGCATCTTCAGTTTTTTGCACTTCTTCAGCTGGAATATAGTAACCATGATGATCACCTGTTAATGAATGACACACAAGCGTTGCAATAAAACCAACCAGTCCAACCGCAACAAGCCACCAAATATGCCAAACAAGCGCAAAACCAACAACTAATGAGAAGAAGCCAGCAATAATTCCAGCCGATGTATTCGATGGCATATGAATTTTTGTAAATCCACTTGTCGGCCGTTGATAACCACTTTTCTTCATATTCCAATAAGCATCATCAGACTGTATCTTTGGAAGGAGGGCAAAATTATAAGAAGGAGGCGGTGAAGAGGTAAACCATTCAAGTGTACGTGCATCACCCCAAGAATCATTTAATGTTACCGGTAAGTGCCCTTTATGCTTAATACCGTACCAAATCGCCAAAACAACCTGTAGCACAAAACAAAGGATACCAAGTAAGATAATACAAGCACCCAATGCAGCAATAATAAACATCGGCTGCCAACTAGGTTCCATGTAATGCTGAAGACGACGCGTCGCCCCCATTAAACCAAGCGCATAAACGGGGAAAAAGGCAAGGTAAAAACCAATAAACCAACACCAAAAAGATGTAATACCTAGTATGCGATTTGGTTTATAACCAAAAACTTTTGGAAACCAAAATGCAATCCCCGCTAAGTACGCAAAAACCACACCTCCAATAATTGTATGATGGAAATGTGCTATCAAAAAGAGCGAATTATGAAACTGCCAATCAGCAGGAACAATAGATAATAAAACACCTGTTAATCCACCACCAACAAATGTAAAGATCATACCCATGCACCAAAGCATAGGAGGCTCAAAGCGAATCCGACCTCTATACATCGTAAGCAGCCAATTAAAAACTTTTACACCGGTTGGAACTGCAATAATCATCGTAGCAATACTAAAGAAGGTATTTACAGCTTCACCCCCACCCATTGTGAAGAAATGATGGCCCCAAACAAGAAGCGAAAGAATCAAAATAACCAACATGGCCCATATCATTGAAGTATAACCAAAGAGGCGTTTTGAAGAAAAAGTTGATACAACTTCAGAAACAATTCCAAAAGCAGGAACAACCAAAACATAAACCTCAGGATGACCAAAAACCCAAACATAGTTAATCCATACCATCGGATTTCCGCCACCAACATTGGTAAAGAAATTCATGTTCAAATAACGATCACATGCCAAGAGTGCAAATGCTACAGCCAAAACAGGATAAATGACTACAATAAGAACATTGCTGACAAAAGCACTCCAACAAAAAATAGGCATTCTCATCATTGTCATTCCAGGAGCACGCATTTTAATCATCGTTGCAATAAAATTCACTGATCCCATTGTTGTTGCAATACCAGAAAGCTGAAGTGACCATAAATAATAATCTACCCCTGTATCTGGACTCGTTTGCAATTCTGTAAAAGGTGGATACATCAACCAACCACCACGACCAAAATTCCCAACACCTAGGGATATGTTAATCAATATCGCCCCTGCAGCCGTAATCCAAAAACCTAGATTATTTGCAAAGGGAAAAGCAACATCACGCGCACCAATTTGAAGTGGTATAAGATAATTAAAAAGACCAAATAAAATAGGCGTGGCCATGAAAAAAATCATGATCGTACCATGCGCCGAAAAAATTTGATCAAAATGCTCAGGGGGCAAATAACCTGCTGTTTCACTCCCAAGAGCTAAAGCTTGATGCGTTCGCATCATAAGTGCGTCCGCAAAACCGCGAACAAGCATAATAATTCCAAGAACGATGTACATAATACCTATGCGTTTATGGTCAACCGTTGTAATCCAATTTCGCCATAGAATCCCCCACCACCCAAGTACTGTTAGAGCAATAACAGCAATTAAACCAACCAAAACAATCGCAATACATGTATACAAAACGATCGGTTCATGTGCAAGCGCATGAAAAGCACCTGCCGTAGGATCTGTAAGTCTTCCAAACATTTCTCAACCCATTTCAAATGAAATTCAAGTTTAAAAGAAACCTTTGTTAAAAGGGCTCTTTACTTTATTGACTCTGTTAAATAACATCAGGATCAAATACTGAACATAGTGCACCCCATAGCGTCTGAGCAGCAGCACGTTTCATTAAATCTTCATTACATACCGTCTTTTCATCGACACATCGATTCACAACACGATAGTAAAGCCGCTTCTCAACAGGTGCAAAATAACGAACTTCAGCATCTTTTTCCTTCGCAGCAATATCACCCATACGAGGCGCAATAGAAAGTTGACGATAAGATGAACGATCAAGTACTCGACCATTAGCCCGAGCTTTTACAATCCAATCCTCAAAATCCTGCAAAGACACAGAATGCCACTTAAACCGCATACCCGAAAAACCATCACCACTATAATTTGCTGAGGCTCCTTTGAATACTCCTTGCTCTTCAGCGACCAAATGCAACTTAGCATTCATCTGCGGCATAGCGTAAAGAACTGTACCCAATTTGGGAACCCAAAAAGCATTGACAGAATTCTCTGACGTCAATTGCAATAAAACTTGACGTCCTTCAGGCGCATAAATCTCATTAATCGATGCAACACCGTATTCAGGATAAATAAAAAGCCATTTCCAATCAAGAGCAACAGCATCAATCTGTAATGGCTTTCCTTCACCTACAACTTCCACTGGAAGAGGATTTGTAGGTTCAAGCTTATAGGTATAATAAGCTGTTAATGAACCTAAAACCATTACAATTACAACTGGAATACCCCACATCAATGCTTCAATTTTATTTGAATGTGCCCAATCAGGAGAATAGTCCGCTTTCATATTCGATGCACGATATTTTATAGCTAAAAATACCACACTCACCATAACTGGGATAACAATACAAAGCATCACCACCACACAAACAACGATCAAAATGAGCTGTTGACGTGCAACATAACCTGATGGCTGCATAACATCAATTTTACAACCAGACAAAAGCAGTGCTCCCCCTAAAATCACAAGCATTTCTAATTGTCTAACAAAGCTTTTCATCTCTATTTACCCCCGTCATACGCACTAAAAACTGTCATAAATATATACCTCACATTGTACAGATTTGAAAATAATTATCAAGAGAATTAAATGCCTATATTACTCTTATTAAACGCTTACTCTTTACCTATCACAATTTAATTGTTTTGCTTAATTGTTTTGCAATATACTCAAGTGCAAACCGATATCCATCACCTCCACACCCAGTTATGATAGCGTCTACACCTGCAGATGTATAAGAATGGTGACGAAAAGCTTCACGCTGATAAATATGAGATAAATGAACTTCTACTTTCGGCCCTGAAAACATTTTTAGAGCATCAAGAAGTGCAACAGATGTATGACTGTAAGCCGCTGGGTTAATGATCAATCCAGAACTTGCCTCTATTGCTTCTTGTATCCATGCCACTAATTGCCCTTCATAGTTACTTTGATAAAAATTTATTATAATATCATTTTTTTTTGCCCATTCTCTGCATCTTTTTTCAATATCTTCTAGAGTTTCAGTTCCATAAATTTCTGGCTCACGTTGACCTAGAAAATTTAAATTAGGACCATTTAAAATCGTTATTATCTCTGACATAGCAAGCCTTTTCTTTCAGACCTATCACTTATTAAAAAAATATTTAGCATGTTTTTACGGCAATAAAGCTCCATCCTTAATCTCAAAGAATTCTGCGCGTCCTTTTAAGTCATCAAATAAAAGACGATCTGTTCCTGTCATAAATGTTTGTACAGCTAAATCATCAAGAATATCAAATAGAGCAGCACGTCGATGCGAATCAAGATGGGCAGCCATTTCATCAAGAAGAAGAATAGGAGATCTTTCCGACATCATACCTGTTAGACGTGCATGACACAAAACTAAACCTGTTAGCAGCGCTTTTTGTTCACCTGTTGAACAAGATGTTGCTGCTCTATTTTTATCAGCATAAAAAACCTGCAAATCTGCACGATGTGGTCCTTCTAACGTCCGACCAGCAGCACGATCCATTGCGCGATTATGCCGCAATCGATCACAAAATTGTTCTTCAACTTCAGTTGCTGATATTTCACTAAGAGCTGTTTCTAAAAAACCATCAATTTGCAAAAAAGCTCGTGGAAAAGGTATCTGTGAGGGCATTTGTGTAAACATGTCATTTAAAAGACGAATAACATCAACACGCGCCGCAGAAATAGCTGTCGCCAATTCTGCCATTTGCTTTTCTAAAGCATCAAACCAAGCACAATCTTCATTTCCATCTAAAAACAAACGATTACGTGCGCGCATAGCTCTATCATAATCGGCTATGCGGCGCCTATGCAAGGGATCAATCGCCAAAACCATACGGTCCAAAAAACTACGGCGCTCAAGTGAAGGACCTGTAAAAAGACCATCCATAGACGGTGTTAGGACACTAATATGACAATAATCTGTTAGGCAATCACTCGACTCATTCACACCATTAATATGGACCTTTCGACTGTTATCGCTAACCTCAAAAGCTGTACCAATCTTTACTTCACCATAAAGAGCGCATTCAAGACGCGCAAATACAACAAATCCTCCACCACCACCATCTACAAAACTAACGTCAGAATAAACAGCACGCCGCAAACCACGACCAGGAGAAAGAAAAGATAACGCCTCTAAAAGATTCGTCTTACCAGCACCATTATGGCCAGTAAAAACCACATGCTGACCAGAAAAATGAATATTGAAAAAAGAATAATTGCGATAACGTAAAAGCTTCAGCTGCCTCACTGCCACTTTGTGCACATGACTGGCCATGCATTGCAAAACAACTGCCCCTAAACGCGAATAGGCATCAGTACATAGAGCACATCCGCATCATCATTATCACGAATCAGAGCTGGTGCTCCAGCCTCAGCCAACATAAAAACCATCTCATCACTTGAAAGCTGCCCAGCAATATCCAAAAGATAACGTGAATTAAATCCTATCTCAAGCGGTTCAGATGCATAAGTTACTGATAATTGATCTTCTGCACTGCCCGAATCTGGGCTATTAACAACAAGCCTTAACTGTCCATGCTCAATCGTTAATTTAACTGCACGCCCCCGATCACTTGAAATCGTTGAAACACGATCAACTGCAGAAGAAAAGTCCTGCCTATTAACAATTAATTCTTTATCATTTCCAAGAGGGATAACACGTTGATAATCTGGAAATGTTCCATCAATTAATTTTGATGTAAAAATCACAGAGCCTATAGAAAAACGAATTTTTGTCTCCGAAAGCTCTATACATACATCGCTATCATTTTCTTCTGAAAGAAGTTTTTGCAATTCTCCTACAGCTTTACGGGGAACAATAACACTAGGCATTCCCTCAACTCCCGAAGGAGCTTCCATCTCAACTTGTGCCAAACGATGACCATCAGTTGCAACCAAACGCAATTTCAAAACACCATCATTAATAATATGGAAATAAATACCATTAAGATAATAACGGGTTTCTTCAGTAGAAATGGCAAATTGTGTACAATCAAGTAAATGTTTTAAGCCTGATGCCGATAAAGAAAAACGATAACCAAATTGCCCAGGAAGCGACTCTGGAAAGTCTGCCTTCGGAAGACATTGAAGCTGAAAATGTGCACAACCCGAAACAACGGACATTGTACCTGCTTGATTCTCATCGAGGGATAATACAACTTCATTGCTATCAGGAAGTTTTCGAATGATATCATAGAGCAAATGTGCCGGAACAGTTGTTGCTCCAGCTTGTTTAACATTAACTGCAAAAGATTCCATAACCTCTAAATCAAGGTCTGTTGCTTTTAACTGTACACGGCCATTTTCTGCATCAATCAACACATTCGATAAAATAGGAACAGTATTACGGCGCTCTACCACACGGTGAACCCGACCAAGAGACTTGAGAAATTGACTGCGATCAACTGTAATCCGCATAAAAGCCCCGTATGATTTACTAAAAACTATAAGAATTCTTTAGACTTAAAGAATAGACCCTCTTTAAGAATCGCCTGCTAGAGTTTATTAAACCTCTCTTAAAATGGCAAGTCACTCCTGCATAAGAAAAAATAAATCTTTTCATTAAATTCTTTAAAGTCTCTCCAAAGAAAGAAACGATAAACACTATACAGCCTGTTCTCCAATCAACCGCTTAAGCAACTCAAGTTCCTTAGCCAAGGTCTGATCACCACAAACCAAATCTTCAATTTTACGCACAGCGTGTAAAACTGTTGTATGATCACGCCCACCAAAACGGCGCCCAATTTCTGGTAATGAGCGAGGAGTTAATACTTTTGCTAAATACATTGCAACTTGCCGTGGCTTCACAACCGTACGTGTTCGACGATTAGATAACAAGTCCTGTTTAGAAACATTATAATGGCGTGCTACCGTACGCTGAATTTCTTCAATCCGAATACGCTTAGGTTCACTAGGACGTGTCAAATGACCTAATAACTCATCAATCCGCTCTAAAGATAAATCAGACTCAAAAGATTGACGAAACAAGAGCTGATTAAACGCACCTTCAATATCACGCCCCGACCCTAAAACCGTTTTCGCAATATATTCCAAGATATCATCAGAAATTGATACCATGCCATCATCTTGTTGTGCCACCTTCAACCGCTGGCGCAACATTTGCAAACGCATTTCATAATCTGGTGCTTCAATTTCAAGAGCTACCCCTCCCTGAAGACGAGAGCGAACGCGAAGATCAAGCGATTCTAATTCTGCTGGTGGACGATCTGCAGCGACAACAACCTGTTTTGCACTATCAAGCAACATATTAAGCAAATGGCAAAACTCATGTTGTATCGACTTACCCTGCAAAAACTGCATATCATCAATAATCAAAAGGTCGATATCACGAAGCTGTTCTTTAAAAGAAAGAGCATCATTATCACGAATAGCTGTTGCAAAACGCCACATAAAATATTCAGCAGTTAAATAAATAACGCGCGCAGACGTTAAACGCTTCAATGCAGAAGCAGCAATCGCTTGAAGCAAATGTGTTTTTCCTAAGCCAACAGATGCGTGAATAAAAAGAGGATTAAAACGTAAGGCACTTTTATGCCCCTCTGCAATGGAACGCGCAGCTGCTAAAGCAACACGATTAGAAGCCCCCTCAACAAAACTTTCAAAAGTATAGCGAGAATCAAGTGGAGATCCAAAAACTCCCGTTTGAGAATTCTTAACTGAATGCTCTGCGCAACTTTCAACAAAAGATGAAGTCGCCTGCTCCTCTAGCACAACAGGAGGAACACTTCTTTTACAAACGACATCTCTTGAAACGCGTTCCATACCACGAACAATAACTTCAACACGAAGAATTGCTGAATTCTCTTGTTTCCATAAATGAGTCAAAAGAGAACCATAGTGATTATTAATCCATGAACGTAAAAAAGCAGTAGGAACAGAAAGCTTTACAAGAGTATGACTATATTCAGCAAGCTTCACACGTCCAAACCAACTGGTATAAGCCTCAACACCAACCTGCACCTTTAATTGCGCCATAACACGTATAAAAGCCGCCGCACTTTCCTCCTCTGAAACAATAGAATGCCCTATAGAAGCATTTCTACAAACGTTCTCATCACTTTCCGTCATCCTATTCTTTATTATGTTCTCTGCCGACAGGATATTTACCGAAACCCTTTTAAAGGAACTAGCTTTAGAGTTCAATTTATCCACCATCTTCCATCCTGATAAAAATAAAATTTTGTCCTGCCAAACAACTAAAATAAATCTAGCGAAGGCAAAACGCCCTACCCCAAATAAGATTACTCACCCTCCCCTAGGATAGCCTCATCACAACCCTACTAACAAAGATGACCAATAAGATTTACTTGCACTCATGATATGACCCACCCTTCTAAAATGGTAAACATATCCATTAAGAAAACTAAAAAACCGTCAGAAAACCTCTCCAACACAAAAGTTTCGAAAAGCCTAAATCAAAACATCTTGTATTCAACAAAATACAGAATAATGCGCTGATGTGACCCCTTCATGCTTCTTAGTCTTCATAAGAACCATACAAAACAGCAGAGGTAAAATGCAAGAGGTCAAAATAAAATCAAAAAACCCGAAAAAAATGCTTATATTAATGAGGACTGAAAAAAATATTGATTCAATTCATTTTTTTTCTCTAAATTTACCAATAATTAAAGAATCTCTTCAGATTTAAAAAAAAAAATAAAATGCTTGACAAAAAAGACTCTGTACAAATCCACAAAGCTTGTGGATAACCATACCTCCCTCTATAAACTTTCTCTCCTTTTTCAAGTGGAGAATCATTATCGATTCTTATTTTCAATAGAAACTTTTGAAATAATAAACAAAAAGCCAGCATCCTCATGGATACTGGCTTTGTTCTCAATTAAAGGAGAAAAAGCTTAAACGCTGAGAGCCTTCAAACGTTTAGCTAAACGCGATACTTTCCTCGCAGCAGCATTTTTATGAAAAACCCCTTTAGAAACTGCACGCATAATTTCAGGCTCAAAATTCTTAAATGCAATCTCTGCAGATGCCTTATCGCCACCCGCTAAAGCATCATCAAACTTACGTATAAAAGTACGAACGCGTGAACGGCGGGCCTTATTAACCTGTGTGCGCGCCGCAACCTTGCGCACCGCTTTTCGAGCAGAAGGTGTATTCGCCATAAATATAATCTCTCTTTCAACACCTTGGTAAAATGAGTCTCAATAACAACTCTACCAATATAAATAAATCCAACCCAAGCAAAACTATAAAGCTGCCTATAACCGTGTGGATTATAGCGCAATCCTAAAGCTAACGTCAATTAGATTTTCAAAGATAGCCATAAAAAAACGAAGCCAAACTCTTTGATCCGCAACTTTATAGCTTAATAATAGATATTCCTTAACAAACAAAAGAATTTAAACGGCTAACTTACGCAAGACATATTGCAAAATTCCACCATGATGCAAATAATCTAGCTCATCTTCAGTATCAACACGGCATAATAATGGAACGGTTTTTACCGTACCATCAGAAAAAGTAATTTTCGCTACAGTCTTTTGACGAGGTTTCAAGTTATGAATCCCTTCAATTGTCACCTTTTCATCTCCCTTTAAGCCTAAAGATTTCCAACTTAGCCCCTCCTCAAAAACAAAAGGGACAATGCCCATACCAACAAGATTAGAGCGATGAATCCTTTCAAAAGACTGCACAATCACTGCTTTGACACCAAGAAGATTGGTCCCCTTGGCAGCCCAATCGCGGGATGATCCATTACCATATTCAATACCTGCAAAAACAACGAGTGGAATACCTTCTTGTTTATACGCCATTGCTGCATCATAAATGGTTTGTTCTACCGCTGACGGATAATGAACCGTATAACCTCCTTCTCGACCATTTTCCCCTAACATGAAATTACGAATGCGAATATTGGCAAAGGTCCCACGCACCATAACTTCATGATTCCCACGACGCGTTCCATACTGATTAAAATCAGCCACTTTAACACCATGATCCATTAAATATTTTCCGGCAGGAGAAGCTGCTTTAATAGAACCAGCAGGAGAAATATGATCCGTCGTGATTTTATCACCAAATAAACCTAAAATCCGTGCATCTTTAATATCTGGTAAGATATCAGGTGTTTTCTGCATATCATCGAAATAAGGTGGATTGCGTACATAGGTGGATTGCTCATCCCAAGAATAGGTAGAACCCGTAGGAATCTGAACTTTTTGCCAATTTTCATCTCCCTTAAAAACATCTGCATACTTTTCGGCAAAAACCTTCCGCGTGACATTTTTTTCGATAAACTCCTGTATTTCTTGAGAAGTTGGCCAAATATCTCTCAAATAAATGGGGTGGCCATTTGAATCTTCACCTAGAGGCTCCTTGGTTAAATCTTTACACACCGTCCCGATGAGCGCATGTGCAACAACTAATGGTGGTGAAGCTAAATAATTCGCTTGCACATCAGGGGAAACACGCCCTTCAAAATTACGATTTCCTGAAAGAACCGCAGATGCAATTATACCATTGTCATTAATCGTTTTGGAAATAGCTGGATGCAAAGGACCAGAATTCCCAATACATGTTGTGCACCCAAATCCTACTAAGTTAAATCCTAATGCATCTAAATCTTTTTGCAGACCCGAATTTTGAAGGTAAGCTTCAACGACTTGTGAACCAGGTGCAAGAGAAGTTTTTACCCATGGTTTACTCTTAAGACCCTTTGCCACAGCATTTCGTGCCAAAAGACCCGCTGCAATAAGAACACTTGGATTCGATGTATTCGTACACGACGTAATCGCAGCGATCACCACATCACCGTGACCAAGCGTATATTCTTCACCCTCAACCTGATAACGCTTATCTTGTCCAGAAGTCTTCTTATAGTCTTCGACCAATGCCTTCTCAAAACCCTGCCCAACATTTTCCAATGCAATACGTCCTTCAGGACGTTTAGGACCAGCCATAGAAGGGACAACGGTTCCCATATCTAATTCAATTGTATCACTAAAAATGGGATGAGCCACCATTTCATCATGCCACATCCCTTGTGCTTTGGTGTAAGCCTCCACTAAGGCAATCCGACTTTCATCACGCCCTGTCATATTGAGATAACGCACTGTCTCCTTATCAATTGGAAAAAAACCACACGTTGCTCCATATTCAGGTGCCATATTTCCAATCGTTGCCCGATCAGCAAGCGTCATATGCTCCAAACCAGGACCAAAAAACTCAACAAATTTACCGACAACACCCTTCCGACGTAGCATTTGGGTCACCGTTAATACGAGATCGGTGGCTGTTACACCTTCCTTAAGTTTACCTGTTAGACGAAAACCAATCACTTCAGGTAACAACATAGAAACAGGTTGGCCTAACATTGCTGCTTCTGCTTCAATACCACCCACACCCCAACCTAAAACCCCTAAACCATTTACCATAGTCGTATGCGAATCAGTTCCCACACAGGTGTCAGGATAAATCGTCTCACAGCCCTCTTCATTCTTCATCCATACACATTGTGCTAAATATTCTAAGTTAACCTGATGACAAATCCCTGTTCCTGGAGGAACAACGCGAAAATTTTGAAAGGCTTGTTGCCCCCATTTAAGGAAACGATAGCGTTCACCATTGCGTTCATATTCATGCTCAACGTTTTCCTTAAAAGCCATGGAATTGCCAAAAGCATCAACAATAACTGAGTGATCAATGATGAGATCAACGGGAATGAGAGGATTAATTTTTTCAGCGTTACCGCCAAGTTTAACCATAGCATCACGCATTGCAGAAAGATCAACAACTGCTGGAACACCTGTAAAATCCTGCATAAGAACACGTGCAGGACGGTAAGCAATTTCTGCCCCAGCGCTCCCTTTGTCGTTTAACCACTTAGCAACATTGAAGATATCCTCTTTTTTAACTGTGCGACCATCTTCGAATCGCAATAAATTTTCGAGAATAACTTTCATCGAAAACGGTAAACGAGAAACACCTTCAAGTCCGTTCTTCTCCGCTTCAATCAAGCTATAATAAGTATATTCTTTGCCACCAACATTTAATACTCTACGACAATTAAAGCTATCAATTTGAGTCATGACTGTCCACCCTCATACTATAACCACCCAATTTCCAGGAATGAACAACACAAACTACGAGTCAAGGTCGCAGCTTGAGCGCAGACGCAATTACCTCCGCCATCCATTTCCCCCTCCACCCTCTAGGCATAATGCGGAAATCAGCGCCAGAAACCATTTTACACCAGATATTGATGTAAGGTATCCCTTATAGAACTATTTCTAGAACTATTCTAGGTACAATTGCATAAAAAATGTGTTTTTTATTCTATAATGCAATAAAGAATATGAAAATAAAAACAAAATAGGCAATCACATGGTGTTATCAGGCAAAGATTTAGCCGCTTACAGAAACGAGGAAATTCTGTTTCAAGGTCTTTCTTTTTGTTTATTTTCACAGCAACTTATGACAATCACCGGTCCTAATGGTATCGGAAAGTCTACATTACTCCGAATCATTGTCGGTCTTCTTGAGGCTGCTGAAGGTCATATAATACTTAAAGACCATGATCAAATATACCCTGTTGCAACTGCTTGTCATTATCTTGGTCCTCAAAATGCTATGAAACCTCTCTTATCTGTCATTGATAATTTGCAATTTTGGGCAGATTTTTACGGTCAACATTTACGTTTTGCGCATGAAGCTCTTGCCGATATTGGTCTTTCTAACCTTGAACATTTACCCTTTAACGCTCTGTCAACTGGACAACAAAGACGCGTAGCTATTGCTCGCCTTTTGCTCTCCTATCGTCCTCTTTGGATTTTAGATGAACCAATATCTGGGCTTGATAACCATGCTCAAAAACTCCTCGCTCGTATTTTCCAGCGTCATCTCAATCAAGGTGGTATGATTATCGCTGCAACTCATAATTCCATAGGCATTCCAGAAAACCATAAAATCGCTCTGGAAAAATTTTTACCTCTCTAGGAGAGAATAAAATGAAAGCACTGTTCTGGCGTGATCTTAAACTATTATTAGCGCTACAAGCCACTTCACTAACAGGATTATTGTTTTTTATCGCTGTTGTTGTCATAACCCCCTTTGCCATTGGACCAGATCCCAAAACTCTTGCACAAATAGGACCAGGTATATTGTGGTTTGGAGCCCTTCTTGCAGGACTCCTCAATCTGAACAAACTTTTCCAAATCGATCGCGATGATGGTAATCTCGACCAATTTATCCTTTCAGGAAAAAGACAAAGTTTTACACTAATTGTCTTTACAAAATGTCTTGCCCATTGGGTAGGAACAATGCTTCCTCTTATTTTTGCCACACCTATTTTAGCCCTCATGCTCCATTTAGATGTAGTAATAACTTTTACAACAATACTTACCCTTTTATGCGGAACACCAGCTATTATTTTTATTGGTGCTATAGGCGCTGCACTCGCAACCTCATTGTTGCACAGTACTTTGCTTATTTTTATCATTATCTTGCCGTGGATCATTCCAATTATGATTTTTGGTGTTTCGGCTGCTACAGCCCCAATAAACCCAAATACCTCTTTTCTTACTTCCCTAGCTCTTCTCAGTGCTTTTTCACTTCTTTTGAGTCTCTTTAGCTCTTTTGTTGCTGCAATAACGCTTAAACTTTTATCAGAATAATAAAAGATGATTGCCGCATAGCAAAACTCTGCCTATTATGAATTTTATGAATGAACTATCTCGTACATATAAAATCAGGTCACTCCCTGCAAGTTTCACCCTTTTCATGAAAATAAGCAGTATCGTCTTACCTTGGTTGGCCGGCATAACATTGTGTTTCCTTATCTTAGGGCTTATGCTGGTGATGCATTCTCCTGATGACTATCAACAAGGCATTACTGTTAAGATTATGTACCTTCATGTTCCCTTTGCGTGGTTGTCTACATTCTGCTATGTAACGATGAGTGCAGCGGCATTAGGAAATCTGATTTGGAAATATCATCTTGCTGATGTAGCACTTAAATGTGGAGCGCCTATAGGGGCAATTTTTACCGCCTTGGCTCTCATGACAGGAGCGCTTTGGGGGCGACCTACATGGGGAACATGGTGGGTCTGGGATGCACGGTTAACATCAGTTTTAATTCTGCTTTTTATCTATCTCTCCATTATCCTGCTTGGGCGTGCTTTTGACAACCAAGTAAAAGCCGCTCGTGCTACTGCAATTCTTACACTTGTTGGATTTGTTAATATCCCTGTTATTAAATTTTCCGTTAATTGGTGGAATACATTGCATCAACCAGCATCATTGTTACGTGCTGGAGGATCAACAATCGACAATGCTATGTTATGGCCCCTTATAACAATGCTCTTTTGTTTTATCTTTATGTTTATTGTGCTTTATTTGATGGCTATGCGAAATGAAATCAATAGTCATTATATCCGAATACTTCAGATTAAAAAATCCCGTCGTGCACAACAACAGGACGCTTCATCATGCTCGACCTAAATGGCATCCACAGCGGACTTTTAGGAAATCTATCTCAGAAAATTGATTTTTTCCTTAGCACCCTTAAACACGAGCAAATTGTTGTTTTAAGCTATGTGCTTTCTGCAATATCCCTCTTATGTCTTATTGGATATATTCTTTGCAAAGCTCTATACCAAAAAAAAATTCTCCAACAACTAAACAAAAAAGAGCTGTCACAAAAAGAAAAGTATAATGAAAAACATCCCTCCAAACTTAAAAAAAATATATCTTTGCCTGTTCTGCTTGTTTTTTTTGGACCATTTGTTCTTTTTCTTCTTCTCATGGTGCTTTTTTTCAATTTTATGGATAAAAAACACCTTCAAGATTCTTCTCTTCTCCCAAACGCATTGGCTGAAAAACCTGCTCCCAATATTCATCTTCCTCTTCTTGATAAAGAAAGTTATCTCAATTCAAAACAGTTTAAAGGACGTGTCACATTGGTCAATTTTTGGGGCTCTTGGTGTCTGCCCTGTCGCGAAGAACATCCTATTCTTATGCAAATTGCACAAGATAAACGTTTTGATCTGATTGGTATTAATTATAAAGATAATAAAACAAATGCCCTGCGTTTTTTAAACAGTTTTGGTAATCCTTTTAAATTTATTGGCTTTGATGTTTCAGGATATACAGCCATTGATTGGGGAATATATGGCCCCCCAGAAACCTTTCTCTTGAATAAAGAGAGCATCATTATTGCCAAACATGTTGGTCCCTTAACGTGGCAAATTTATCAAAAAAAAATTCTACCAAAAATTGAACAAGCGATTATGACAGAAGAAAAATAAAATAATGCAGGTTTGTAAAAACATAACGTTTTATCATGCTATGTATGCTATTTTATTTATACGGACCCGCATTCTTCTTAGAAAAATTTTACAAGAGCATTACCATTGTTGATTCAAAAACATGTGTAAAGAAATATCTGTTTGGGAGCTTTATTTTTGATTACTTGGACAAAACAATATTGCTATAGAACCATCGTTAGATTAGTGACAGCAACCAACTATTATTTTCAAAGTCATGTAGTATTTTGTCTTCGCTTTTTATCTAAAATGCACATTGTTATGAGGGGACTTCACCACTATTCTCATCTTTATAAAATAATAAATCTGCTCTTTTGCAGCGTCATTGTTATATTTATTCCCATTACACTTATCTGTTTGTAATAGACTCCATAAAGTCTATATTGAATCTATACATTCTTATTCTCTCGATAATTTCCCTTATGATTATAACTAATAAGCTTTATTGAGTCTTAATAAGATAAATTCGAGTAAGAAAATATGACTACAATCAAAAAGTCTCATTTAACAGAGAAGATAAGTTATGAGTACATACTCAATCTATCAATGAAAATTATAAAAGAATTCATTGTAAGAAATAAACTTTTGAGATGTAAAAAGTATAAAAGAAGCTTTTTCGAGAGGAGAAAATATATTTTACAGAGAACTCTTTTTTAAGCACTCTATAACGTAATTACTGATCTCAACAGAACGATCACTCGTATACACTAAAAAAACTCTAAGACAAGAAATATTCTAGAAGTTCATATGAGCTTATGCGTAAACTTTTATGACGCAAATAAAATAGGCTTTTGTTGCAATCATCATTTTTTATGAAAAATATTTGATTATGTTTTTTCTTCTAAAAATTCTTGCGGTGTAAAACAATATGTTTTTGAGCAAAATTCACATGTGACTGAAATATATTTATTTTTAACCATTTTATTGCGTTCATCAATAGAAAAGCCTTCTAGGATTCCTTTAATTTTTTCGTGTGAACAAGAACATTGATCGACAAGAGAAAAAGGATTAAAAACTCTAACACCTTGTTCATGAAAAAGACGGAACAAGAGCTGTTTACTACCGACTTGGGGATCTGTTAATTCTGAACTTTCAATCGTTTCCATGAGTATTTTAGATTCCTGCCATTGGTTATCCAATTGGGTATGAGTTTTCGTTTCTTCTCGCTTTTGATGAGGGGCATCTATTTTATGATGAGACGATTCTTGGGGTAAAAGTTGGATCAAAATACCTCCAGCTCGCCAGCTTTTCTGCGGTTTTCCTTGTTGGTCACGATTAATTAATATAGCAACAGCCAGACGGATATCGGTAGGAATTTGTTCTGATTGATCAAAATAAATACGAGAAGCTTCTTGTAAATTTGATCCATCTAATGCAACTATCCCTTGATAGGGTTGCATATGGGGACCTTGATCAATTGTGAAGGCTAAAGTGCCTTTTCCTAAAAGTGTTTCTGAAGAGGTTTGACCATTGTCTATGGCTTGTTTCAGCTGTTCTTTATCAAAACGAGCGTATCCACGTAAACTGGAAGGAGGCGAAAAATCGCACACCAACATATTAACCGGTCCATCGGAATGGGTTTGTAGAATAAATTTTCCCGTAAGTTTTAGAGAAGTTCCAAGCAGAACCGTTAAAAGTAAAGCTTCTGCCAGAAGATAAGAAACCGGTTCAGGGTATTGATGTCTGTTAAGAATAGAATTTAAAGTTTCCCCAAGTTGTACGGCACGCCCACGGATATCAAGTTCTTCAACTTGAAAGGGAATAACACTATCATCTTCATGCAAGAAGTTGTTGTTGAGAGAGGCTTCATCTTTAGCTTGTTCACTCATAGCTTTGCCTTTTTTATATAATTTGTTGTAGGGAGGCTATTGTGGAGAGAAAAACGCATCTTGTAAACACCAAGAAAGAATTGCTTTTTGAGCATGAAGACGATTTTCAGCCTCATCGAAAACAACGGAGTGCGGTCCATCAATCACAGAATCAACCACTTCTTCACCACGATGAGCAGGAAGACAATGCATAAAAAGAGCATCAGATTTTGCTAATTTCATGAGAGATTCATTGACTTGATAAGGCTGAAAAATAGAATGACTGCGAGCACGAAATTCTTGTCCCATGGAGACCCATGTATCGGTCATAATACAATCAGCATCTTGAGCCGCTTTTTGAGGATCATGGGTTAGCATAAGATGTGCTCCCCGCTCACGTGCCCAATGGATAAATTGTTCCTGTGGTTCACTGCCCTTTGGTGTGGCAATACGCAAATGAAAACCAAAAAGAGCTGCAGCTTCAATTAAGGAATGAAGCACATTATTACCATCCCCCATCCACGCAAATATTTTGCTAGCAATTGGCCCCCGATGCTCCTCATAGGTTAAGATATCTGCTAGAATTTGGCAAGGATGTGTATCATCTGTAAGGGCATTAATGACAGGAATTTGTGCATATTGTGCCAATTCGAGCATACGTTGGTGTTTCGTTGTTCGCAATATCACGATATCCACAAAACGGGATAAAACGCGCGCCGTATCAGCTATGGTTTCACTATGACCAAGTTGCATCTCTGAACCCGTGAGCATGATTGTATCTCCGCCAAGCTGGCGCATACTGATATCGAATGAAATACGGGTTCGTGTGGATGGTTTTTCAAAAATCATCGCAAGTGTTTTACCTATAAAAGGTTTTGAACCTTTTCCTGCTTTAAAAGATGCTTTAAGGATCTTTGCATAATCGATCAGTGCACGTGCTATTGCTGGCGTTAAAATGGATAAGTCCGTGAAATGACGAAGAGCATTTGTCATGTGTGTGATATTTGTCTTTCTTTGTTTACTTGTGAAAGATACGCTATTGCTTTTTCAATACGATGTAAACTTTCATCTATTTCTTCTTCCCTAATGATAAGAGGAGGCAATAAGCGCACAACGTTGTTGTTGGCTGCAACGCTTAAGAGATATTCATTTTCCAAAGCATTAACGACAAGATTTGAAGGTACAATACACTGAATACCCAACATAAGCCCCATCCCCTGAACTGCGCAGATAATATCAGGATAGATATTGAGAATGTGCAAAAGCCCACTTTTTAGTTTATCACCCATGCGCTGAACATGGATGAGAAAACTTGGCTCTAACAAAACATCAAGAATACTATTTCCTACAGCCATTCCAAGCAAATTTCCTCCAAAGGTTGATCCATGCGTTCCAAGTATCATACTTTTTGCAACTTTATCCGTTGCAAGGCAAGCGCCCAATGGAAATCCACCTCCTAGTCCTTTTGCGAGGGTAAGAATATCAGGCGTGACATCACTCCATTCATAAGCAAAAAGCTTTCCTGTTCGTCCCATGCCCGTTTGCACTTCATCCAAAATCAACAACAGACCATTATCATCGCATATTTTACGCAAAAACCTTAAATATTCATGAGAAACCGTTCGTATTCCTCCTTCTCCTTGAATAGGTTCAATAAGAATAGCGGCGGTATTTTTATTAATAGCGTTACGCAAAGCGATTTCATCACAAAAAGGTACTTGAATAAATCCACCAGCTTTAGGTCCAAAGCCTTCAAGATACTTTTCATGCCCAGTCGCAGCAAGTGCAGCAAGTGTACGTCCATGAAATGCCCCTTCAAAAGTAATTATTTCAATGCGTGCTGAATGACCAGTAGCATAGTAATAATGACGTGCCGTTTTGAATGCGCACTCCAATGCTTCAGTGCCTGAATTGCAGAAAAAAACCTTATCCGCAAAACTATTTGCACAAAGCCGCGTGGCAAAAGATGCTTGTTCAGGAGATTGAAAAATATTAGAAACATGCCAAAGTTTTTCAGCTTGTATCTTGAGCGTATCAACCAATTTTGGATGTGAATATCCTAATGCATTAACAGCAATGCCAGATGTGAAATCAAGATAATGGTCTCCTTTATCGGAAATAAGCCATACACCATGCCCCTGTTCAAAATGCAAATTTCGTCTTGCGAAGCATTCATAAAGTGGTTGTATAGAGACGGCATCCATCATAATTCCCTTTATATTTTAGTCTTTTCAATATATATATATACAAAGCAACACTACAAATAAAACAGCATGGTATATTTCGTTACGGTGCTTTCAACATTTCATTACGATTAGTGATTACACCTATAGAATAGATCATTACACCAATTGAAAAAAAGTCAATGAAGGTTCTACAAATAAGCATTTTGGGAAAAAGCCTTAAACAAAAGTGAAAGTTTAACCTATGATTGATTTGCAAGTTGGGGAAAACATTCTAAATAAACTCTTTAAGAGGTAAAGACTCTTGTCATAGAGTGAGTGCATATTGTAATTTACAATATAATAAGCAAGATGATGTGTTTTGATTTGTAAATCCACAGGTTGGATGATTTTTTTATGCTCACGTAGAGTGTAAAGTTCTTTCATTCAGCGTAATGAAAACATTATTTAAACATTTGAAGATGCAACGGGGGAGAGCATCTTAGTGACGTAATCGGAATGGAGTGCTGGTATGGGTTGGACATGTGAACGCGTTGAGCTTCTTAAAAAGCTTTGGAGTGAAGGGTTAAGTGCAAGTCAAATTGCTGCTCAATTGGGTGGGGTCAGCAGAAATGCAGTCATCGGCAAAGTACATCGATTAAAGTTACCAGGACGTGGTAAGACAGCACAAGGAAGCACCACGCGTGCGCAAAAAACTCCCGTGGGAAGTAGCAGCCCATCATCTCCACGTGTGCGTCGCAACACATCCACGGTATCGCCAATAAACACATCATCTGTAAGTATTGAAGAAACCGCTTTAAAGACAGAATTTGTAGTGGAAGATGTAAAAGAAGTTGATATGTCCACAAAATCCAATGTAGTTGTGCCTATATCACGTCAACTTAATCTTCTACAATTGAGTGAAAATACATGTAGATGGCCGGTTGGCGATCCATTATCAGCAGATTTTCATTTTTGTGGTGCAGATTCTGATGAAAATAGCCCCTATTGTGCCTTTCATGCTAAGCTAGCATTTCAACCAATATCTGAAAGACGTCGGATAAGAGTGTAATATCCTCAATTGAATCTCGTATTCTACGCCTTCTGCGCTTCGCTATTAAATTTTAATTATCGAATTATTATGAGAAAGAAATTTAATGGAGCTTTTAATGAATGAAAAAATTTCTTCATGAAACTATTCAACGAAACTGTATCTTTTGGTGCTATTGCGCAGCTGTGTGTTGTAAAGTTATATTCCTGTTTATTTTCACAATTTTCTTTAATTTAGTTGTACTGCTTTTAACACTATCCATAGCGACATCTTTTGAATAAGCTAGTTTCTCAATTTCTCATGTTTTTATGCTTCGTGTATTTAATAGAGTAATGCTGTGGTTTATAAAAATAATTTATCGCTTTGCAACCTGAATGAGATCCATTTATATCTCTCTCATTTTAAGTCCTCTTATATTGAATCAATCAAAATCTTTTGTTTGGGCGTCACGAGCGAGATGAGAACTGTGGAGAGTTAAAAACACTTAAAGAAAGGCATGCCTCTTATAAATGCTTTCAAGTGCCAAGGACTTAAAGGGTTGTTGCAACATTGGGAGATGGCAAAGTGTACGATGATGCCAGATTGCCCTTTTATTAAGTATAAAGATAGGGGGTGCTTCATGGATTTATCATTATACTCTTCACGGATGCCGTCGCAAAATAGGCTTGGGAGCGTTGAGAGATGTTTCTTTAAAACAAGCCTGTGAATACATGCAATTCAATGTCATTCTGTTTTGCGTGAGGGATGTGCCCCGTTAAAGAATGCGATAAACAAAAGCGTGAAGCAATACGTAGAATGTAAAATAATATCTTTATAATTTTTTATAAAAAATTATAAAGAAGGGAATATTGTATTCAAGGCTCTTACGAAATATACAAAAACAATAAATTATAAGTATAAATAAATATAAAATCTAGAGCGACCACAATAACATCACTTTCCTTCTCCCGACACAAAACGGCGCAACCAAACATAAAGCGCACCTTCTCCGCCATGCTGACGCGCTGCTTGCTCAAACGCGTGGACATAATATCGAAAAGCTGGTGTTGATAACCAATACGGAACAAATCTATACAAAGCTCCATCGCTCCCAACGGATCGTCCTTTTCCTGTAATCACAAGGACATAACGCAATCCTCTCTGCTGAGAGGACTGTAGAAATTTTTTTAAGAAAAAATAAGCTTCTTCCTGCATATAACCATGGAGATCAAGACGCGCCTCAAGAGGACAACGACCTTGGGAAATTTTACGATATGCAACATGATCAAAGAAATGAATCTTTTGTGCTTGTGTAACTGACCTCTTTTCTCTTTTAATAATTGTCGAGGGTTGTTGATTTTCCTGAGACAATGAGGAGATTTGAGTTACAGGCTGTTTTTTATCATTAATATTTGCAATAGTTTCTGAAGCAGAAGAGAGCATCTTACCGTGAAGCGGTGTTATCGTACGACAAACCATCTCCCATAAAAGACGATCTTGTGAAGCCAATAAATCTCTTTTTTGTCTCCATTTACTTGAGGACATTTTAATTTCTCATAAATCATTGAATGCTTATGGAAGAAAAACAAAAAGTATTTTAATTTTCATTTTCTGTAGCAAAAAGCTTCCAGTTGGGATCTGACGATAAACTATTGCGAACAAAAGTCCAAATATCCCTGATTTCTACAATAGCATCAGGATCACCGTCTATACGCTCGCCCTGTTCATTATAAGTAACAGAAATCATCTCACTGACAATACGTATCGTTAAAAGTTCATCTTTTTCTTGTATTGCCGCCGCAACAAATTCGGCCTTATTAATTCCAACAAAAGTGAATTCTATTCTTTCTTTATTTTTTTCTCGTTGCTCAATAGCCATACAAAAGCTCTCAAAAACATCCTGACAAAGCAAGCTTTTAAGTTGATTGCGATCACCTTTGGCAAAAGCTGTTACAATCATTTCATACGCAATTTGTGCACCTTTTATAAAAAGTTGAGGAGAAAAATGAGGATCAATTCTATGAAATTCCCGCAAATTTTTATTCAAAACACTCCCCTCCGGTGAAATTTTATCAATTTCACTAAAGTCGTCTTTTTGTGAATTTTTCTGATGAGGGAACGAAACAATATTATCAGCCGTTTCTGCTTCAACTTGTTTTTTAGAACGTCGTGAATAAGGATCAAAGGGTGGCTTTTCAAACCCAATTCGTTTCCCTAATACATTACGGAGTTGCACAAAAATAACAACCATAACAACAAGAGCTATGACAAGTATAACGTCAAATTCCATAGGCGCTATCAATCTCCAAAGCTTAAGTCTCTAATAAACATTGCAGTCAATACCATTTATCAATAAATATGTAAAATAAGGAATCTTATCATTCAAATATTTTTATAGATTTTGTATTTAAACGGAGTTCTCTTAAGAATTTCTCCCCCTACTCATCTAGAAGGAAACTTTCATGTGATAAAACTTTATTCTATAAATCCTCGTTTTTTTGTTGTTATCTTTCTTTGCATTCTTTTAATCGAGATTGCTGGTTTTATCTTTGTTGGTCAAGAAATTGGTATTTTGGCAACCTTGAGCTTGGTTATTCTCACAACCATAGTTGGGGTTGTTTTATTGCGAATTCAAGGGATTAGCCTCTTAAAAAATATACAAAATGAACTTATCCAAGGACGCACATTAGAGAATAATATTATTAATGATGCTTTCATCATGTTTAGTGCAATTTTACTTATTCTTCCCGGCTTTGTAACTGACCTCTTGGGAATATTACTTCTTATTAAACCAATTCGCTCTGTTGCTTGGCATTTCTTTGCATCATTAAAAAACAAAATGAATCCCAATACTAAAAGAAAAAATGACTCTGAAAAAATAATTGATCTAAAAGCAGAAGATTACACAATTCATGATACGACAGAATCTCCATGGCGCAAAAATGATGATAACCATTGAAATACCTAAAAAATCTGTAACAAACTAAAAAAATATTCAAGATAAAGAGCGCATTTCTTGCAACCTTTTGCAAGGCGTGATAACCAATCTGGTCTTTAGATCTAAAATAAATATACATATTATAATGGAAGAGGTTTGTCGTATGGCCGAAGATGAAATGAATAACAGTGGTGGAGAGCCGGTTTTTGCTGTATTAACTCAATATTTAAAAGATTTATCATTCGAAAACCCTGGTGCTCCTCGTTCATTACGTGCACGTGAAAAATCACCACAAATTGATATCAATATTAACGTCAATGCTAACCCAATTGGTGATGACAATTATGATGTCGTTTTGTCTCTCTCCGTCAAAGCCAATGATGAAACTGAAACCTTATTTCATGTAGAACTTATTTACGGTGGTGTTTTCCACCTTAAAAACATTCCACAAGAACATGTTATGCCACTGGTCTTTATTGAATGTCCCCGTCTTTTATTTCCATTTGCTCGCCAAATTATATCTGATGCTACTCAAAGTGGTGGTTTTCCACCTTTGTGGATTGATCCTATTGATTTTGCAGCACTCTTCCAAAAGCGTCTTTCTGAAGAGCAAAAAGACAATCAAATACAGCCCTCTTAAAAAATTTATTTTTTTGCTATCAAAAAGCCCCTTGATATATTATTGGTATATTAGGGGCTTTTTTCCTTTAGACGACTTTTGCGGCATGATAAGCCGCAAGCATTGCAATATTGACAACATCTGTATCGCTCCCACTAAACGGTACAATTTGGACAGATTTTTCCAATCCAATTAAAATAGGACCAATGATAGTTGCTTCACCGAGTTCTTGTAACATTTTGCTTGCAATGGAAGATGCGTGATATCCAGGCATAACCAAAATGTTAGCAGGCTCCGTTAATCCCATAAATGGATATTGCTGCATCAATTTGGAATTGAGCGCCACATCAGCGCTTATTTCTCCATCAAACTCAAAATCAACCTTGCGTTCGTGCAAAATATTAATTGCATCCTGAATTTGCTGCGTCGTCTGCCCTTTCATGTAGCCAAACGTAGAAAATGCTAAAAATGCTACCCGTGGTTGATACCCAAATCCACGTACAAACGAAGCTGTTTGTTCCGCTATATCAGCAAATTCTTCAGCATTAGGATTTTCATAAACAGCTGTATCGGCAATAAACACAGTTCGGCCACGGCAAATGGCCATTGAAATACCAATCAATCGTTCTTTTGGTTTTTCATCAATTGCCCGACGTATATCGATCAACGCTGTTTCATAATTGCGTGTCACCCCTGTAACCATTGCATCAGCATCTCCTAGTGCCACCATACACGCAGCAAAATAATTGCGATCATTATTGATACGACGATGACAGTCACGCAACAGCCAGCCTTGACGCTGCATCTTTTTATAAAGATAATTCGCATAAGCATCTGTACGGCAAGAAAGCTTGGCATTTATAATAGAAATACCTTCACGCTCCAAATCAATTCCAGCGATAACAGCTGCTTCTCTTATTTGCTCTTCCCGACCAACCAAAATCGCTTGTCCTAATTTTTGATGAACATAAGAAACGGCTGCCCGCATAACTTGTTCTTCTTCACCTTCTGCAAAAACAATTTGTTTTGGCGCTTGACGAACGTGGTTATAAACCCCACGCATTATCGAAGAAGTAGGATCACGCCTCGCATTTAAATCACGCTCATAGGCCTCTAAATCATCTATGTTCTTTTGTGCAACACCGCTTTCCATTGCTGCTTTTGCTACCGCTATTGAAACAACTGTGAACAAACGCGGATCAAAAGGAACGGGAATGATATAATTAGGACCAAATTTTAATCGCTTTCCACGATAAGCTTCTGCAACGCTGTCAGGTACTTCCTCATGCGCTAAATCGGCAAGAGCCCTTGCCGCAGCAATCTTCATGTCTTCATTAATAACTGTTGCACGCACATCAAGCGCACCACGAAATATATAAGGAAAACAGAGAACATTATTAATCTGATTTGGATAATCGGAACGCCCTGTTGCAACAATAGCATCATGACGCACTTGCATAACCTCTTCCGGTGTAATTTCTGGATCGGGATTGGCCATAGCAAAAATGATCGGCTGCGGCGCCATGGATTTTACCATTTCAGGGGTAAGAGCACCTTTAGCAGAAACCCCGAAAAATATATCTGCTCCTTCCATTGCTTCCATAAGCGTACGTTTATCCGTTTGAATAGCATGCGCAGATTTCCACTGATTCATTCCCTCTTTACGACCTTCATAGACCACACCCTTTGTATCACATAATATGATATTTTCAGAACGAAAGCCCATTGCTTTAATCAGTTCAATACAAGCAATCCCAGCAGAACCAGCACCATTACAGACTAACCGCGTATTTTGCATATCGCGCCCTGTTAAAGTCAAAGCATTGAGAACACCCGCAGCAACAATAATCGCTGTACCATGTTGATCATCGTGAAAAACAGGAATATTCATCACCTCGCGTAGGCGGCTTTCAATCATAAAGCACTCAGGTGCCTTAATGTCTTCAAGATTGATTCCACCAAAAGAAGGTTCTAAATGACGCACCAAATTGATAAAACTTTCCGTATCATTTATATCAATTTCTAAATCAATGGAATCAATATCCGCAAAACGCTTAAACAGCACTGCTTTGCCTTCCATGACCGGCTTAGAGGCAAGTGCACCTAAATTGCCTAACCCTAAAATAGCGGTTCCATTTGAAATAACAGCAACAAGATTACCTTTTGCTGTATAATCATAAGCTAGCGCTGGATTTTGAGCAATTGCCTTAACTGGAACGGCAACACCTGGTGAATAAGCAAGTGCTAAATCATGCTGTGTTGCCATAGACTTTGTTGCAATAATCTCAAGCTTTCCTGGTCGACCACGACTATGAAAATCTAGAGCTTCTCTTTCGCTCGCACTGTAAACAGTTTGAGACATTTTCTGATCCTGCTCGCTCTTTTTCATCTCACTTTATTTTCTCCAAAAACAGTGTAAATTTTGCTTGATAATGCGTATAGTCATTAAATTTGATTCATATATTAGAAATCGCTATTCTTGCCTTAGCAAATCTGATGATGCGTTGCAATTTAGAGATAAATAGATATTGAAGTAAACAAAAAAGAGTAAAAACTTCACTTAAAGGAAACAGGCCTCGTACAAATGGATAAAAAAAACAATCATAAAAATAATTTAATTCCACAGCCTGCCTCCCCATCTGCTTCCTCTCAAGAACGTCTTACACCTATGATGGAGCAGTACATAGAAATCAAAGCCGTCCATCATGATTCCCTTCTCTTTTACCGAATGGGGGATTTTTATGAATTATTTTTTAATGATGCGATTGAAGCTGCTCAGGCTTTAGGAATCACACTCACAGCACGCGGAAAACATTTAGGACAAGATATTCCTATGTGTGGTGTTCCCGTTCATGCTGCAGATGATTATTTACAAAAACTGATTGCTTGTGGTTACCGAGTTGCTGTTTGTGAACAAATAGAAGATCCTGCTGAAGCAAAAAAACGTGGCTCAAAATCTGTTGTTCGGCGTGATGTTGTTCGTCTTGTAACACCTGGAACAATAACAGAAGAAAAACTCCTTGATCCAACACGCGCAAATTATTTGATGACACTTTCCCGTATAAAAACTAGCGATGGAGAGGAATTTGCTCTTTCTTGGATTGATATCTCAACAGGCATATTTCGTGTAACAGAGAGCCGCCAAGAAAAACTTTTAGCAGATATTATGCGTGTGGATCCACAAGAAATCATTGTTTCTGATTCATTTTTTCATGATAAATCTCACAAGTCACTTTTTAGTGTTCTTGATCGTATCGTTTCACCTCAACCTGCTTGTCTCTTTGATGCACTCACCGCTGAACGCGATATTTGCAATTATTTTAAACTCTCAACTCTTGAAGGCGTTGCCGATTATTCACGCTGTGAACTCTCTGCAATTGTAGCTGCTATTCGTTATATCGAAAAAACACAAATCACGCATCGCCCTCCCCTCATGCAGCCTGAACGCCAAAATGAAAGTGCAACTCTTTTTATTGATGCCGCAACCAGACTAAGCCTTGAACTTATTCGAACGACATCAGGTCAACGGGATGGAAGTTTATTAAAAGCTATTGATCGCACTGTAACAGGAGGAGGATCACGCCTTCTTATTGACCGCCTTATTGCTCCCCTCACCACTCCTTCAGCTATTGATACGCGTTTGGATTCTATCGATTTTTTTCTACGTAATCCTTCTCTTGCAGAAGCGATAAAGCTTATTTTAAAGGGGGGACCAGATATGCCCCGCGCCGTTTCACGTTTGGCTCTTGGACGAGGAGGTCCCCGTGATATGGCGACAATCCAGCGTGGCTTTGAAATCATTCGTGAATTGCATCAACTTCTTGATAATGAGCTTCTGCCTCAAGAAATAAGTGATGTACAACAGGTGTTCTCAAACTTACCCACAGCGTTATACTTTCATTTAGAACAAGCATTAGCTGATGATCTCCCACTCCTTAAACGTGATGGTGGTTTTATTCGTTCCAATTATCATAAAGAGCTCGATGAAATGCGTGCTTTACGTGATGAATCTCGCCGTGTCATTGCTGAACTTCAAGCGCAATATGCCCAAAAAACAGATATTAAGACGCTTAAAATAAAGCATAATAATATTCTAGGTTATTTCATTGAAGTAACCAGTACACAAGCATCTGCTCTTACAAATAATCCAGAAGCTAAAGCAAGTTTTATTCATCGGCAAACAATGGCAAACGCTATGCGTTTTACGACAACAGAGCTTGCTGACCTTGAAAGCCGTATTGCCCATGCTGCCAATCACGCATTGACACTTGAACTAGAGATTTTTGATATTCTCGTTCATGAAATTACCGAACAAGTTGATTTTATTCGTAAAGCCTCTGAAGCACTTGCTATTTTAGATGTCTCTGTCGCTTTAGCATATCTTGCTGAAGAACAAGGATATTGCCGCCCTAAAATTGATCTTTCACTTACCTTTCGCATTACAGCAGGACGCCATCCTGTCGTCGAGCAAGCACTCCGCAAACAAGCAGCAGAACCTTTTATTGCCAATAATTGTGATCTCTCTGTGCAAGAAAATCAGCAATATGCAGCAATCTGGCTGTTGACAGGGCCTAATATGGGAGGAAAATCAACTTTTTTGCGGCAAAATGCTCTTATTGCTATTATGGCGCAAATGGGGTCCTTCGTTCCAGCAACTTCAGCACATATTGGTGTCGTTGATCGCCTATTTAGTCGCGTTGGGGCTTCCGATGATCTTGCACGAGGGCGCTCAACCTTTATGATGGAAATGGTTGAAACAGCAACGATTCTCAATCATGCTAGCCACCATTCCCTTGTTATTCTTGATGAAATAGGACGTGGAACATCAACCTTTGATGGACTTTCTATTGCTTGGGCTGCTGTTGAATATCTCCATGAAGTTAACCATTGTCGTGCTATTCTTGCTACCCATTTTCATGAAATGACTGCACTTACCGAAAAACTTGACAGACTGCATAATGTAACCATGAAAGTCAAAAATTGGGATGGTGATGTAGTTTTTCTTCATGAGGTCACACCAGGAGCCGCTGACCGTTCCTATGGTGTACAAGTCGCAAAGCTTGCTGGACTTCCCCCAGCCGTTATTACACGAGCAACAGATGTACTCCATCAATTAGAACAAGGCGAAATGGCTGGAAAAGGACATAAACTCATTGATGATTTACCTCTCTTTTCTCTTAAAGCAACATCTCCCGTCAATGAAGAAAGAAACAAACATTGTGTTCTTCACGAAGCTTTAAAAAATATCCATCCCGATGAACTCTCTCCTAAACAAGCTTTAGAAGCAATTTACCACCTCAAACAGCTTGAAAAGAGTAACCCTTTATAGAAAACAGATGTTATTTTTTATTAAAAAACCTTCTTAATAGGAGATAACGTAACCATTTTTGATATACCACAGCATAAACAGTTATTTATCGTATTCCCATCGCTTTTCTACATAATATATTTTGATAAGTGTAATTGCCTATAGGCAAAACCCTATGCATTATATTTCATATTTCCTTAGATCAATATTGGCCCGTATACACAAAATTGGTCAATATCGACTATTTTTACAAGATAGTCGTTTTTTGTAAAGATTGTCATGAAATCTCCTCCACCTTGCAAATACGCCATATTTAGTGAATTATGCTTTTTCATGATCGATATTATTGTTATCATAGCAACATTTCTAGTTTAAAGCTGTTGGTGTTGAAATACCATCCCATTTTGCATAATAAATTCATGGATAATGGGTCTCGCATTTTCTTCACATTTTAAGTTATAAAGAGCTCTTTTACTGTTTTCATATGAAACATATAATCAGATATATCACAGCTGTACTTTATTTTCATAAACATC
Organism: Bartonella sp. AP280QHHD; assembly: GCF_042196125.1. Taxonomy (NCBI): domain Bacteria; kingdom Pseudomonadati; phylum Pseudomonadota; class Alphaproteobacteria; order Hyphomicrobiales; family Bartonellaceae; genus Bartonella; species Bartonella sp. AP280QHHD. The sequence goes on along the minus strand of NZ_JBHIPQ010000038.1, from coordinate 251,358 downwards.
CTTCAACTCCTTCCCACACCTTAATGGATAAGGATTTTCATTCGAATCAAGTCTGCAAATAGTCCAGCTTCTAACGGATTTTCCTTGACTTCCTAATCATGTGCTTCTCTTAAACTCAAAGCTTTACAAACAAGTCTAAGAATATTCACCACACACTAAAAACACACTTAATATTTAAGGAAGATGCCGTATATCACAGCTCTAAATGACAGTGTTTTTACGGTACAACAAGATAATGCCACCAGTACAATAAATATCTTTCATAAATTATGAGTAATAAGAAATCATAATCTCATATAAGATTGGAATATGATATGAAAAGTAATTATACTGTATCTGTCTTACATAGCTGCTAAAATAAGCAATCTACCGCAGTTTTTAGTTGTATTGATAGCTTTTTAATCATACTCATCATGACTCGAAATATTCTGATAAGTTCATAAACTCATAAAATAATTAGCTTAGAATATCGTGCAAAAGATGCAAAAAATCAGAGCACTATCTCTATTCAACTCATCAAATATTACGTACTGCACCCTTTGCAGCAGATGTGGTCATCGCTGCATAGGCTTTGAGAGCCTTTGAAACTTTACGCTGACGCTTCTCAATCGGTTGCCAAGCGCCTTTTCCTTTTGCTTCCATCTTAGAACGGCGCTGGTTCATCTCAACGTCATCCACCAACATATGAATTCTACGATTTGGAATATCAATTTCTATGATATCCCCCTCTTCCACCAACGCAATTTCTCCTCCTTCAGCAGCTTCTGGTGAAATATGTCCTATTGAGAGCCCTGAACTTCCACCTGAAAAACGTCCATCTGTAACAAGTGCACAAACCTTGCCTAATCCTTTAGATTTGAGATAACTCGTTGGATAAAGCATTTCTTGCATTCCAGGTCCACCACGTGGGCCTTCATAACGGATTAAAACAATTTCACCTATTTTAATCTTATCAGTTAATATAGCTGAAACAGCTGAATCTTGGCTTTCAAAAATTCTTGCCGGACCTTTAAAAGTTAAAATTGATTGATCAACGCCTGCTGTTTTTACAATGCAGCCATCTTTTGCAAGATTCCCATAAAGAACTGCCAATCCTCCATCTTGTGAATATGCGTGTTCCCTATCGCGAATCACACCTTTTTCACGATCAAGGTCAAGGGTCTCATAGCGACAAGATTGACTAAAAGCTGTCTGTGTTGGAATACCACCTGGAGCGGCACGATAAAATGCATGAACTGTTGGCTCATTAGTTTGCTTTACATCCCAGCGGTAAAGAGCTTCTTTCATTGTTTTTGCGTGAACCGTATAAGTTGATGTATCAATGAGTCCTGCCGCATCCAGTTCACCTAAAAGCCCCATAATACCACCAGCGCGATGAACATCTTCCATATGTACATTTGCAACAGCAGGAGCAACCTTACATAAAACAGGAACACAACGTGAAAGATGATCAATATCCGTCATGGTAAAATCCACCTCACCTTCTTGCGCTGCAGCTAAAAGATGCAGTACTGTATTGGTTGATCCCCCCATGGCAATATCAACGGTCATTGCATTTTCAAAAGCCTTGCGTGAAGCAATAGAGCGCGGCAAAACTGTTTCATCATCTTCTTCATAATAACGTTTAACCAATGCAACAATCTGTTTTCCAGCTTCTTCAAAAAGCATTCGTCGATCTGCATGTGTTGCTAACATTGATCCATTTCCGGGAAGAGAAAGCCCCAATGCTTCCGTTAAGCAATTCATAGAATTGGCCGTAAACATTCCTGAACAAGAACCACATGTAGGACAAGCAGCACGCTCCATTTCAGCAACTTCTTCTTCTGAATTTTGTTCTGAAGCTGCTGCAACCATGGCATCGACCAAATCAACCGTTAGATCTTGATCCTTCCATTTAATCTTACCTGCTTCCATAGGACCGCCTGAAACAAAGATTGTCGGAATATTCAACCGTAAAGCAGCCATTAACATACCAGGTGTAATTTTGTCACAATTAGAAATACAAACAAGTGCATCTGCACAGTGTGCATTAACCATATACTCTACAGAATCAGCAATGATTTCACGTGAGGGCAACGAATAGAGCATTCCATCGTGCCCCATCGCAATTCCATCATCTACAGCAATGGTATTAAATTCTTTCGCAACACCACCGGCAACTGCTATCTGTTGTGCGACTAATTGCCCAAGATCTTTTAAATGAACATGCCCTGGTACAAATTGTGTAAAAGAATTCGCAATCGCAATAATGGGTTTACCAAAATCAGTATCTTTCATCCCTGTTGCACGCCAAAGTCCGCGGGCTCCTGCCATATTACGCCCGTGGGTTGATATTCTTGAACGGTAAGAAGGCATTATTTTTTTCCCCTCAAATAATTCCATTTTGCTTGTTGTGCTGTAACTTCATTATAAAAACAAGAGCTTTAATATTCAAAAGAGAAAAATACCTTGTACTGCGGCATTTGAAGCACAAAATTAAAAGCTCTGCATAAACTTTTTCATAAAGCCTTTGTTTTTTATTACCTGTTAATCAACATCTAATCCCTGTGCAAGTCCACGTTTGAGACAAATATCAAAACGCTTCAGTATGACACGAACTGTTCCAGATTTTTGTATGCCAGATTTGGTTAGCATATTGCATCTATCTGTTTGCGTAATTTCTGGAATTGGAAAGAATATAAAGAAATCGTGATAAAAATCTATCATCTCCTTATAATTCAGCTTTACACCTTTCAAACGCATTCATAAAAATATCTTTTAAATAATGATGACGCATTATCTCATGCTTTTGTTTTTACACTCTTCAATAGAGCTACTCCCCTCAGGAAGAACAAAACACACCAAACAAAATACACTTGTATAGCCTTTATACTCATTTTAAAGAGACATCTTTCAATGCACTCGAGCCCATTTCACGATAGCGCCTATGAATGGTATAACAGCCCCCGTGAATAATATAAATCTATAAGGGACATCTTCACACTTATGAAGAAGAAAACTGACACCATCATACATTTTTTTATCCCCATATCGTGAACGTCCTTGGTAATTGAGACAATTAAAAAGAGATATTTTTATTCCTTTCTTCAAGTGTTTTTATCCACATGGCTCTCCCTGCTTATGACATCAAGCAAGTGACTTTAATTGTTTCAATATAAGAAGATCTCAAATGAGAGAACCTTATGATATTCGGGACTCTCATTCCAGTTGTAAAAAATTAATTATGAATATAAATCAATACTTAATCTCATTATAACTCACATTACACCCTTTACGAAAAAACAGATAGAATTTATAAAGAGTACAGCTTTTTCTCGTAAGGTAATCTAGTGCAGAGTTACAATTTGTAGTTCATGCTCATTGGCTCCAGCAAGGGCGATAGAACGCTCATCGGATAAAATGATAGGATAACCTGTTTCACCAAAGAGAGCCCATATCGTAATGCCTGGGGTCATCGGTGGAAGATCTGGAAAGTTTTTAGCCAGATCATCTGTACAAACTTTTTTTAAATAGGCAATCTGTCCCGCATCAGAGTAGGATGTGTTCTGAAACGACAAGTTTTGTTTGTGTTCTCCCATTTCACTGTTCCTTTACGCCTTAACTTTTATGACTCACCACTACTGACTTTAATTGGAATCTGTTTTATTTCTTTTTTTAATTTTGGTTGATACAGATTAATTGATAAAAGACCATTTTTCAACTCTGCATTTGTAACATGCATCCCTTCCGCGAGAACAAAGGTTCGCTGGAATTGTCGCGCAGCTATACCGCGATATAAATATTGATGATTTTGGTTGTCTGTTTGTTTACCATGAATAACCAATTGATTATCATCGAGTAAAATATTAAGATGGTTAATCTTAAATCCAGCAACAGCCAAAGTTATCCGGATATGATTTGCATCATCACTTTTATGCAAACGTTCAATATTATAGGCTGGGTAAGCCTCATCAGCTTTACCGATACGTTGCAATATTTTTTCTACGGTTTCAAACCCTAAAAGAAAAGGATTGGAGAAAGGCGTCACATGTGTCATTCATGAGTATCCTCTTTAAAACGGCTTTACTTGACCAAACTCTATAAAAGTGTTCGCTGCACTCCTCTCATATGGCGAGCGTGAATGATAACTTCAAGAGAGAAGATTTAAGAGAGTTCAATGCCTCAAAGTAACATAAAATTATCAAAGGTGCGAAATTTATCTAGTATATTGTATAATAAAGATGAAATTGCGGAAATATTTCGCCGTTTTTCTGTGCAACGCCCAACACCTAAGAGTGATCTTAACTACATAAATACTTTTACACTTTTAGTTGCCGTTGTGCTTTCGGCTCAAGCGACAGATGTAAGCGTTAATAAAGCGACAAAAGAATTATTTTGCCTTGCTGATCAACCGGAAAAAATGGTTGCATTAGGGGAAGAAGAAATAGCAAATCATATCCGTTCAATTGGCCTTTGGCGTGCAAAAGCACGTAATGTTTATGCGCTTTGCAACTGTTTAATTGATTATTATGGCGGTCAAGTACCCGATACGCGTGAAGCACTCATGGCCCTTCCTGGAGTGGGGCGCAAAACGGCTAATGTGGTCTTGAATGTTGCTTTTGGTCAGCCTACATTGGCAGTAGATACACATATTTTTCGCTTAAGCAATCGTCTTGGTTTGGCGCCTGGAAAAACACCAGAAATTGTTGAGAAAAAATTATTAAAGATTATACCGGTTCATTATATTCGCCATGCGCATCATTGGCTGATTTTACATGGTCGCTATATTTGTCAAGCCCGTAAACCACAATGTACGCAATGCATTATTGCCGATTTATGTAAAGCAGCCATCAAAACAAATGCAATTCCAGCACCTTTGGTTGAGCTTCAAGGCAATGGAGCGCCGATTTTTTTGTAATACGGTCTTGCTATTTTGTGTATACTAGCTTATGAAAACGTCTTTAAGAGCCGCCCGGCAGGGCATGCCGTGGCTGTTTAAATGCTTGTTCAAGCGTTGGTCCGCTTGAGTGAATAAAATGTTTGATTGAATAAATTAATGTACGGAGTAGCAAAATGCCCAAGATGAAGACCAAATCATCCGCTAAAAAGCGGTTTAAAATCACTGCGTCAGGCAAAATTAAAGTAGCAGCTGCCGGTAAGCGCCACGGCATGATTAAGCGTTCGAATAAATTTATTCGCGATGCACGTGGAACAATGGTTTTGTGTGAACAAGATGCTAAAAAAGTCATTCAGCATTATTTGCCGAATGGTATTTAAACCTTACGCTTTTGATTTTGAGGAGATTATAATATGGCTCGTGTGAAAAGAGGTGTGACAGCACACGCTAAGCACAAAAAAGTTCTTAAACAGGCTGAAGGTTTTTACGGTCGTCGTAAAAATACCATTCGTGCAGCTAAAGCAGCGGTTGATCGTTCAAAGCAATACGCTTATCGTGACCGCAAAAATAGGAAACGTACTTTCCGTGCTTTGTGGATTCAGAGAATTAATGCGGCTGTTCGCGCAGAAGGTTTAACTTATGGACGTTTTATTGATGGCTTATCAAAAGCCGGTATTGAGGTTGATCGTAAGGTTCTTTCAGATATAGCAATCCATGAGGCAGAAGCATTTTCTGCTTTAGTTGCTTCGGCAAAAAAAGCTTTAGAATATTTAAAAGATACGACACCTAATGCTTTCGAAGGCGCTGTCAAATAAGCCAGTCGTGTTCTCTTAAAGCATTCATTTATTCGAGGTCCCGTGCTGGCTATTGCGAGTGCGGGTTTTTCTTTATTAAAAAATAGGCAAAAATATGAATGATATTGAGCGTCTGGAACAAGAAATTTGTTTAGCCTTAGAGGCAGCAGGTGATGAACAAGCACTTGAAGAAGTGCGTATTGCAGCATTGGGTAAAAAAGGTAGTATCTCTGAAAAATTAAAAGAATTAGGAAAAATGGATGCTGGCGAGCGCCATAAAGTTGGACCAGTTCTTAATGGATTAAAAAATCGCATTTTAGAATTATGGGCACAAAAGCGTGATCTTCTGAAAAGACAGGCAATGGATGCCCGTCTTTCTCGTGAAACAGTTGATGTTACCTTGCCTGTTCGCTCTTCACCTATAGAACGGGGACGCATTCATCCTATTTCACAAGTGATTGAGGAAATTATTGCCATTTATACAAAGTTGGGTTTTTCTCTTGCAGAGGGACCTGATATTGAAACAGATTATTATAATTTTACAGCATTGAATTTTCCTGAAGGGCATCCAGCGCGTGAAATGCATGATACCTTCTTTTTTGATGTTGATAAAATGGGAGAACGAAAATTATTGCGAACCCATACATCACCCGTACAAATTCGCACACTAGAAAAACAAAAAGCACCGATACGAATCATTATTCCTGGAAAAACTTACCGCATGGATTCGGATGCAACACATTCTCCCATGTTCCATCAGGTCGAGGGTCTTGTCATTGATAAAACCTCCACCATTGCACATATGATGTGGCTGCATGAAACTTTTTGTAAAGCATTTTTTGAAGTTCCCTCTGTAAAAATGCGTTTTCGTCCCTCTTTTTTCCCTTTTACCGAACCATCTATGGAGGTAGATATTCAATGTGATCGTTCTGGTTCAGAAGTAAAGTTCGGAGAAGGGCAGGATTGGTTGGAAATTTTAGGATGCGGAATGGTGCATCCCCAGGTGTTGAAAAATGTTGGTTTAGATCCAGATGAATATCAAGGTTTTGCATGGGGCATGGGCATTGATCGTATTGCCATGTTGAAATACGGTATGCCTGATTTGCGGGCTTTTTTTGATGCTGACCTGCGTTGGTTAGACCATTATGGCTTTCGTTGCTTTGATATGCCTGCTTTTTTTCCTAATAGAAATGTGTGATCTTAGTCATCGCTTTCATGTGAGGTTTTAAAATGAAGTTTACATTGTCCTGGTTAAAAGATCACTTAGAAACAAATGCATCTTTGAATGAAATTTGTGAAAAATTAACCGCTATAGGTCTTGAGGTTGATTACGTTGATGATCGGTCTTCTTTAAAAGGTTTTGTGATTGCAAAAGTTTTAACAGCAATAAAGCATCCTGATGCAGATAAACTTCAAATTTTATCAGTCGATACAGGGACTTCCACACCTGTTCAAGTTGTCTGTGGAGCACCAAATGCACGCGCAGGTCTTGTTGGTGTTCTGGCACTACCAGGCACTTATATTCTAGGACTTGATGTAACATTATCTGTAGGAAAAATCCGAGGTGTTGAAAGTTTTGGGATGATGTGTTCACAAGCGGAGCTTGAATTATCAAATGAGCATGATGGGATTATTGAACTTCCAGAAGATGCACCTATTGGAGGTTCATTTGCAGCTTATGCTGGTTTAGATGATCCGGTTATTGATATTGGTTTGACCCCTAATCGTTCCGATTGCACAGGTGTTCGTGGTATTGCACGTGATCTTGCTGCCGCTGGAATGGGAAAATTAAAAGAATTATCCTTGTCAAAATTTGATCCTTCCTTTGAAACACCTCTCGATGTTTCATTAGATTTTTCGCAAGATTCATCATTATGTTTAGGTTTTGCTTGGCGTGAAGTGCGCAATGTTCAAAATGGTGCATCACCACAGTGGATGCAACAGCGTTTGAATGCAATTGGTCTGAGACCGATTAATGCGCTTGTTGATATGACCAATTACATCAGTTTTGACCTTGGTCGTCCGCTCCATGTTTTTGATGCAGATAAAATTAAAGGTAATTTGTGTGTACGTTGCGCGCGTGAAGGAGAGCAGCTTCAAGCACTGAACGGAAAAATCTATCATCTGGGCCCTAAGAATTGTGTCATTGCAGATGACGAGGGGGTTGTTTCGATTGCCGGTATCATGGGCGGTGAAAGAACGAGTTGTGATGAAACAACACATCGCATTATTATTGAATCGGCGCTTTGGGATGCGCGAAGCATTGCACAAACAGGAAGAGCATTAGGTCTTATTAGTGATGCACGTTATCGATTTGAACGAGGTGTTGACCCGGCTTTTATAGAAACAGGACTTGAGATTGCAACAGAATTGGTCTTACGTCTTTGTGGTGGTGAAGTATCTAAAAAGAAGATCGTTGGCTATCAGCAACAAGAAATCAAACAGATCGCTTTTCCTTTTTCTGAAATTAAACGTTTAACAAATTTGGAAATAGAACCTGAAAAAGTCATCTCTATTTTAACAAAACTTGGATTTTTTGTTGAAGGAAAAGGAGAAGTCGTTACGGTAAAAGTACCATCATGGCGCCCTGATATTATGGGTAAAGCCGATTTGGTGGAAGAGGTTATGAGAATTTATGGGTTAGATAAAATTAAACCTATTCCTTTGGAAAACTTTGCAGAAGGAAAAGATCAAATTTTAACATGCGCACAAATTCGTTCACGTGCTACACGTTTGGCTCTAGTGCAACGTGGTATGAAAGAAGCGGTGACATGGTCTTTTATTTCTGAAAATCAAGCTCTTGCTTTTGGAGGAGGTCAAGAAGAGCTTAAATTAGTTAATCCTATTGCTGCTGATATGTCAATGATGCGTCCTTCCCTTTTACCTGGCTTGATTATGGCGGCACAAAGAAATGCTGATCGTGGTTTTTCCGATCTTGCTTTGTTTGAAGTTTCAAGTATTTATGAGGGCGACACCCCTGATAAACAACACCGTGTTGTTAGTGGAATTCGTCGCGGAACAGAGCAATTTAAAGGGGCTGGGCGTTTTTGGAATGGAAATGCAACCGTCGTTGATGTTTTTGATGCCAAAGCAGATGCTTTAGCTATTTTAGAAGCATGCGATATGGATGTTGGGAAAGTGCAGATTGAAGTTGGAGCACCGGATTGGTATCATCCTGGTCGTTCAGGTGTCATAAAACTTGGATCAAAGATTATTCTTGGTTTTTTTGGTGTTTTTCATCCTGCTACATTAGAAAAGTTAGATGTCAGTGGCCCTTTATGCGGCTTTGAAATTTTTCTAGATCGAATTCCAGAATCAAAGAAAAAAACGACCAAAAGCCGTCCTCCTTTGAAACTCTCACCTTTTCAAATGGTGCGGCGTGATTTTGCCTTTATAGCGGATAAAACTGTTGCCTCTTCTCTTATTATTCGGGCGGCAAGTGGAGCCGATAAAAAACTTATTCATTCAGTGCAGGTTTTTGATATTTTTGAAGATTTAAGCTTTGGTGAAGATAAAAAATCTGTTGCAATTGAAGTAACTATTCAGCCCATAGAACGGACTTTAACAGATGAAGATTTAGAAAAGCTTGCCTCAAAGATCGTGGATAATGTTACCAAAATGACAGGTGCATATTTACGCTACTGAGTATTCTCATTTTTTATGAGATATTTTACATGAAGTGGGAGCTTGTTTGAGTACTCCCTTTTTGTTTAGCACTCAAGAGCTATAGAGCTTCTTGAAAGGGGATTTTATTACCAAAACAAGCTGCTTAAATCATCAGTTTTTTCAATATGAAAAAACTGTTTTTAAACATCTTGAAAAGTTATTTTTTCTCTTAATCCTTCATTGCAAATGTAAAAGATAACTGCTATTGCTAAATGATAATGCAAATTATTTGCAATAAAAAGAAGGCATATAAAGGAAAGAGAGAATCAATGAACGTAAGAACGTTTTTCACCATAGTTTTTGGAAGTGTTATTTTTTTTACACCCAATTTTGCTTTGTGTGCTGGTAAATTTAAAGCTGTTACGACATTCACTATCATTGCTGATATGGCACGCAATGTAGCAGGTGATGCCGCTGATGTTGAATCCATTACAAAACCAGGTGCGGAAATTCATGAATACCAACCCACCCCACGCGATCTTATGCGTGCTCAGGGAGCTAACCTTGTATTGTGGAATGGTTTAGAGTTAGAGCTTTGGTTTGAAAAGTTTTTTCAAAATATCAAGGATGTTCCAAGTGTTGTTGTTTCAAAAGGTATTGTACCCATTAAAATTGGTGAGGGCCCCTTTAGCGGTAAACCCAATCCTCATGCGTGGATGTCACCGACCTCTGCTTTGATTTACGTTGATAATATTCGCGATGCTTTTGTAAAATATGATCCTGAACATGCTGAAATTTATAAACAGAATGCTGAAATTTATAAACAGAAAATTCGTGCAACGATTGATCCAATTAGGGCTGAATTAGAAGCTGTACCGCAAGATAAACGTTGGCTTGTGACTAGTGAGGGGGCTTTTAGCTATTTGGCGCGTGATTTTGATCTAAAAGAACTTTATTTATGGCCCATCAATGCTGACCAACAAGGAACACCACAGCAGGTCAAGCATGTTATTGATATGGTTCGCAAATACAATATTCATGCAGTTTTTTCTGAAAGCACTATTTCCCCTGCGCCTGCTAAGCAGGTTGCCAGAGAAACAGGAGCTAAATACGGTGGTGTTCTTTATGTTGATTCTTTAAGTGAGAAAAATGGTGAGGTACCCACTTATATTGATTTATTACGTGTCACGAGTGGGCGTATTAGCAATGCTTTAGTAGAGGGAGTAAAAAACCAATGACGGAATGTGGAATTTTTGCCCAAGGAGTAACGGTAACATATCGTAATGGACATACAGCTTTACGCGAAGTGAATTTTGAAAGTCCAAAGGGTTCTATTACGGCATTGGTTGGTGTTAATGGATCCGGTAAGTCAACGTTATTTAAAGCGATTATGGGGTTTGTACGCCCCTCAAAGGGAAAAATTCGCATGTTTGATTTGCCCGTTGATGTAGCTTTGAAAAAAAATCTTATTGCTTATGTTCCTCAAAGTGAAGATGTTGATTGGAATTTTCCTGTCTTGGTTGAAGATGTTGTATTGATGGGGCGGTACGGTCATATGAATTTCTTTCGCTATGCCCGTACACAAGATTATGAAGCCGTTCGTATTGCCTTAGAACGTGTTGATATGCTGGCTTTTGCCAAGCGCCAAATTGGAGAACTTTCTGGTGGACAGAAAAAGCGTGTTTTTCTAGCACGCGCTCTTGCACAGAAAGCAAAAGCTATTTTATTAGATGAGCCGTTTACAGGGGTTGACGTTACAACAGAAGATAAAATCATTGCTTTGTTACAAGATCTTCGTAAAGAAGGAGCTGTGATCTTGGTTTCAACTCACAATTTGGGTTCTGTTCGTGAATTTTGTGATCATACGGTTTTAATAAAAGGAACAGTGTTAGCTTCCGGATTAACTGAAAAAATCTTTACAAAGCAAAATCTGGAAAAAACTTTTGGAGGATCTTTGCACCACCATATTTTTGACCTTCAAAGCGCAAAAAAAAATGATGTTTTCATGGGAAGAAAGCAGTCTGCAGCTTGTGAAGATATTGAAAGAGTGGAGCACGTTGCATGATTTCTTGGTTGCTTGAGCCACTGAGCTATCAATATATGGTGAATGCAATGTGGGTTTCTGGGTTAGTTGGGTGTGTTTGTGCCTTTCTTTCGGCTTTTTTGATGTTAAAAGGTTGGTCATTGATTGGTGATGCACTTTCCCATTCGATTGTTCCTGGTGTAGCAGGAGCTTACCTTTTAGGGTTACCTTTTTCACTCGGCGCTTTTTTTTCTGGTGGTCTTGCAGCAGCAGCAATGCTCTTTTTTAACCATCGGACAAAGCTTAAAGAAGATACCATTATTGGGCTCATTTTTTCTTCCTTTTTTGCCTTTGGGTTGTTTCTCAAATCATTAAAACCAATGGCCGTTAATATTGATACGATTGTTTTGGGAAATATTTTAGCAGTGAGTTCAACAGATATTCTACAATTGGCTTTTATCGGCTTTGTTTCGTTGCTTATATTGCTTTTGAAATGGAAAGATCTTCTTGTTTCGTTATTTGATGAAACGCATGCGCATGCCATTGGATTAAACGTAAAATTTTTAAAGATTCTCTTTTTCACATTGCTTGCCGCTTGTACCGTTGCTGCGATGCAAACCGTTGGAGCGTTCTTAGTCATTTGTCTTGTTGTGACACCTGGGGCAACGGCCTATCTTTTAAGTGATCGTTTCGTAAACATCTTGGTTATTGCAGTTGTAATTGGAACCTTCACAAGTGTCTTGGGTGTTTATGTGAGTTATTTTTTGAATGCACAAACGGGGGGGGTTGTAGTGCTTTTTCAAGCATCTTTATTTGTTTTGGCTTTTATTTTTGCTCCTAAACATGGGTTTATTGCTGCGCGCTTACGCATAAATGCGGCAAAAAAGGGTGTAATATTATCATGATTGATCAATTACTGCTTCCGTTTCAGTTTTCTTTTATGCTTAAGGGTATGCTTATTGTCATGATTCTTTCTATTCCCATGGCGATGCTTTCCTGTTTTCTTATTTTGAAAGGATGGGCGCTGTTAGGCGATGCCATTTCTCATGCAGTTTTTCCAGGTGTTGTTGTTGGTTATATGACAACACCATGGGTAATCGCATTTTTAACTTCTTTGCCATTTGCTTGGTTTCAGCATATGCGTCCAGAGAATATTACAATGACTTTGATTACTTGCGGTGCTTTTGTTGCAGGAATGGTGTGTGCACTATTAACGGGTTTTTTAGGGAGCAATAGCCGTATCAAACAGGATACGGTGATGGGCGTGGTCTTTTCTTCAATGTTTGGTTTAGGGCTTGTTTTAGCCACGTCTATTTATAGTAGCTTAGATTTGAATCATATTCTATTTGGTAATCTCTTGGGTGTTAACTGGCTTGATATAACGCAGACGGCAATCATTTCTGCTGTTGTCACTTTTATTTTAGCAGCAAAATGGCGCGACTTTATGCTGTATATTTTTGACACAGTTCAAGGACGTGCAATGGGGTTACCAATATCTCTACTCCACTATACCCTTCTAACGATGATTTCTCTTACAATTGTTGCAGCTTTGAAAGCTGTCGGTATCGTGCTCGTTATTTCTTTACTGATAGCACCAGGAGCAATTGCCTATCTTGTCACAAAGCGGTTTTCTTTTATGTTAATGATCGCGATACTTGTTGCAGCTTTTTCTGGTTTTTTAGGGATTTATCTCAGCTTATTTATCGGCTCTGATTCTGCTTCCACAATTGTGTTGATCTTGACGTTGATTTTTATGGCTATTTTCATGATGATTTTCTTTCGTCGAAACACAGTTCAAGAAACTTGAAAGTGTTAAAATTCATGCATATCAGCCATGCATTTTTATATATTGTTTCTCATTTTTATTTTAATTAGAGTCTGGGGTGCTAGGTTGTTTTTCCTCCTAATATCTAGCAGATGAGTGCAGTACATTTTCTCCCCCCCAACACTGCATTCTTAATTAAGAGGCTGCATTGATTTCTTCTGCAGCCTTTTTATTTTTTTGTTTTTCTAAAATCTCTCCTCTTTTCTTGAAATCATTTAAAATGATTATCATATTGTGTAAGCTATTCGGTATTTTCAAGGAACTTATAACAGCAAAGACACTTACGCATGAAGGGGTAGAGCGTAATTGTGCACTCAGACATGTAAACAGAAAAAAACAGATACAATGTTTTTGTATAGGGTTTTGCGTAGAGGAAAATAGTACGAGAGAATGAAAAAAGATTCGAAGATATCGCACCCTTTACGTATCTGCTATTATATAGCAGGGTGGGCGATGGTTATATTAGGTATTATCGGTGTCGTATTACCTATTATGCCAACGGTGCCTTTTTTATTGGTTGCCTCATGGTGTTTTACGCGTTCTTCTCCACGTTTTCATCAATGGTTGAATAATCATCGTATTTTTGGTCCCCCTATTAAGCGATGGGAAGAAAAAAAAGCAATCTCTCCATTCGTTAAAGTTTTTGCAATGATGAGTATGACAGGAGGATTTTTATCCTTTTTCGTAATGCTACACCCTCCTTTATGGATTTCCTTACTTGTTGCGGTTATATTATTGCTGATTGCCATTTATATTGTAACACGTCCATCTTCTTAATGATAAAAAAGGCTTTATGAGATACTCTTTTTAGCTTCGACTTATTTGTAAAAACTATGAGGACTTTTAAGTTTTGAATATAAGCTCTCCACATCCAAAATACATATGAAATAGCAAGCTTTTTGAGCGCAATTAATTAATAATATGTTTGTGAAATAATTTTTATGAACAAAGAAGATTGTTTACGAACACTCAAAATGTTCTCACTTGGTAAACAATGATAAATCACATTCATGGAAGAGAGTCATTATTTTTGTAAAGCATGTTTGTATGAATCTCTATATATACATCATTGAAAAGTCATTGATATGATAGACATTTCGTTTGTTTTCATATCTCTTAATGAGGATATAATACAAAGCTTACTAAATACCCTCATTTTTATACTTATACAGTTAAGAAGCCGGTCTATTATATCAATCTTTAAGGTTACATCTGTTCTTAACTTAAGAATAATTCATAAGAAACAACAGAATTTTTCAAATGGTTTATACATACACGCATTCTTATTATAATATGCGAATAAATAATTTCTCTGTCTTGATATAAAGCTTATTCGAAATAAAAATATTATTGCATTCTCTGTTTTTTAATGAAGTCATGCCCCTCACGTAAAACAAAAGGTCTCCCAAATCATGTTATTTACACATTTATTTTAATGAAACATTTCTCAACGCTTTACTCATTTCATAATAGCAGACCATACATGGATAAAGTAAAATCTCCTGTAAAGTGCATAAAATCTATTTGAGCACCATCATCCTTGCCTTGCAAAATGCATACCGATAGTCACCATGCTATTTATCATCCTCCAATGTTGCCTTAGTAATTTCTAATGTTGCAATTGTAGCTTGTCATCTGGTTTTGTATATTTTGACACTAGATTTTGTACCAATTTATTTTTTTCAAAGAGTTTTAAAGGTGTTCTCAAAGGGTTTTGAAAGCCTTTTCTCATTTTTACTATGGAAACGCACTTTTTTCTGATTTTCGGTAATTTTTGTAATTTTAGGTGTCAAAATCTATTTTGATAAAACGCGCATTTAATGGTAAAAATTGTACATAAAACAACAAATTACCACGTATTCCTACTTAATCCCGCCTCTTTCCACTTAGTATAAAACCTACTGTCAAACTACAACAATAACTCTTAAAACTTGAAAACCTTCATATATGCAAGGGGATTAGTGTGCTTGATTTAACAGGATTGAAATGAGAAAAACTTATGATACTCGCGCACGCTCATTCAACATGCAAAATGATAGTATCTTGTTATGCTGTATAACACCGTTATTTATGACAAATGATATAAGGAAGCCTCCTTGGCTAAACTTCCCTAGCACGTTAAGTATTTTTTTAATGCGTAGTGAATATTTTTAAGTCTTATCTATCGCGCCTTATGTAAGTGAAGCGTATGCGTTGATAGACTAAGTAGAATCTGCTCAAAAAACAGCCGAACGGTTTACAGACCAGCCAAGGTTAAAAATCCTCGTTTTAAGGCAGGACAAAAATCAATTTTATAAACAATATGATGAGGCAATATACTTGTTTTAAAGAGCCGAAAACTACGTCTTTATAGGTCTAGCAATTCGCTTTGTATTACCAAAAAAATTGATATAACGTTGTACTTCTTTTGAATCACCGATCGTTTTTTCAGGATTATCTGAAAGTTTCACGGCTGGTCGACCATTGGCATAGGTCACCTTACAAACAAGGGAAAGAGCATCAAGAGTCTCGATTTCCTGAGGTGCACAGCCTGTAAAGTCATTGGTAAGATCCGTGCCCCATCCAAAACTCATGCGCACTCTACCATGGAAATGATGATAGGTTTTTTCAATTGTATTGACATCAAGAGCATCAGAAAAAATTAGAAGTTTTTTGCATGGATCTTTTCCTTTTTCTTTCCACCATTGAATAATACGTTCGCCACCTTCAATAGGGGGCGCACTATCGGGTCTGAAACCCGTCCAATCAGCTACCCAATCTGGTGCATTGCGTAAAAATGCTTCTGTACCAAAGGTATCAGGTAAAACAATGAGAAGATTTCCACCATAATAACGGTTCCAATCCTGCAAAACTTGATACGGAGCTCTGCGTAATTCATCATCGTTATTGCTGAGAGCCGCAATAACCATGGGCAATTCGTGTGCATTGGTTCCAAGAGCTTCTAAATCCGTATCCATGGCAAGAAGAACATTAGAAGTTCCAGTAAAAGAATTACCAATCCCTTCTTTTAATGCTTCCACACACCAGCGCTGCCATAAAAAAGAATGGCGGCGCCTTGTCCCAAAGTCAGATATTTTAATATCAGGCAATTTTTTGAGACGTTCAACTTTACTCCACATTTTTGCTTTAGCACGCGCATAAAGTACATCAAGAGCAAAACGATCTAGTTTTTTGAGAGCAGCACGTGAACGTAATTCACTAATAATAGCAAGGGCAGGAATTTCCCACATGGAACTATGGGCCCAGGGTCCATGAAAATGAAGGATATATTGGCCATCTTTGCGGGTGAGTTCATATTCTGGAAGTTGAAAATTCTCAAGCCACTGAAGAAAATCCGGTTCAAAAATTTGTTTGCGTCCATAAAATGTATTACCAGCAAGCCAAATCATTTCTTTTTTTGTAAAGCGCAAACTAAGAGCATGATCAAGTTGGGCACGCAATTCACTCTCATCAATATCGTCGGCAAGACGTATTGTTTTAGAGCGATTTATGAGGGAAAAAGTAACATTAACATTAGGATATAACCCCCAAATCATCTGCACCATTAGAAGCTTATAAAAATCCGTATCAAGAAGTGACCGAATAATGGGATCAAGTTTCCAAGTGTGATTGTAAACACGTCTAGCAATATCCGGATGATTCATAACCTTTTTCTTTCATTTTCATAAAATCTAAAATATTATGCACCAACACGGCTAATATAGGCGGTGCAATATAACAACTCTACAGTTTTGGACAAGAATAAAAAGTCTGCTCTCTTTTTTCATCTTTAATCTTTAAGATTTGACAATACGTATAATTTCATGCTGACCTGTTTTTTGTAACTTTATCCCTATATGAACTTCGGTATATTCTTTGCTATTAATATAGAGCATATTTTTAGGTCCCCATTTTACTTTAATGCAATAAACGGCATCATAAAACTTCATTGTTGCTTCATATTTTGGCCAAATAGAGGGTAAATGTGGCTGCAAAAACAATAGGTCTCCCTGACGCTGTATTCCAAGAATAGCTTGTGTTGCGGCGCGATAAAACCAACCGGCTGAACCTGTATACCAAGTCCAACCGCCTTGACCACATCGTGGTTCAACAGCATAAATATCTGCGACCATTACATAAGGTTCAACACGATAAATTTCAGGATCTTGTCCATGGGTAATTGGGTTTATCATAGAAAATAAAGCATAAGCTTTATCGTTTTGTTCCATTTCAGCCAACGCAAAAATACTCCAAATGGCACCATGCGTGTATTGACCACCATTTTCTCGAATTCCTGGAGGATAACCTTTTATATAACCAGGCTCGAGCGTACTTTTATCAAAAGGCGGCCAAAAAAGGCGAATGAGTCCGCCTTTTTTATCATAGAGATGTTCCAACATTGATGTCATTGCTTGTTTTTGACGTTCAGGCGATGCCATTTGAGAAATGATAGCCCAAGATTGAGCAATGGTATCAATTTGACATTCATCATTGATTTTAGAGCCAAGAGGTGTTCCATCATCAAAATAACCACGTCGATACCAAGCACCATCCCAACCATTTTTCTCTAGGCATTTTGTTAAATGTTCAAGGTACGTACTCCATATTTGCATATGGCTATTGTCAGCACGTTTTTTGGCTAAAGAGATAAATGCTTGTAATGTGTACCCAAGAAACCATCCTAACCAAATGCTTTCGCCTTTTCCTTCCACACCGACCAAATTCATGCCATCATTCCAATCCCCACCTAAAATAAGAGGGAGACCATGTGGTCCGCAGCGTTTAATGGCAAGGTCTAAAGCTAAAACACAATGTTCATAAACTGTTGCAACCTTTGGGGATTGGGTGGGTTGAAAATAAGCATCCTGTTGCCCACTTTTGAGAACATCACCTTCAATAAAAGGAATGAGCGTATCAAGAAAAGCGTCATCACCAGTGGTAGTGACATAAAGAGCTGTTGCATATGCAAGCCAAACGATATCATCAGAAATGTATGTACGAACACCAGCATTTGTGTCAGGCAACCACCAATGTTGCACATCACCTTCAAGAAATTGGTGCGCTGCTGCATTTAACAATTGTTCACGTGCTAATTGTGGTTCCAGCAATAACAAAGACAAGCTATCTTGTAACTGGTCACGAAAACCAAATGCACCACTCGCTTGGTAAAAGCCTGCGCGTGCCATGATGCGGCATGCGTAGATTTGATAAGGAAGCCAATGGTTGACCATAAGATTAAAAGAAGCATCAGGTGTTTTGACTTGGAAAGGAGAAACAAAATCACTCCATTGCTGTTTTTGTTTTGTGAGCTGAATTTCAAAATCACTTGCACGTACTTGATTGAGTAATTTTTCAGCTTCTTGCCTATTTTCAGCACTGCCAAGATAGAAGATGATTTCTTTTGTTTGCCCTGGTTGAAGATCAATATCATAGGCGAATGCTGAACAAGGATCACATCCTGCTTCAATGGTATTCGAAAGAGCAGCGGCTTTACGGATCGCATTTGGACGTGTTACGGTTCCCGTTGCACCAATAAATTCAGCGCGATTGGTCGTAGTGCTGGTTGGCATTTCGGACGCTGATAAAAATGTAACTTGTTGAGATTTCTCGATGTGATAGGGATTTTGAATAAAATGTGCACCCCATCTGG
Organism: Bartonella sp. AP280QHHD; assembly: GCF_042196125.1. Classification (NCBI taxonomy): domain Bacteria; kingdom Pseudomonadati; phylum Pseudomonadota; class Alphaproteobacteria; order Hyphomicrobiales; family Bartonellaceae; genus Bartonella; species Bartonella sp. AP280QHHD. Next base: position 232,605 of record NZ_JBHIPQ010000038.1, on the reverse strand, counting down.
TCTCATAAGAGGAAACAATAAAGGGGGCATATTTTGTACGGACATTTCCCAAAACCCATTCAACATAATTATAAAGGCGTAAACTGCGTGGTTTTTTCCCTTCATTCGTAAGGATAAGACGTGAAAAGCGAATAGGTTTTTCGGGATCAAGTGTATGAGTCAGTTCTAATGCGATTTCTGAATGTGTTGATTTAAAAGTTGAGAATCCAAACCCATGACACGCCTCATAGACAATATTTTCGTCACATTCAACAGTAGAAACGGGTGAGAAACGTTTTAAAGACTGGCGATCAACCAGATAAAGAGCTTCTCCTGGTCGGTTAGACGTTGGATCATTCGCCCAAGGAGTTAGTTGATAATCGCGGCTATTGTTAGCCCAAGTAAAAATTGCACCTTCAGCAGAGACATGAAAACCAAATCTGTGATTAGCAATGACATTAATCCACGGATGCGGTGTAGTGGTACGTCCATGAAGACGTATTACATAATGATTGTGCTGATTAAAACCACCGTAACCATTCCAATATCTTAGATCTTCTCCATTTGGGAGAAAAGAGGATGGTTTTTGTTGGCTAATAAGACCAATGGAAGAAAAAAGATTTTGTTCAGTTTGTGTTGTAAATTGCTGTCCTTCGTTATATCTTGGCAAGTCTAATTGATCATAAGGTTCTTGATAATTTTTACGAACTGTGAGATTAAAATCATTCTCATCAAGTCGTTTAAGTTGTTCAGATAAAGAGCCATTTTGGGCATCAAGAACGATACGCGCTGATGCAAGAAGCGTTTTAAAACTCTGTTCACTCATTTGATCGCGTCGAAGCATGAAAATATGTTGGCGTTCATCTGCTTTTTGCGTGTGGTGATAATAAGATTCACAGACCCACTCAAGAGCGCGTTGTGTACTTTGTATATAAGAAAATGTTTGTTCATTGAGAATGACCAAATCAACAATAAGACCGCGCATACGCCAATATTCATGTGCTTTAAGGAGCTCGCGCAGTACAGTTATATTTCCCTCGTTATTTAATCTAAGAAGACAGAGTGGATTGTCTCCTGAGATAGACATGGGCCAAAGATTAGACTGTTTTCCTAGCGTTTTTGCTAATATTTCAGAAGGAAGACGCCACGTTCTTTCTGGATAAATAAGTGGTGTTGCATATTTTTGATAGACAATAGCTTCTTTAAGCTGGGTTCCGCTCTGATACAGTGCGACTTGTGAGCGCGTCCATGCCATTGAAAGTTCTTTTTGAAACATATCAGGTTGTCGATAATGTTTAATATGATTATTTAGCGCTTCTTTTGTATGAGCAGCAAAAGTCCAAAAAATAAGTTCTGCTTTTTCATGGGCTGGAATTTTTATACGGCATCGCAATGACATAACAGGGTCAAGAACACAACCTTGACTGTTACTGAAACGAGCATTTTGGTCAAATGCAGCAGGACGATGAATGGATCGCCCCCGACCAATAAACAGAGAGCGATCTGTTTCAGCTTCTGTCTCTTGGAGAATATCTGTTGTACTAGAAACAAAATGGGTAACATAGATTTCAGGATCACTAGGCGAGCGTTTGCGCCTTTTGGCAAAAATTGTTTTACCTTCTTCAGTAATTTCTGTCTCTATAAACATACGGGAAAAAACAGGATGAACTTGGTCTGTATCCATCGTGGCAAGCGCTAATTCACCATAAGAAGTCACTTCAATGAGTCGGTCTTTATTTGTCGTATTCATCAGTTGAATACGTCTCCCTTCGCCACATCCTTCAGATGTAATAAGACATTCAAGTGTTGATTTAATACCATCAACCATTTTTGTATATTCAGCCTTTTCATCTGTAAAAATGCTGACAGCTTCTTCTTCAATAACACGTGTTGGCTCACCAGTAACAGACCACCACCGTCCACTATGCGTATCACGTAAGAAGAATAAAGTACCTTGTTGATCTTCTGTTGCATCAGGAATAAAGCGCGTAATCGCATAATCGTGCCAACGGCTGTAACCAGAACCGTTCGCTGTTAACATGGTAGAATAAAAGCCATTAGACAAAAGTAAAGTTGCTCGTGGTTTGAGTAACGGGTTTGTAATAATGCGCAAAGGGGCTGCGTCAAATGCTTGAGACTTATTGCGCATACGATTAACAGCTTTGGTATGAATAATAGGAATGAGATGAGGCGCTCTTTCTTGTAAGAGCAATTGTGTTGCTTCAATAACGGGATCACGGTGAAAACGATCACGCATTCGCCCTTGAAAAATAACATTGTTAAGAGCAAGGATAGACATGCCATGATGGTGCGCATAATAATTGCGTATAATGGCGTATTTTTCCCCTGTTTTCACGCGTGTTGGAGTAAAATCAACAGAGTCATAATAACCATATGTTCCTAAAGCTCCAAGATCACGGAGTCGTTTTAAATTAGCGACAGCGCAAGCAGGAGCATATTGTGCCGCTAGAAGGCTGGCATAGGGAGCAATGACAGCATTGCGTGAAAGACCACGTTGGAGTCCGAGGTTTGGAACACCAAAATGAGCGTATTGGTAATTCATTAAATGATCGCGAGCATTAAATGCGGCTTCTGAAATACCCCATGGCAATTCCCGTTTATGGGCATATTGTATTTGACAACGAATAATCAATCGATTTGTTTGATCTAGGAGAGATCCTAAAGGTTCATGCATTACGAGAGATGGCATAAGATATTCGAACATTGATCCAGACCATGATAGGAGTGCACCTTTCCCACCTATGGGTACGAGAAGTCGACCAAGACGAAACCAATGTTTAAGTTTTATATCTCCTTTTGCGATGGCAAAAAAGCTTGCAAGACGTGCTTCTGAAGCAAGCAGGTCATAACAATTTTCATCGAGTTTGTTTTCTTGAACACGATATCCAATGGATAAGAGATGCCGTTTAGGCTGTTCTAAAAAGTCAAATTTCATATCAAAGGCTATTTGCCTTGCCGCTATAGCCAGCCTGTTTAGTTTTTTACGTAATTTTTCAGTATCACAATGAGCAGTCGCATCATTATGATGAGCGTTACAGGTGTCGATAAGGCATTTAGCCCAAGAAAGCGCACGAGCAGATTCTATCGTTTGAATTTTGTGGTCAAGTTCACCGACTAAGTGCACAATATCATGGGCTGCAAGTGAAAGATCTATGATGTGAGAAGGAATCGTATTTTCTTGTTCTATAAAAGTGAAGATAGAATCATGAAAACGAGTGATGTTTTCTTCGATTTTTTGGCGTAAAGAGCGTAAACTGGGTTGATGATCTGGAATTTCTCTGACAGTTTCTTCAAGAATAGCAAGAACATCCGATAAGCCTTCTCGATCACTTTGAAAAAAAACATGAGGTTTTTCAGCCCATTCACTTAAGGCAGAAGAGAGTGTTACCAAATGACCGGCAAGATTTCCTGAATCAACGGTTGATACATAAGTAGGCAAAAGAGGCCTGAGTGTATCCGTTTCATACCAATTATAGAGATGACCGCGGAACTTTTCCATTTTTGCAAGAGAGCGTAATGTACATTCAATACGGGTAATGGTCTCTTCAAAACCAATCCAACCAAAATCACGTGCAGCAATAATAGAAAGGAGATAAACCCCAATATTCGTAGGCGATGTACGTTGAGCAACAAGAGGTTCAGGATCTTCTTGAAAATTATCGGGAGGCAAATAGTTGTTTTGTGCATTGACAAAGGTTGCATAATAAAGCCATGTCCGCCGTGCAATAGAACGGAGTTTTTTTTCATCTTTTGAAGAAAGATCAAGGCTATCTTGAAAGGTTGAAGGTTGACTCACAATCCAAGCAATGAAGGGTGAAAAAAACCATGCTATCCCAAAAGGCAAAGCAACCAAGCTTGCAAAACTATCAGAAAAAAGAGGGAGTGCTATAGTAAGAATACCAATAAGCGATGCTGGTGCCATTGTAAAAACATAGAAACGCAAACTATTGGGTATTGATTTTGTTGCGGCAGAAGTTTTCCATTCAAGAAGATGCTGTTTTGAAATCGTCATACGATAGAGTGTACGAATAATCGCATCGGTCATAAAATACGCCGAATGAGCAAGAAACGTCGTTTTAAGAAATATATCAGCGCTTGTAAGAGCAATTTTGTTCCAAATTAATTGAAAATGTCCACGCAAAGAATGATCTATATTGGATGAGACAAGCGTTTTTAATACACATAGAATGGGTGAAATGAAGGAGCTAAACAACAAGAATAGTTGCCAGACGATTGCACTCTTTAAAGACAAAAAAGCCCATCCTGCAAATGCTGCGATTAACCACATAAGTGGAGTGAGAGAACGACGTAAATTATCCTGCATTTTCCAACGCGTCACGGAACTTATTTGACGGTGGGGAAAAAGATAAGGCAAAAGCTGCCAATCACCGCGGACCCAACGATGATAACGCATAACATCAATATTGTAAGCGGTTGGATAGTCTTCAATGACTTCTATGCTACTTACCAGAGCAGTACGAGCATAACCTCCTTCTAAGAGATCATGACTAAGAATAGTATTTTCTTTAATTTTTCCATCAAGTGCTTGTTCAAATGCATCAATATTATAAAGACCTTTACCGATAAAGGTGCCTTCTCCTAAAAGATCTTGATAAGTATCAGAAACAGCAAAAACATAAGGATCAATGCCACGGTTGATAGAAAAAACCCGTTGGAGAATTGATGTTTTTTTTCCTGTTGTAAGAGAAGGAATAATGCGTGGTTGTAAAATGCTATAGCCCTTTACAACCTTTCCACTTTGTGGATCAAAAACGGGATAATTGAGTGGATGGTTAAGCTTTCCAACAAGTTTCGCGACGCTCTCTGGAGTAAGACGTGTATCACAATCCAGCGTCATAACAAAACGGCAATCCATAGGAAGATGTGGATTGCGAGGATAAAAGCTTGTATTTTTATCGCCTCTTAAGAGCCGATTAAGTTCATGAAGTTTTCCTCGCTTTCGTTCCCATCCCATCCAACATTTTTCGCTTGTATTATAAAGGCGTCGGCGATGTAAAAGGAAAAAAAGCGGAAGTTTATCACGATGATAACGACTATTGAGTTTATCAATACTCTTTTGCGCATAGTGCAATAAATCAAGATCATCTTGCGTTTCTCTCAATGGAGCATCCACCCAATCTGTAATGAGTGCAAAATGAATGGCACCTTTAGGATTGGAAAGATAGTGCACTTCAAGATTGCGCACTTGTTCATCAATGTCAGCGCGTGATGTCATCAAAGTAGGTACAACAACCATTGTCCGTGCATGTTTTGGAATACCTTCTTTATATTCATAACCAATGAGTTGTTTTGATGGGACAAACCACGAAACAACAGTGTTAAATAAAGCAAAAGCAGCATCGATAGCAGGAAAAAGCGCCAATCCAGTAAAGCAAAAAGACATCCATTGTGTCATGCCAGATAGCTGTAAAAGGGCGTAAATTACCAGCAAAAGAGCAAGCGTCAGAAAAGAGACAGGAACGGCGATGACTCTCAATTTTGAGCAACAGGAAGCGCGTGTCCATTTTATGAGAAAGGGCGGAATATACCCACAAGCCTTTTCAAATATGCCACGACCATCATCAACAAGGTACCACCCCACACAAGAATGATGAGGCATATCTTTAGAAGTGGAATTTGCCATTTCTACAACTTTATGTGCAACTTCCAGTTCACTAAGAGGCGAAAAGCGAGAAACTTTTTCAATGACTTGTCGATAAATATTGCGTGAGTGAGCATCAATTTCAGAAAAATCACTATTTTTACGCAAAATAGAATCGACACAACTCACTGTTTCAAACCATGCTGTCCAATCAACATCATCTATAGCTTTAAGAGAACAGATAATATTTCCCATGGTCACACCATCTGCTGCTTGTCGGGTATGTTCATCAGCTGTTGCAATCTCTAAGCTACTGCCTTGGCTTTTCAATTGCTTTTCAAGCCAAGTTAATGCTACGGTTGAATCGACAGATGCACTGCGCAGGCGATAGAATAAATGTGCTGAAAAAGTTGGATCAACAGTAAATGGTTTATACTGCGTAAAAAGAGAGTGTAGATTTGTTTTATTTTCTACAAGAGAAATTTTATCAGCTACTTGACTAGCAAGATGGCGCATATGTCGCGCTTTTTCGATACGTACTGAAAGACGACGGACATTTTCAATGAGCAGCATTTGCATAACTGAAGGAAGAGCCCACAATTCACCAATTGTGAGCGCACAAACTTCTTGAAATCCGTTGGTCATAGCCATGAGTGTTTCTTGTGAAAAGCTGCTATCGGTATGCGCAATATAAAGCCAAGTTAAAGCAAAAATTCGTGGTATTCCGGCTTTGTGTGTAGAAAGAGGAAGTTGCTTTATGAAGGACTTGGGTAGATTACGACGTAGCTTTTGTATGGTTTTATCAATGGTGTAATGATTATCAATGAGCCATTGAGCAGATGGTGCGATGGTTTCATCATTTCGGGCAGCAAAATCACTGGTATGAAAGGCATGAAGAATAAGTTTAGCATTTTCATTCAATCTCTTGCGAAAATCTCCTACTCCTTCATATTCAGGGAGTAAAATTTCTTTACCAGAAGCTATATCATGCCCTAAGTTATAAAGATCTTCCTGTACCTTATAAATTGCACGAAGAGGAAAATCCGTATTAATAAAATGATCTTTTTTCTCTTTTTGAGAAAAAAAGCACTTTATGAAAGGTATTATGCACGTCATAGTGTCCCATTGTTATTCAATTACATTGTTTTTTATTTAAATTTTAAGCATTTTATCTGAATAGTGAACCGTTGTTAGACAAAAAACAAACTTTTTGTTTTTATTTGCAAGCATTTATAATTTTTGTTTCAATAATTTAAAAATAAGCAGACAATTTTTTTATAAAATAAAAAGGTCACTCCTAATGAGTGACCTTAATAATAAAACCAACTTTAATGATTGATGATTAATCTTGTTCTTGTTTTTTCAAAGCTGCACCCAGAATATCACCAAGAGAAGCACCTGAATCTGTAGAACCATATTGTGCAACAGCTTCTTTTTCCTCTGCAATTTCTAAAGCTTTAATCGATACTGAAATTTTACGTGTTTTTTTATCAAATGCTGTGATGCGAGCATCAACCTTTTGCCCAATTGCGAAACGCTCAGGACGTTGCTCATCACGATCACGCGCAAGATCAGCACGCCGAATGGTTGTCTCAAGGTTGTGGTCAATCAATTTCACACCAATGTCATTGTCGTTAACAGCAATCACTTCGCATGTTACAACTGCACCTTTTCGCAATTCGCCAGAAGCAGCTGCTTCTCCAACTTTATCGCTGGAAAGCTGCTTAATTCCAAGAGAAATGCGCTCTTTTTCAATGTCAACATCAAGGACCACAGCCTTAACGATATCGCCTTTATTATAAGTATCAATAACTTGTTCACCAGGACGGTTCCAATCAAGATCAGACAAATGAACCATACCGTCAACATCGCCTTCAAGCCCAATAAACAGACCAAATTCTGTTTTATTTTTAACCTCTCCTTCAATTTGCGAATTGATAGGAAATTTATTGGCAAAAGCTTCCCATGGATTTTCAAATGTTTGTTTTAAGCCAAGAGAAATACGCCGTTTAGAAGGATCAATCTCAAGAACAACCACTTCTACTTCTTGTGATGTAGACAGAATTTTTCCAGGATGAACATTTTTCTTTGTCCAGCTCATTTCAGAAACATGGATCAGCCCTTCGATTCCTGGTTCAATTTCAACAAAACCACCGTAATCAGTAATGTTGGTAACAGCACCCGTAATTTTTTTACCAATCGGATACCGGACACTGATGCTTTCCCAAGGATCACTTTCAAGCTGTTTCATTCCAAGAGAAATACGGTGCGTATCTTGATTAATGCGAATAATCTGCACTTTAATCGTTTGGCCAATTGTGAGCACTTCAGATGGGTGATTAACACGCCGCCATGCCATATCTGTAACGTGCAAGAGACCATCAATCCCACCAAGATCAACAAAGGCACCATAATCTGTAATATTTTTCACCACACCTTCAACGATTTGGTTTTCTTCAAGATTTTGTACGATTTCTGAACGTTGCTCAGCGCGACTTTCTTCTAAAACAGTGCGACGTGAAACCACAATATTGCCACGACGACGATCCATCTTCAAAATTTCAAAGGACTGTGAATTATGCATGAGGGGTGAAACATCACGAATGGGACGAATATCAACTTGGCTGCGAGGCAAGAAAGCAACGGCACCATCAAGATCGACTGTAAAACCACCTTTTACTTGGCTAAAGATCACTCCATCAACGCGTGCACCAGCATTGAATTTTTCCTCCAAACGGACCCAACTTTCTTCGCGCCGTGCTTTTTCACGCGATAAAACAGCTTCACCCATCGCATTTTCAATGCGTTCAATGTAAACCTCAACTTCATCGCCAACTTGCAAAGAACCATCTTTTGCTTTAGCTCCAAATTCTTTGAGAGGAATACGTCCTTCGACTTTAAGACCAGCATCAATAATGGCCATGTCTTTTTCGATTGCAATAACACGACCTTTAACAACAGATCCTTCATTAAGATCATTAGTTTGAAAAGATTCTGTTAAAAGGGCTTCAAAATCCGCTGTTGTGGGATTGTATTGTGACATAAGAACTCCTAATATATACCTTGTATTATAAGGTATGAGCGCTAGGTTAGTGTTAACATAAGTAACTCCCTAGCCTTTTCCTTGAATAAAGGAAAAAAGTTAGCGCTAGGCTGGAAGTTACCTTAACGAATTTATCCAATTATATGCATTTTTATGATTGGATCAACAAAACTGCATGCAATTTCAAATGTTGCTTCTATACTCAATTCTGACGTATCAAGCAAGTGGGCGTTTTTTGCTGGTTTTAGTGGACTTTGTTTGCGCGTTATATCGCGACTGTCGCGCTGTTCAAGTTGAGCTAGGATTTCATGATAATTTGCTTGAACACCTTTTTTTAAAATCTCTTGGTAGCGGCGTTTGGCGCGTGTTTGAACATTGGCTAGAATATAAAACTTGATATCGGCATCAGGACAAACAATCGTTCCGATATCACGCCCATCAAGCACACAGCCGGGCAAAACTTTAGCAAAGTTGCGTTGTTTTTCGACAAGAATTTTGCGTACAGCAGGGTTAATTGCTATTTTTGAAGCCGCTTCACCAAGTTCATGAGAAGAAAGAAGAGAAGGATTTAAGGTATTAAAATCAAGTTCTTTAGCATAAATAATAGCATTTTTTTCATCATTAAGAGCTAAATTTTGTTGTAAAAGCGTATGAGCAACACTACGATAAGTAAGACCAGTATCGAGATGACGAAGGCGATAATGTGCAGCAATTTTGCGTGCTAAGGTTCCTTTGCCTGAGGCAGCAGGTCCATCAATGGCGATAACAAAAGGCTTCAAGCGATTTTTCCCCCAAGTTGTTTTATAAAAGGAATAAATTCTGGAAAGCTCGTAGCGATCATTCGTTTATCATCAATGGTAACAGGTTTTTCTGACACAAGCCCAAAAATGAGAAAACACATAGCAATTCGATGATCAAGATGTGTGGCAACATACCCACCCCCCAAACCTTTGGCAGAACCTTTTCCATAAACAATAAGAAAATCTTGACCTTCTTCACAGTCTACGCAATTAATTTTTAATCCTTGAGCAACAGCAGACAATCGATCCGATTCTTTTACACGCAATTCTTCAATTCCTAGCATAACTGTTTTGCCTTCTGCAAAGGCAGCTGCTACTGCCAAAGCAGGATATTCATCTATCATCGATGGAGCACGTTCTTTGGGCACCGTAACGCCTCTAAGGACCGATGATTTTATCCGTAGATCAGCAACATCCTCTCCACCTGTTTGACGTCGGTTCAAAAATTCAATTTGAGCACCCATTTCCCACAATGTTTCGATAAGTCCTATTCGAGAGTTATTTATCAAAACATTTTCAATGGTGATATCAGAGTCTTCTATAAGAAGGGCTGCGATAATTGGAAAAGCAGCAGAAGAAGGATCACCCGGAATATGAATCGTTTGTCCAGTAAGATGGGGTTGACCATTAAGATGAATCAAACGCGCACCTTCGTTATCTTTTTCTATTTCAAGTTGCGCACCGAATGCTTTTAACATTTTTTCCGTATGATCTCGTGTCAGAACTGGTTCAATAACAGTTGTAGTGCCGGCGGTATTGAGTCCAGCAAGCAGGATTGCTGATTTAATTTGGGAGGAAGCTATTGGAACACGGTAACGAATCGGATTAGCCATTTTCGGACCATAAAGCGTTAAAGGAAGGTGATCGTCGCGCGTTGCCTCAATTTCAACCCCCATGAGACGCAGTGGATCAAGGATACGTCCCATTGGACGTTTAGAGAGAGAAGCATCACCAATAAAGGTTGTTTTCATATGATACGGACCAACCATTCCCATAACCAAACGAGCACCTGTTCCAGCGTTTCCAAAGTCTAAAGGTTTTTGTGCAGCTAAAAGGCAACCATTCCCTGTTCCTCGTATGATCCAAAAGTCTTCTTTTTTAATAATACAGGCACCCATAGCTTGCATAGCAGCAGCTGTATTGAGTACATCAGCGCTTTCAAGTAATCCATGAATATATGTCTCACCACTTGCTAATCCTCCCAATATAAGAGAGCGATGAGAGATTGATTTATCTCCTGGTATTTGAATTTTTCCAGAGAGACTACTCGATTTATAGGTGGTTATAGGGATTGCTTTTTGCATGGAAATTCTATTTAATTCTATCTAACTTTTATGAAATTGTGCATCCTTTAGCACATGCTTTAAAAGACGTCATGAAAAAATCACTGTGGAACAGTGTATTTATCTTTGACAAAGGTATTATTTTTCGATTAAGCACCATAAAATTTATCTTTTAATGGAATAATAGTTAATCAAAGAGGCACGGTTTATGGCAAAACAAGAACTTGGAACTAAACGTGTTGATCCAGAAACAGGAAAAAAATTTTACGATCTAAATCGCGATCCTATTGTGTCGCCCTATACAGGGATTTCTTATCCGCGTTCTTACTTTGAAGTTGCAGCAGCGGAAGCAAATAATGAAGAAGAAGTTGATACTGAAGAGCTTGATACAGCACTTGAAAAATCTGCTTTTATGCTTCTTGAAGATGATGATGTGGATTCTAAAGATGACGATCTTCCTGATTTAGAAGATAGTGATGTAGATCTTGGTGATGATGATGATACATTTTTGTCTCATGATGGTGACGATGAAGATGATGACGTTACTGATATTCTCGGAGGCGGTGTTTCTAATGATGACGATGCTTAAAAGAAGTAAAAGAGGACATCTTTTCTATTGAATGTAAATTCTTCTTGATCTTCAATTTTGATCGTTCTAGAAAAGCTGGAATTGTATACTGTCTTTTTGGGACAATTTGTTTTTATAGGGGCTATAGCTCAGCTGGGAGAGCGCTTGCATGGCATGCAAGAGGTCAGCGGTTCGATCCCGCTTAGCTCCACCAAAAAGACCAACTGTTCTATCAAGGGAATCAATTATAATAAAAGATGTGTGCATCAATTTAAAAGGTTTATGTGCTATTTAATTATCATTCCAATAGCGCCTGTTCCTTGCATCTTAATGATATTATAATACATTTTTAATCATTTGTTGGATTATAAAATTTACTGTCGCAACCGTGAAAGTAGATAATTTTTTATGCTTTGCACAGAAATAGAAAATGAGCTGTTTAACCTGCGCCTTGTCTTAAAGGACAAAATTTGAATTTCCTTTACCACAATATTTCCACAAATATCATAATATGTTGGTTACCGGTATCTTTTTTAAAGATATGAAGTACTTAAACAAAGAGTAGAGAATAAAATATTAAAATATACTTCTCAATTATTGCGAATCAGAACTTTTTTCGAGTATTTTTAGCTGATCAGATGTTCTGCCAATTAAAAATTATCCACCTTGAGTAGCGTATACCTGCTCAATACTAAGGTATATTAACACTTAAATAATATATTGAATCAATTAATTTTTTTCCCTGCACGTCATAAACAAGGTCGAGGTGTAAGAGCAAAGTGGTGCTATCATTATATGTGCTAATTCCCAATGTTACGGATAATTCTTACATTTGAGAATGTATGTTCATAAAAAAACATTTTTAGTCTTTTCTTTCACAGTTTTTATCCACATACCCATTGTGCTTGTTATGTGCAAGCCAATGGTTTTATTGATTCAACCTCAAGAGATCTGAAACGATAAAACCCTACGCCATTCGAGATTCTTACTTTAATATGAATAACGATATATTATCTTTATAAATCAATATCTTAAACCATTTAAGAAAAAGAATAAAAATGCTTCTCATAAATATTCTCAAATGCAAAAGCTATCACAACATTGGAGACTGACTTGTTACTTCATAGGCGTTACAAATCTTTCTCTGAATATTCCCTACCCTGAATATTCATTGTGTATAAAGTTGCATATACCTTATCATCCTATAAACAGGAGTATTTTTACAATACAATAAGATAACTTCTTTCAATTAAGATGAACTGGATGGACGACTATGTTTTATTTCATACAATACTAAATACACTTAGTTTTTTTGAAGACTGTAGCGCCCTCTTTATACAAAACAACGTTTTTTCGTTTAATGCATTTCTCGTTTTTTTATATTGAATATTTTACCCTTTTTATGATGCCCGAATTGCATTTGTTTTAATTGCTATTTTATACGCTTAACAAAGAAAATATTCATATAATAATCAGCCAGTAATACGCATAATGAAAATAAAAAATGATATTATATTTTAAAATTTTTCTTCAATAACCTCTAGTACTTAGCCCAATGCGAAATGCCAACACTAAATAGAAAATGGTTTCTATTATAAATTTTTTTAACAAAGGAAGTAAAAATGTCGAGAGTATCTTCAAATATATTGTGTATTGCAAAAACTTTCTGTTGCTTGAGTTTATTCTAAAAAATAACAATTTATTTCATTGAACGATCGGAAAACGACACTATTTTATCATATCATGTGGAATTTTGCTTTCGAATAATTTTATCCCATCAATTCCCTGATTGAGATTTTCAAAAATCTTCCCTAATGCCATCCACATCTTTTTAATTGCTGTTCATAGAGCCTCGATATCCTTGCCATGCGCTGTGCTGTCTGTGAAAGCGCAGCACTGACATGCCCACCACTACGTGCATAAGCACCATGCCCCATATGATAATTTAAATAAAGGCTATATGCATCATCAAACCTCACCCCATTGCGTTGAACACTTTGGCTATGATACCAAGCAACAAAATCAGCAGCATCTGCGAAATTCGTACGCCATGCAAAAGACTTTCCTGTAGAGCGAAGATACATTGCCCATGTACTATCAAGCGCTTGAGCATAACCATAAGCTGTCGACCGACGCTTCCATGGGATAAAACCAAGTAGTTTTTTGCGTGGAGGGCGTGCATTGTGACGAAAGCTCGATTCCATCTTAATGGTTGCAAGAATAATAGGCATAGGAATTCCATAGCGCATTTCCGCTCTTTGAGACACCTTACCCCAATTGTCAAAAAAACCATTTTTTTGTGCTAAAATAGCACAAGCATTATTTGTGTGGATGGGAGTGGTTGTTGCGCATCCCTCTAGCAAAAACACCAGTGCCCCTAAAAACAAAAGGTGTCGCATATTCCTATTCCTCTCGTTTAAGAAATAAAACAAGATAGAGATACTAAAAAATGATTACCAATCAATAAAGAACATGATCTAACTTGTAATATCTAAGAAGCTTGCTTTGCTTTATTCCTCATCAGCAAAACGCAATGTTTGCGACTGAGCCAATGTTGTCATTTTTGTTGGTTCAGAGTAATTTTCTTTTAATTCGACAGTTTCAATGCGATTTGCCCGTTTCATGATTTTGGAGGACGATATCAAAATTCCCTCTATATCTTCACCTGCTTTATGAAAGTGCTTCTGTAGTGCGCGAACACGCGTATCCATTCGTCCAAAATCTTCCATCAATTTTGCTACTTCTGATTGAATTAAATGCGCTTGTTCACGCATACGCGCATCTTTCATAATGGTTTGTACCACTTGGACAGAGAGCATCAACAAAGATGGTGAAACAATAATCACATGGGCTCTATTGGATTTTTGTACCAATGCCTCAAAGTCCTCATAAATTGTTGCGAAAATCGATTCAGATGGCACAAAAAGGAAAGCAGTGTCATGGGTTTCTCCAGGAATCAAATATTTTTGTGCAATATCACGAATATGAACTTCCATATCGGTACGAAATTGGCGTTCTGCCTCTTGACGCTCTTGCGCTGATTCTGCCTTACGCATAGCATTCCAAGCTTCCAGAGGAAATTTAGCATCAACAACAAGAGAAGGAGCTTTATTGGGCATATGAATGAGACAATCTGGGCGCTTTCCATTGGAAAGAACAGCCTGAAAAGCATAAGCGTTTGTTGGTAAGGCATCGGCAATAATTGCTTCCATCCGCCCTTGACCGAAAGTACCACGCGTCTGCTTATTGCTTAAAATGGACTGCAACTGAACAACTTGTCCCGTAAGCGATTGAATATTATTTTGTGCTGCATCAATCACTGCTAAACGCTCTTGCAAACGATTCAAATTTTCATAAGTGGATTTGGTCTGTACCTGAAGTGTTTGGCCTAAGCTTGTTGTCATCCCATTGAGTTGCTCACTGAGTGATTTATTCAATTCAGCCTGCCGTTGACCAAAAATTTCCGCCATCGTTTGCATTCGTCCTTGCATTTCAGCTTGTGTTTTCAGCAAGGTAGCCATCTGCATTTGTGCCTCACGTGCGCGTTCAGCAATTTCATTTTCCAAAAATGCTTTTTTTCGATGAGAATGTATCAACATAAAAAATGCCAAACAGACAAGTATAAATAAAAGCAAAAGCATTAGTTTAGAAAAAAAATCACCAGCGAGTATGGAAAAAAACGAATCAAACATAAATTGTAATATAACGCTCTTATTGTAAAAAAACGCAAGAATCCGTTATTCAATATTGACCAATAACAAACCATTGATTAATCTCTACTTATGCCAATGAGATCTTTAGTTACTTTACCTGATCCGATTTTACGGGAAGTGTCCAAACCTGTTGAGCAGGTCGATTCAGCTCTCCAAAAACTTGCGGATGACATGTTGGAAACCATGTATAATGCTAAAGGCGTTGGTCTTGCTGCTATTCAAATTGGTATACCGCTACGTATGTTGGTTATAGATGTCTCTGGAAATTCTGAAGATGAGCAGAAAAAACCACTTGTTATTATCAACCCTGAAATTTTATGGCTTTCAGATGAGCGTAATATTTACAAAGAAGGTTGTCTTTCTATTCCTGATTATTTTGCAGAGGTTGAACGTCCTAAACGCCTTCGTGTTCGCTATCAGAACCGTGAAGGAAAACAAACAGAAATTGAAGCAGACGATCTCTTAGCAACTTGCTTGCAGCATGAAATTGATCATTTAGATGGGCGCCTTTTTATTGATTACATTTCAAAGATCAAACGCGATATGGTGATACGAAAATTTAAAAAACGCGCAAAAGAAAAAAACATGCAGGAAGCAGTTTTGTAATGGCTTTACGATTAAGTTTTATGGGAACACCAGATTTTTCTGTTCCTATTTTACATGCTTTATTGGATGCAGGTCATGATGTTGTTGCTGTTTATAGTCAACCCCCTCGTCCAGCAGGACGTCGAGGACTTAAATTAATCCCCTCCGCTGTTCACACCGTAGCAAAAGAAAAATCCATTCCTGTCTTCACGCCTCAAACACTCAAAACAATCGAACAACAGGAGCAATTTGCAGCACTTTCTGTTGATGCTGCTATTGTGGTGGCTTATGGACTCCTTTTACCCAAAGCTATTCTCGAAACGCCACGTTTTGGTTGTTTTAATGCCCACGCTTCACTCTTACCACGTTGGCGTGGTGCTGCGCCTATTCAACGAGCAATTATGGCTGGTGATAAAGAAACAGGTATCATGATCATGAAAATGGATGAAGGACTTGATACGGGGCCTATCGCTCTTTCTCGCTCCATCCCCATTACTGATAACACCACCACTGCTGAGCTTTCAAACAGACTTTCACATATTGGCGCAGAACTTATGGTAGAGACTTTATCCACTCTTGAAAAAGGACAACTTAAACTGACCCCACAATCAGAAGAAGGCATCACCTATGCCGCCAAAATTAGAAAAGAAGAGACCCGCATTGATTGGACAAAACCTGCAGAGTTTATTCATAGGCATATTCGCGCGCTCTCTCCCTCTCCTAGTTGCTGGTGCAATATGAATATCGGTGGACGAGAAGAACGTGTAAAAATTCTTGATAGTCGTTTAACAACAGGTCCTTCTCTTGAAATTGGACGGATAGAACCAGATTCTTTGATTATCCATTGTGGGCAAGGACGGATAGAAATAACCTCTCTCCAAAGATCTGGCGGTAAAATTCTTGAGTGCGCAACCTTTTTGCGAGGTGCTCATATTTCTGCTGTTTTTTAAGATGCCACGTTTTAAACTCACTCTTGAATATGATGGTTCAAATTATGCTGGTTGGCAGCGTCAAGCAAAACTTCACACGATACAAGGAGCTCTTGAACAAGCAATTTTTTGCTTTAGTGGACAACAATTGACCATAACAACAGCAGGAAGAACCGATGCGGGCGTACATGCTACGGGACAAGTTGCGCATGTTGATTTTGAAAAAAACTGGCTCTCCCATACTGTGCGTGACGCGCTCAATGCTCTTTTACGTAAACAGGGAGAGGCGATTTCAATCTTAAATGTAGAAAATGTCCCTGATGACTTTGATGCACGATTTTCCGCTGTAAAACGCCATTATCTTTTTAAAATACTTAATCGTCGCTCTCCACCAGCTTTAAATGCCAAACGCGTGTGGTGGATACCAAAACCTCTTCATGCTGAAGCCATGCATGAAGCTGCGCAAAAGCTTGTAGGACAACATGATTTTACAACTTTCCGTTCAGCACATTGCCAAGCCAAAAGCCCTATTCGCACCCTTGAACGTCTCGATATTCAAAGAGAAGGTGAAGAAATTTTCCTTTATGCACAAGCTCGTTCTTTTCTTCATCATCAAATCCGTTCATTCGCAGGAAGCCTCATGGAAGTGGGTATTGGACGTTGGACAGCTCAAGATCTCGAAACAGCTCTTCATGCTAAAGATCGTAAACGTTGTGGTGTTGTTGCCCCCCCCTCAGGACTTTATTTAACCAAAGTAGAGTATTAATTATCCTTCAAGAGTGAGCATCTCAAAAGTCGTTAAGGCAGTTTATAAAAAGAACGAATTTCTTCAAAAGCTTCTGCTGCTGTATTAACAAATTTCACAAAATTAATATCAGTAGGAGAAATTGTACCTTGTGCAGACAGATACTCAAAATTGACAGTATTGCTCCAAAATTCTTTGCCAAACAATAAAATTGGTACCTGTTTCATACGCCCCGTCTGTACTAAAGTTAATGTCTCAAACAGTTCATCCAGAGTTCCAAATCCTCCTGGAAAAATGGCTAGGGCTTTCGCTCGTACTAAAAAATGCATTTTGCGCATCCCCAAATAGTGGAAATTAAAACACAAATGCGGCGACACATACGAATTAGGCTCTTGCTCATGTGGTAAAATAATATTCAAGCCAATCGTTGGGGCACCAACATCACAAGCACCACGATTTCCCGCCTCCATGATTCCTGGTCCGCCCCCCGTAACAACCACAAATTCACGATATTGTGTCGTAGCAGAATAGAGTGAGCACAAACGCGCAAACTCTCTTGCTTCATCGTAATAATGTGACATAGCATGCAAATTTTTCTTTTGTATTTCATTTTTTGCAGCCCACGCTGCTTGCCCAGGTTCAGGAATACGCGCACCACCAAATAAAACAACTGTTGATTGAATATCATATTCTTTAAGGGTTATTTCCGGCTTTAAAAATTCAAGACTAATACGTTGTGAACGCAGCTCTGGACGCATCATAAAATCTTGATCGATATAGGCTAAACGATAAGTAGACGAACGCACCTGTGCTGAATTAGAGACTTTATGGATCTGTTGTAGAGCATCCTTCGTATGGAGAAGTGGCGTCCAGTTTTCTTGCTCCCTTTTTCTTTTTTCTTTACAGCTTTTTTTCATGCACCTGTCCTACTTCCTCATCGTTTTATTGACTGAACACATTTCTTCGCGTAGTTCATAGAGAATAAATCTTGAAGCTTTCAACTTGTTTAACGGAACTCTCGTCATGACCCATATCACACAACTTGAAATTATTATCGAACAAGCTTTTGACGATCGCGATTCTATCGATACTACCACAAAAGGCGAAATACGTGAGAGTGTTGAACATGCATTGAACCTTCTTGATAAAGGTGAAATCCGTGTTGCAGAACGACAAAAAAATGGACAATGGCATGTTCATCAATGGTTGAAAAAAGCGGTTTTACTCTCTTTTCGGCTTAATCCTATGCAAATTATTACTGGTGGAATCAATGGGACACATTGGTGGGATAAAGTTCCTTCAAAATTCTCTGGTTGGCAAGAGGCAGATTTTAAAAGTGCTGATTTCCGTTCCGTTCCTGGAGCCATTGTACGTCATTCTGCTTACATTGCACCCAATGTTATATTGATGCCATCCTTTGTCAATCTTGGTGCTTTTATCGATGAGGGCACAATGGTTGATACATGGACCACCGTTGGTTCTTGTGCACAAATTGGTAAACATGTCCATCTTTCTGGCGGTGTTGGTATTGGAGGTGTTTTAGAACCACTGCAAGCAAATCCAACAATCATTGAAGATCATTGCTTTATCGGTGCTCGCTCTGAAATTGTTGAAGGCTGTATTATCCGTGAAGGTGCTGTTTTGGGAATGGGAGTCTTTATTGGAAAATCAACAAAGATTATTGACCGTACAACAGGTGAAATTTTTATTGGTGAAGTACCAGCCTATTCAGTGGTTGTACCAGGTTCTCTCCCCGGAAAACCTTTACCAAATGGTGAAGCAGGCCCAAACCTTTATTGTGCTGTTATTGTAAAACGCGTTGATCAAAAAACACGAGAAAAAACATCTATTAATGATCTTTTACGTTCTTAGACACAAGATTAATTCATAATAATATTTCATCGTTTTTTAACTTGAATAATAACCTCGAATACAAGGATTCTCTCATTTCAAATCCTTTCATAGTGAATCAATCACTATCATTTCCTTGCTCGTTACAAACACAGTTGGTATGTGGGTAAGAAACACTTCAAGAAAAGAGTGAAATACCTTTAATGAATTCTCTCAAGTGATAAGGACTGTCATAATATTTTGAGCGGAAAAAGAGTATGATGGGTGCGCTTTGCACCTTTCTGACGCGTAAAAGCGGTAATGCCAAATGGATTTTATATCATTCACAGTGTATTTTACATTATATTTTGTTACATCCCCCGTTGTGAAATGGAGTTTGATGTATTGAGTGATGATTTACGAAAACGAGCACGCCAATATGCAACATAAATGTATTTTGTTTAAAGCATTCTGTTTTACGTGAGAAAGTGACACCATTATGCAATACACAAGAACATGAAGCACGACGCAATTCTATTTAAAAGTGTTCTTTAAACACCTGAACCAATCAACAAAAGCAAAAGCGCAATCAATGAGAGAAAATACCCCTTTTTTCATTATTTGTTCATTTTGAGCGCTTGAATAAATGCCGATTGTGGAATTTCTACTTTTCCAAATTGGCGCATCCGCTTTTTGCCTTCTTTTTGCTTTTCCAAAAGTTTGCGCTTACGCGTAACATCACCCCCGTAACATTTCGCTGTTACATCTTTACGCAAAGCACGAATCGTTTCGCGCGCTATAACTTTACCACCAATAGCCGCTTGAACTGGAATCTGAAACATATGCTGGGGAATAAGATCTTTCAGTTTTTCACACATGGAACGCCCGCGCTTTTCTGCAATCGTGCGGTGAACAAGCATCGATAATGCATCAATAGGCTCTCCATTCACTAAAATAGACATTTTAACTAAATCACCTTCTGCATAATCTGTCATTTGATAATCAAAAGAAGCATAACCCTTTGAGATTGATTTTAGCCGGTCATAAAAATCAAAAACAACTTCATTCAGTGGTAAATCATACGTTACCATAGCACGGGTTCCAACATAGGATAACCCAACCTGTACCCCGCGCCGCTCTTGGCATAGCTCTAAAATTGACCCAAGATAATTATCAGGAGTCATGATTGTCGCCCGAATCCACGGTTCTTCTATGGAAGAAATTTTAACCACATCAGGCATATCCGCTGGATTGTGCAACTCTTTAACAGAACCATCATTCATATTCATGCGATAAACAACCGAAGGTGCTGTCGCGATTAAATCCAAATTAAACTCACGCTCTAATCGCTCTTGAATAATTTCAAGATGCAGAAGTCCCAAAAAGCCACAGCGAAAACCAAACCCCAAAGCCGCAGATGTTTCCATTTCAAAAGAAAAACTCGCATCATTTAAGCGTAATTTGCCCATGGCTGCACGCAAATCATCAAAATCGGCAGCATCAATTGGAAAAAGTCCACAAAAGACAACCGGTTGCGCAGGCTTAAAACCAGGTAAAGCATTTTCACAAGGACGGCGCTCTTCAGTAATCGTATCCCCAACCCGTGTATCTGCTACCTCTTTGATAGAAGCAGTGATAAAACCAATCTCGCCCGGTCCTAATTCATCAACCTGTACCATTTTAGGTGTAAACACCCCAACGCGCTCAACTGGATATTTTGCACCTGTACCCATCATACGAATGGTTTGGCCTTTTTTTAAAATACCATCTATCACCCGTACCAAAACAATGACACCAAGATATGCATCATACCAGCTATCAACCAGCATTGCTTTCAAGGGATTTGAAACATCACCTGTATGTGGAGGTGGTAATTGTGCAACAATTGCCTCCAAAACATCAGGAACACCCAAACCTGTTTTTGCTGATATTTCTACTGCTTGAGATGTATCAATGCCTATCACATCTTCAATTTGTTCTTTAACTCGCTCAGGTTCTGCTGCTGGAAGATCAACTTTATTGAGAACAACAACCAACTCATGGGAATTATCAATGGCTTGATAAACATTTGCTAACGTCTGCGCCTCTACGCCTTGGCTTGCATCCACCACCAACAGAGAACCTTCACAAGCTGCCAATGAACGCGAAACCTCATAAGCAAAATCCACATGACCTGGTGTATCCATAAGATTTAAAATATAGGTTTCACCATTCTTTGCCTTATAGTGTAAACGTACCGTCTGTGCTTTAATAGTAATTCCACGTTCACGCTCAATATCCATGGAATCGAGTACTTGTTCTTTCATCTCACGTGTATCAAGCCCACCTGTTATTTGAATCAAACGATCAGCTAAAGTGGATTTGCCGTGATCAATATGCGCCACGATGGAAAAATTACGAATATAATTACGATCTATTGTCATATAAGGCGATTTAGCAAAGAATAATACAAAACGCAAAGACCAATTATGCTCCGGCTTCTATCAAAAGAATATAAACCTAAAAAGCTTCTCAAAACACAACTTTTTATAGCCTAAAAAATGAGGCTTTATTTGCTAAATTAAATCCAAGGCTGCTAAAATGATCTTTTCGCATCTTATTTGATAACTCATATGCTGTAGTAAGCTAGCACCATCACACACTTTGCCAATCTCCAATATTGCGACGATCCTTTACACTTGAAAAAGTTTATAAGAGATATGCCTTTCTTGTACAGTCTTTACCCACATGCCCCCACCCACTTGTGACGTGTAAGCAAGTGATTTGGATTGATTTAACATGAAAATGATTTGACGTGAGAAAATTTTACGGTATTCAGGGTTCTAATTCAATGTGAATAATGCTTATAATTATAAATCAATGTATTATCATATTTATATGATGTGCGTGTATATCACTTAGGCTTGCAATAAAATTCGCAAGAAATGCTTTTTTATTTGTACGCAATAATCTGCTTTTTTAGTAATCTTATATAAAATAATATGAATATCGAGGGAGTTTTTTCTCAATTTTTAAAACTTTAGAAATATGCTCTATTGAGTGATGTTTTATATACTTTTTATACAACTCCTTCCTTCCTCCATTAAATATAAAACACACCAATCCTCTTCGATTCATTGGATAACGCATTGATTTATAATGATCGTTTATTGTTTTGCAATTTAAATGAAAACTCTGAATATCGCGAGCCTCTCTCATTTTAAATCTTCTCATAGTGAATCAATCAATTTTTTTGCCTCTCCATTATAAAACAGGGCTAGTGTATGGATAAGAACGTTTAAGAAAAGAGTAAAAATGCCTCTCTCTTTTAAATGCCAAAGGCTGTCGTAATATTGAGAACAGATAAAGAAAATGCTCGTGCCTTTTATTTTAAGTAAAATGATGATGCTCTGTGGTTTTTCTATACTTCATGCAAACCGTCAATGAATATGATGTATATTGAGAAAATTATCTTTTAAAAAACGCTTTAATGTACAACGTTATGGGGATACTTTGGGCGTTCTATTTTGCGTGAGAAGCGTAACTCTATTAAAGGACAAAAGAAATAACGTGCGACAGTGCGTAATTTTCATTATTCAAAAACATTACCGTAGATGTTTTTGAAAGTTGTTAAAGCCGAATTTAAAGATGAGCGTTAATTTTTACCTTTATATCACCTCATGCTTTGGCTCAATGAAGGTTGTCTGCCCGGTTCAGAAATCTGACAAACAGATAGAAGCATACTATTTCTCCACTTTGGCATGCAAAAGCTGGAATAATTTATAGAACTTCTTAATCATCTTAGTATTAAAAAAGCTCCAAAAATGAAAACTCTACAAGCAAAAATCTCATGTAATAAAATCATAATAAAAAAATGTATAGCTAATCAATTTTTTTAATTGCTTTATTTTTTTTACGCCATTGTGAAGGTTGTAATTCAGCCACAATTATCCCAATCAGAATAAGCAAACCGCCCAATAAAGCTAAGGGAGATAAATGTTCGCCAGCCAAACGCCCAACAATACCAGCCCATACCGGTTCACCTGCGTAAATGAGTGTCGCACGCGTAGGGGAAATAGACTTTTGTGCCCAATTCATAGCTAATTGAATGATGGCACTCATTAATGCCAATCCTATACCAATATTAAACCACACCCACGAAAATTCAGGGATGCTTTCACCCATCAAAGGCATACAAGCAAATGAAAAAAAACCACTAAAAAATAACTGAATAATGGTTACACGCCGACTATCAACCTTGTTCGCAAAAATTCCGATGAGTATGACTTCTCCAGCAATCGCTAAAGCGCCTAACAAAGTTAAAATTTCGCCTTTTGAAAAATCAAAATTTCCCGGCTTTTGTCCTGAAATAAATACAAGCCCAATAAAAGCGAAAATAATACCAATCCAACAAGCTAAACGGGGAGGTTTTTTAAAAACAATCCATTGCAAGATTGGAACCATCGGTACATAAAGCGCTGTGATAAAAGCTGACTGACTACTAATAATTGTTTGAAGTCCAGCTGCTTGAAAAGCATAACCAAAAAACATGGCTAAACCTATCGCCATCCCAGCGAAAACTTCATAAACAGTTATACCTTTTATAGAGCGCCAAAAAATTACCCCACATATAAGAGATGCAACAATAAAACGAAATCCAACAAAAAACAGAGGACCACTATAGCGTACCGCAATGTGAATGACTAAAAATGTAACGCCCCACAATATTGTCGCAGTAAATATTGCCAATTCTGGCTTACTTAATAAAGGATATTTAAACTGTTTTAGATTCACCATGAAAAACTTTCTCTTCCAATTTTCCCCACAATTTATGAAACAATAAGCGTTCCAACTCCCTGTTCGGTAAACAGCTCTAGTAAAACAGAATGAGGAGTTTTACCATTTAAAATGACAACACCTTCCACGCCATTTTGAAGGGCTTTTATACAAGTCTCTACTTTTGGAATCATGCCTCCTGAAATTGTCCCATTTTTAATAAATTTCTCAGCTTCAGCAACTGTCAATTCTTTTAAAAGTTTACCCTGTTTATCCAAAACACCAGGAACATCAGTGAGAAATAAAAGGCGTTTAGCCTCTAATGCACCAGCAATAGCTCCAGCAAAAATATCAGCATTGATATTATAAGTTTTACCATCGCGTCCTGGAGCTACAGGAGCAAGAACTGGTATCATTTCAGAAGATGCTAAAAGATCTAGCAATGTGCGGTCAACTTCAACAGGCTCACCAACAAACCCCAAATCTAAAACACGTTCAATATGCGAATCAGGATCAATGACAGTTTTATAAGCCTTTTCGGCAAAAACCATATTGCCATCCTTGCCGCATAATCCTATTGCCCATTCACCCTCAGCATTGATGAGAGCAACAATTTCTTTATTTATGGAACCCGCTAAAACCATTTCAACCACTTCAACGATCCGCTCATCGGTTACCCGTAGTCCGTTTTCAAATCGTGATTCAATCCCCATTTTCATTAAAATTTCAGCAATTTGAGGCCCACCACCATGAACAACAACAGGATTGATCCCCGATTGCTTTAATAGAGCAATATCACGCGCAAATGCTCGCCCCAAAGCAGGATCACCCATAGCATGGCCGCCATATTTTACCACGACCGTTTCATTTTCATATTTTTGCATATAAGGTAAAGCAGACGATAAAAATGCTGCTTGTTTTTCCAAAACATCTACATCACCGTTTTTAGCATCATCCATCAATAGAGCCTCCTCATCACTTTTTACCATCTCTTAATGAAATTTAGGAAAAGTGAAAACAATAAAACCAAACTTTACTCTATCCACCCCCTCCCCTGAAAATCGTCAATTTTCCTCTAAATTACGAAAAAGGAATAGCAAAATGAAATACAAAAAACTTCCTTTAAAAATTGACAGCGAAAAATTAAACAAAATAGACGTAAAAAAATGTCATTATTTTATGATCTTATATATAAAATTGAAAAGCAAAATTTTGAAGCTAAGCCGTACATTCAACTCATTAGTTTATCCCTATGGATACTTAACAATGAATAGGAATATATACAACCATTGATTTTGTAAGATAAAAATAAAGTTTCTTATAATAATAAAATTAACATATTCCCAAGATAAGAAATCACTCAACTGCTTTATAGCTTATCCCAATAAACTATAACTTTGGTTTTAAAAATTTGACTTTTTCTCAATCATTAAACATGAGGAAATGTCAATTGAACGCTCCTCATGGAGAATCATAATAAGTTGATTTATAATCATAATTTATCTTTTTATATCGTAAAATCGAAAAAAGGCTTTGCAAAATTATCATATATTGTGACTTTATTTCGATAACTCTTCAGAAGCATCTTCGTAAAAGCATTTAATTGTTTAGATTACTCTCTTCGTAAGGTTTTATAAAACTTCTCATTTTTCATGATCGGTCATTAAGTTTTTCTTTCTGCATAGCGATACATGCTTGAATTATTCAATGTTTTGTAGAATTTTTAATTCTTTTAATTATGTTATTTTATGAAAAAAGATTCATTTCGTAAATTTCTCTTTCCATATCACCAATCAATTTCAACAATATATCGTGCTGTTTTCTAAGCATATTGTGCTATTTTTTATTGTATTTATTTTTTCTTTTTAAAGGTAACTTCCTCTATCTTCCCACCAACTTTTTATTATGCCAATAAATTCAATTAAGTGAATTCCATCGAATCTGTTTCCCCACAAGAGAGATATATCGAAAAGTGTTTTGTTATGTCTTCTTTAGCATTCAACACACATTATCTCATTCCACAATTTCTTTGGAACAAAATAAACTTGATTATAGCGTTTTTATTATCTGGAAAAACTGTTTATGACATCAGAAATACAAAACTAAATCCGCATCTAAAAAGACATGATTACTGCTAAAAGCTAAGATGAGGCATGTAAAAGCTATTCCGAACAAAATAACCCTTATTTTAAAGGAAGCAGTGATTAAAACTATGAAAAATGCCAAAAATAAAATCGGTTATAAGAAGTTGATACTTTATTTGAAAAAGATGGATTGCCTAACAGCTTATTTAGCGTTTCTTGGCAAGCCGCTACCTATTTTATAGTTTTATTATAGAGCCTTTAAAAAGAAATTTTGAGTGAAAAAATAAACACCAAAAATACTGAATGCATAAAGGCAGTTATCATGACACTGGCAATATTTATTATCAATCACTCAATTGCGTTCTTATATGGATAAGCCCTTTTTAAAATGTCATAGACACTCAAAAATAAGACTTATCCATAAAACTCATGAAATATAAAAACTATCAGCAGCAGGAGTTTATCCTAAATTAGCTGTCTCTCTCTTTTCTTTTCAAGAAAAAATGCTTTTCAAAGATAATGAGACAATAGAAAGCTTAATGAAAATAACTTTCCCACAGTTCTCTCTAATTATTCTGAGAACATTCACATAATTTTAACCAGAAATATTTTCAAAAAATTCTTTCATACGTGAAAAAAAACCATGTGATTGCGGTGAATTTTCATGATTTGAGAGTTTCTCAAATTTTTGCAACAATTCACGTTGTTCCTGCGTTAATTTCTGCGGTGTCTCAATCGTGATATGGATGTAAAGATCACCCCTTGCTTGCTGACGGCGCAACATGGGCATACCTTTGCCTCTAAGGCGGAATTGACGTCCATTTTGTGTCCCTTCTGGAATCTTAACGCGTGCTTTAACACCATCAAGGTCGGAAACTTCAAACTCTCCTCCTAAAGCAGCTGTTACCATTGAAATAGGAACGCGACAGTGAAGATCTGCTCCTTCTCGCTGAAAAAACTCATGCGGTTTAATGGAAAGGAAAATATAAAGATCACCATTGGGGCCACCACGAATACCAGCATCACCCTCACCAGAAAGGCGAATACGCGTTCCATCTTCAATACCAGCTGGAACATTTACGCTTAATGAACGTTTTTTCTCTATACGCCGTGTCCCCTGACATTTGGGGCATGGATCCGTAATAGTTTCACCACGTCCATGACATGTAGGACATGTCCGCTCAATAGAAAAGAACCCCTGTGCAGCACGCACACGACCAGATCCATGACATGTTCCACAAACTTGCGGCTTAGAGCCTTTTCTCGCTCCTGATCCTTCACAAACATCACACGTAACGGAACTGGGAATATTAATTTCTGCAGTTTTTCCTGAAAATGCTTCTTCTAAAGTCACTTCCATATTATAACTCAAATCTGCGCCACGTTCGCGACTATCACCACGCTTACGGTGTGTCCCTCCCATAATCTCACCAAAAAAGTCTTCGAAAATATCCGCAAATCCACCACCAGCAGCAAAACCACCAAAGGGATTTGCTCCCCCTTGACCACCGCTATTTTCAAAGGCCGCATGGCCAAATCGATCATAAGCAGCACGCTTCTGGGGATCTTTAAGAACTTCATAGGCTTCGCCAATTTCTTTGAATTTTCGCTCTGCCTCTTTATCCCCCGCGTTGCGATCAGGATGATATTGCATTGCCAACTTACGAAAAGCAGATTTCAACTTTTTATCATCACATTCGCGAGTCACGCCAAGAATTTCATAATAGTCAACCTTCATCATGTATTCCTGATAATTTTTCTGTCATCCATCTTTATGGATAATATTGCTTTTAATTTATATTTTTAGCAACAAAGTTGCAACTTATCTCAAATAATAAAGCCCAGCCTTATATTTCAAAGGCCGGGTTTATCAATTAATCAACACATATGCTGACACTATTTCTTCTTATCATTAACTTCTTCAAAATCAGCATCAACAACATCATCATTCTTTGCCTCTGTTTCAGTGTCAGCGCTCGCTGCTTGTGAGGCTTCGTACATAGCCTGTCCAAGCTTCATACTGACTTCTGCTAATTTTTGCATCTTTGTTGTTACTTCTTCCGTATCACTGCCTTCAAGCGCAGATTTCAAATCAGATATTGCTGTTTCAATCTGTCCCTTTTCTTCAGCTGATACTTTATCGCCATATTCATTGAGCGACTTTTCAGTTGAATGAATAAGAGCCTCCGCTTGATTTCTAGCTTCAACACCTTCACGGCGTTTTTTATCCTCAGCCGCGTGCTCTTCTGCATCCTTTACCATTTTTTCAATATCAGCATCACTTAAACCACCTGATGCCTGAATACGAATTTGATGCTCTTTACCTGTTCCCTTATCTTTGGCCGAAACATTAACAATACCATTCGCATCGATATCAAAAGTAACTTCAATTTGAGGTATACCACGTGGGGCTGGAGGAATACCAACAAGATCAAATTGAGCCAATAACTTATTATCACTTGCCATTTCCCGTTCACCTTGAAAAACACGAATCGTCACAGCACTCTGGTTATCATCAGCTGTCGAAAAAACTTGCGATTTTTTCGTCGGGATAGTGGTATTGCGCTCAATAAGGCGTGTGAAAACCCCACCCAAGGTTTCAATACCCAAAGATAAAGGTGTTACATCTAGCAACAACACATCTTTGACATCGCCTTGCAATACACCTCCTTGGATGGCAGCACCCATTGCGACCACTTCATCAGGATTAACGCCTTTGTGTGGATCCTTACCAAAGAAGCTCTGCACAACTTGCTGAATCTTGGGCATACGTGTCATTCCACCCACTAAAACAACTTCGTCAATCTCACCGGCCTTTAATCCAGCATCTTTCAACGCAGCTTTACAAGGTTCAATGGTACGCTGCACTAAATCGTCAACGAGAGATTCAAATTTTGCCCGAGTCAATTTCATTGTTAAGTGCTTGGGACCTGATTGATCTGCCGTGATAAATGGTAAATTGATTTCTGTTTGCTGTGACGAAGAAAGCTCAATTTTTGCTTTTTCTGCCGCTTCTTTTAAGCGCTGTAAAGCGAGTTTATCATTTTTCAGATCAATTCCTTGTTCTTTTTTGAATTCATCGGCAAAATAACCGACCAAGCGCATGTCAAAGTCTTCACCCCCTAAAAACGTATCCCCATTGGTTGACTTAACTTCAAAAACGCCATCTCCAATTTCAAGGACTGAAATATCAAATGTACCACCACCAAGGTCGTAAACAGCAATTGTTTTTCCGTCCTTTTTGTCCAAACCATAAGCTAAAGCAGCAGCAGTTGGCTCATTAATAATCCGTAAAACTTCAAGTCCAGCAATTTTACCTGCGTCTTTCGTGGCTTGACGTTGCGCATCATTAAAATAAGCAGGAACCGTAATAACGGCTTGTTCAACTTTTTCACCAAGATAAGATTCTGCTGTTTCCTTCATCTTTTGCAAAATCATAGCTGAAATTTGTGACGGAGAATATTTCTTTCCCGCCTCTTCAACCCATGCATCACCATTGTCACCTTTAACAATTTTATAAGGAACAAGCGCTTTATCTTTTTCAACCATAGGGTCATCAAAACGGCGCCCTATCAAACGTTTAACTGCAAAAACTGTCCCTTCAGGATTTGTCACCGCCTGCCGTTTAGCAGGCTGCCCAACAAGCCGCTCCCCCCCATCAGTAAAGGCAACAACGGAAGGTGTTGTTCGCGCTCCTTCTGAGTTTTCAATAACTTTTGCGTTTTTGCCATCCATAACAGCCACACAAGAGTTCGTTGTCCCCAAATCAATACCAATTACTTTTGCCATATTATAATCTCCATTCAGCAAGCTACCTCAACCTTCATAAAGCATCTTTTTAAGATAGCTCCTCATAACACCTAAAGCCCGTATATTGCTTCAAGCAATATAAATAATAATAAACTGCAAGTCGCAACAAGCCTTGCTGCCTCGTATATAAGAACAGGCTTTTATTGCTACAAGAGAATAATGAGAGAAACATCTCCAAAATAAAAAATTTATTTTAAAATAGGCACTCTAATGACCCATAAATACCATATTTATGAGAGACTTGAGAGCATAATATATTTTTCTTGCAATTCTCAAAAAATATATCTTTCTATAAAAATTAAAAAATAAAAGAATGATTGCACTCTCGCTCTTGATCTTCTCATCATTGATAAAATCATACTCACGTAAAAGCTTTTTAAAAGGCGAATAATTTATATCACAAATATTATAAATTTTCCTTGGACTAAAATAGTCATCATATCTAATGCTCATATCAGTAAAGGTATTATCTATCGATCTCCTTTCAAAAATTCTCCTTCTAACGGTCTCATTGTTTGCGGCTATTTGAAATCTGTGCTTTAAATTCATCTAAAGCGTTTTTTCTTAACTGTATAATTTTGAACTTTGAAAATATATAAAAATACCTCTGTATAAACGCTTTAAAATGCCAAGAGCTGTCATAATATTAAAATTGGTAAAGTAGTTGATGATTGTTCTGTATTATATCTTCATTAAGTAAAATAGTAGTGCATCATAGATTTTATACCATTTGCAAATACTATTTATGAGATGAACACGGAAGCGTTAAGAGGTGTGTTGTCATTGTAAATCTTACTGTCTTCTTTTAAATTTCAAGAATTCTATGATTTTTATATTCAAATCAATTTCATTTTAGCATTTCTTTCTTTTATTTTAAATAAAAGCTCTGCTAAAATAAAAATATTCAAAGTGTGAATCTTATGAAGGAGGGTAAATCAATGATGACATCTATTATTAAAAAAATAACAAATCTCATCTTTAAGAATATAATACATACACAATATCCATACAAAAAGGTTATCATAAATATCGTGTGTGCTCTTCTCTTTGCTGGTATAACCTTGCCAGCAGGTGCTCAGCAATATAAACTTGGCGACATAGAAATTCTCAATCCTTGGACACGCGAAACACCTAGAGGTATAAGAGTTGGTAGCGGTTATCTCTACATTATTAATCACAGTAATACCCCAGACCGTTTGGTTTCTATTTCCACAAACGGAGTAAAAACAACAGAGATACACTCTATGGCTGTCGTTAATGATATTATGAAAATGGAAAAAATGCACAATGGCATTGAAATTCCGGGAAATGGCGAAATCACGCTTAAGCCTGGCGGTGATCATATTATGTTCATGGGGCTTTCACAACCATTTAAGTTAGGTGATAAAATTAGCGCAAAATTAACATTTGAGAAAGCAGGAACCATTGATGTTGATTTCTCTGTAAACGCTATGAAAGTACCATCACCTTCTAAATCCTCTCCTGTTCACTAAGCTCCTTTTATTATAAATACACACTTTATAAAATGAAGAAGCGTGAAATTTTTTACGCTTCTTTATTTTTTGTTTAATGCCATCAGTAAAAAATTATCCCCTTTGATGAATTAACTATGGTCAATTTCAGGAATACGTAAAACTTGTCCAGGATAAATTTTATCGGGAGATTTTAGCATTGGCTTATTGGCTTCAAAAATAAATGTGTTTTTATTACCTTGCCCTTTTCCATAAACCTCTTCAGCAATTTTCCAAAGATTATCACCAGATTTAACCTCATAAAAGCGAGAAGTTTTTCTAGGCGTTGTATCTATAACCTTTAATTGATTAACATCTACAGAAGAGATACCTTGTGAATTGCCAACAACCAGCAGTGCTTTTTCAAGTGTTTCCCTATCTGGAACTTCACCGCTTAAAATAGCTTTACCGTCTTCAACTTGAATATTGACTTTTTCTGTACCGAGTTGAAAATGATCAAATGCTCTCTTAAAATCCTTTTCTTTTGGTTCATGGTCCCCAATACCTAACTTTTCCCCTACGGTTTTAATAAAATTAAAAAATCCCATTACGACCTCCTTTCGTGTAGCAGAAACAAATTTTTGTGCATATATTGCCACATTCTTTTCTTTGCTCTTAAAACACATAGGCAGATTTTCTAAACTTCAACAATCAAAACTACATCTGTTCAATTATGAGACAAATACAATAATAAACTTTGTAATAAACCTTGATAAAAAAAGCCTTTATGAAAATTTTCTCTCAAATGAAGGGATCTTAATAGACGTAGAAACATTATAAATTATGAAAGCAAAACAAGATTTTACAGTAATGACAAAAGGTTTTTTACTTTGCTACAATTTGTATCATATTTGTTTTGCAAAAAAAATATGAACTCCCATATAAATAAGTGTGGGTAATTTGCTACCACAGCAATAGAAAGGTCTAAGAAACCATGAAAGATACACCAACAATCACGCAAACGATTGTACTTGTTGATGATGATCGCAATATTTTGACATCTTTATCTTTTGCGCTTGAGACAGAAGGATATCGGGTTGAAAGCTATACAGATGGAGCATCTGCACTCAAGGGTCTCACACTTCACCCTCCACACTTAGCTATTTTTGATATTAAAATGCCCCGAATGGATGGGATGGAACTTTTGCGTCGTTTGCGTCAAAAATCTGATCTTCCAGTTATTTTTCTTACCTCTAAAGATGATGAAATTGATGAATTATTTGGTCTCAAAATGGGAGCTGATGATTTTATTACTAAACCTTTCTCCCAACGTCTTCTTATTGAACGCGTGAAAGCTATTTTACGCCGTTCTAATGCACGTAACCAACCGCTTTCTACAGGAACTTCTTCCACCTCTTCTCTCAAACGCGGAGATCTTGTGATGGATCAAGAACGCCACACCTGTACATGGAAAGATAAACCTGTTATTTTAACCGTTACGGAATTTTTGATTCTGCAAACCTTAGCACAAAGACCAGGAGTTGTAAAAAGTCGTGATGCTTTAATGGATGCTGCTTATAGTGATCAAGTCTACGTAGATGATCGCACCATTGATAGTCACATTAAACGTCTGCGTAAAAAGTTTAAACAAGTGGATGATGATTTTGCAATGATTGAAACACTTTATGGTGTAGGTTATCGTTTCCACGAGGTATAAAACTACTTTGTCGCAAAAATTTGAATGGCAATCAAATCGATGACAGACAATTCTCAACTGGAAACTTTACAAAAAACAACCGTTAATGGTACATCCTCAACGCCATTTCTTATGTTCGCTCGTTTGCATCTTCGAACACAACGTCTCTTTAGACAATTGCTTTTTTCCAGCCTCACACGTCGCATTGTTATATTAAACATTGCTGCTCTTGCTGTTTTAGTTACAGGCATTTTATACCTTAACCAATTTCGCGATGGTTTAATTGAAGCAAAAATCAAAAGTTTATGTACCCAAGGAAAAATTATTGCTGGGGCTATTGCTGCTTCTGCAACAGTAGATACAAATTCTATCCTCATTGACCCTCAAAAACTCTTAGAGTTACAGACTGGTGAAAGCGTTACACCCGCTCCTCAATCAACCGATTCTTGGGATTTTCCTATTAACCCTGAGCAAGTTGCCCCTCTTTTACGGCGTCTTATTACACCTAAAACGACAAGAGCACGTATCTATGATCGTGATGCTACTCTCCTTCTTGATTCGCGCGTTCTTTATTCTAGTGGAGAAGTTTTTAGTTATGATTTACCCCCACTTAAAACAGAACAAAACATGTGGGATCGCCTTACTTCATGGTATTCAAGCGCATTTTATGGCAAAGGTATTGCTCTTGACAGAGAACAAACAAAAACCAGTGGTATTGCTTATCCAGAAGTGTACCGCGCATTAAACGGATCTCTTGCTACGGCTAAAAGACGCAACAGACAAGGGCAATTAATTGTTTCTGTTGCCGTTCCTGTTCAACGCTATCGCGCAGTGGTTGGAGCTCTTCTTCTTTCAACCACTGGTTCCGATATTGATAACATTGTAAAAGGCGAAAGACTGGTTATCTTTAAAGTTTTTGCCGTTGTAGGTAGCGTACTTTTGGTTCTTTCTCTCTTTTTGGCCCATACGATTGCCCATCCATTAAGTAAATTATCTGCCTCGGCTAATCGAGTGCGTAATGGTAATAATCAGCGTGTAGAAATTCCTGATTTTTCAATGCGTGAAGATGAAATTGGTCACCTTTCAACTTCTATTCGTGATATGACTAATGCCCTTTATATGCGTATTGAAGCCATTGAACGCTTTGCTGCTGATGTAAGCCACGAATTAAAAAATCCTCTCACCTCTCTACGCAGTGCTGTTGAAACGCTCCCTCTGGCTAAAAATGAAGAAGCACAAGAGAAATTGCTGGAAATTATTCAACATGATGTGCGCCGCCTTGATCGGTTGATTACAGATATTTCTGATGCATCGCGACTCGATGCAGAGCTTGCACGAGAAACCGCAGAGATTGTTGATATGACACCGCTTTTGGAAAGTCTTGTTCATGCTGTTCAGGAAGTGTATCGTAATACGCAAACTATTGATATAAGCCTTAATATTGTCCCACGTCCTCATGGAAAAGCTTATCTTGTATTGGGACATGAACTTCGTTTAGGACAAGTGATTTCAAATCTTCTTGAAAATGCGCGTTCTTTTATTCCTCGGAATCGTGGCAAAATTTGCATTACTATGAAAAGCCATGCTTCAACCCTTATTTTAACCATTGAAGATAATGGCCCAGGTATTCGTTCAGAAAATATTGAACGCATTTTTGAACGTTTTTATACAGATCGACCAAATGAAGATGCTTTTGGACAAAACTCTGGACTTGGCCTTTCTATTAGTCGGCAAATCATCGAGGCTCATAATGGGACAATTACAGCCGAAAATATTATCGATCCTACACTTGGGAAGTGTAAAACTGGTGCACGTTTTACTATTATGCTTCCGCTTGCTAAATAAATCTTTTATCCAAAGTAAAAGGCATGAAAACAAAATGTGAAATACTCCACGCAAATTGCCTTCAACTGGGCGGCAAGGGGCTGTTAATTATAGGTCCATCGGGATCAGGAAAATCAACCATCACCCTTTCTTTGCTTGACCGCGCTGAGTGGTCAAAACGTGAAGCGAAGCTTATCAGTGATGATTATACAATGTTGCGTGCGGAAAATGGAAAGCTTCACGGATACACTCCCGATAATTTAGAGGGCGGCATCGAGATTCGTGGCGTTGGTCTTTATATGATAGAATTCAAAAAGCACACAACTATCGATTGTGTTATTTTTCTCGGTCCGGAATATGAACGTTTTTCCACAAATAAAACTTTTCAATTTGAAAATTTGCACATTCCTCTTTTAAAACTTCCCTCTCTTCGTGAAGCCGATTGTACAGCCATTTGTCAAGCTATTGAAGCATTTTTGTTTAGAAAAATATGGCAAAAATCTGTCTAATTTTTTTCTAAAGATAAAAAAATCACAATTTTTGCCTTTTTTTTGCAAATTTTTCTTGGCAGCAAGATAAAGCCTTGTACAATGTCTTTCCCACCAACTATGGTTGGGTCTTATTAGTTAACAGGAGTTTGCGTAAATGATTGGACTCGTGCTTGTAACGCACGGTGAGCTGGCTGTCGAATTTTTACATGCCGTGGAACATGTT
The DNA here is from genome assembly GCF_042196125.1 of Bartonella sp. AP280QHHD. Lineage (NCBI taxonomy): Bacteria > Pseudomonadati > Pseudomonadota > Alphaproteobacteria > Hyphomicrobiales > Bartonellaceae > Bartonella > Bartonella sp. AP280QHHD. The sequence continues at coordinate 197,173 of NZ_JBHIPQ010000038.1, read as the reverse complement.
GTTGGAGTACAAGAAAAGTTCGCAACAATATGCGTTTATCCCGATGACGATATAGATCAGCGCCGAGGTGATATTATAGCCGCAGTAACCGATACAGATACGGATCATGGCGTCATCATATTAACAGATGTGTTCGGTGGAACACCATCAAATATAGCTATTCCTGCTATTGAAAAAGGACGCGTTGAAATGATTGCGGGTGTTAATTTGCCCATGCTTATTAAACTAATTTCTATTCGCAAATGTCCTGATATTTCATTATCAGACGCGTTAAGAATAGCACAAGAAGCAGGGCGTAAATATATTAATGTACCAAGTATGATTTTATAGCGGATAATAAAATACCAATGTTTTCCAAAGATACCCTCCCATGTATAAGTCGTCATTTCAATATCTGTAATAAACGTGGGTTGCATGCACGTGCTTCTGCAAAATTTGTACAAACTGTTGACAATTTTAATGTTACTGTTGAAGTTGAAAAGGACGGGAAAATTGTTGGCGGATCATCAATTATGGGACTTATGATGCTAGCGGCTTCATCCGGTTGCAACCTCACCATTCGTGTTTCAGGACCAGAAGCAACAGATGCTCTTAATGCTCTTGAAAAGCTCATCAATAACAACTTTGGAGAGGAAAACTAGTGCTTTTTCATCATAAACAAAGATGATAATTCTTAGAAAATAGGAACTTTCGATCATTATTTTGAATTTTAATTTCTCTTCCCGCTTTTATACCAATATTCATATCCATTATAGATTGGCATAATTATCATAAATGTAAAAGCTTATAGTAATTTTGTTATGCTCGATTTTTTTCTTCCTTTCCTAACATTATTTGACCAATTTGAATAGTTTTGCGTATTATGGCTATTCCCCGACTTAATCATATAATTAAATTTTTACAGAAAAGAGAACTCTTCACCTTGTATTAAAGTATGCTTTATTTTAGGCTAAAGATAAATGTCAAAATAATTTCGCACATCAAAAATCTATCAACTTTTCTTATTTTCTGCTAACTTTGTAGCCTTTATAATACACAAGTAATCTTCCATTGCACATCATTGTGATACAGATCCTGAAAACGCAATTCTTATCAATATCATAACCATTTTCTTAAAACGAATAAGCTTTGTACGACCATAATTATAGTAAGCATTTTTTAGACATTCTTTTTCTATACTATTGCCTTGTTTTCTGTGGTACGTGCCCCGCCCTTATTATCTATATTGCGCTTGGGATAGCATCTTTCATTATAAGGAGATAATATCATGGGTCGTCTATTTAGTGCTCTTCAGATTCCTCAACAAACAACAAAAGCCCTCGTATCATTGCAAAATGGCTTACCAAAAGCGCAATGGATCAACCCGCAAAATTTTCATGTCACCTTATCTTTTTTTGGCGAAGTTGAAAGCTCCTTAGCAGATGAAATTATGCATACCTTTAACACTATAGAACTTCCTTCTTTTACGCTACAGATAAAAGGTTTTGAAGTTTTTGGTTCAGAAAATGCTCCTCATTCTCTTGTGGTTCGCATTGAACCTTGTGAAAAGCTTACTCTTTTACATGAAAAGATGCAATATATTCGGAATAAATTAGAGTTAAAGCCTGATGAAAGACTGTTTATTCCGCATATCACTCTTGCACGAATATTTGATATTAATCTTAAAGATCTTTCTTCTTATCTATCTTTTCAAGATGATTTTTTTGTCCCTCCTTTTGAAGTTGATCATTTTGTTTTATTGTTATCGGCCTCTCCCTTAAATAAGGCTCCCTATATTGTAAAAGGAAGTTGGGCGCTTCAAAGATAAAAGGGTGTTTATAACACCCTTTAAAAACCCTTTAAGAAAAGACTTCATATATGTGTAATTGCAGGGAATACTGCATTTTATGTTGGAGATTTATTATTGATGTGTTTTAAGCCGAATCAGCTTCAACAGAAGCTTCTTTTGCTCCTCCTTTAGCTACACCCACTATAGCTGGACGTAGTACCCTTTCCCCGATAATATAACCTGCCTGAACCACTTGTTGAACAGTATTATCTGGAACATCAGCATTGGGAATTTCAAACATCGCTTGATGAAAGTGAGGATCAAATTTTTGCCCCTCTGGATGAATTTTTTGCACCCCATGACGTTCTAATGCTGCCATCATGGCACGTTCAGTCATTTCAACGCCTTCTGCCAATGATTTCAAACCAGCATCACTCTCCCGTGCACCTTCTGGAATAGCTTCCAAAGCACGATTGAGATTGTCAGAAACCGATAACATATCCCGTGCAAAATTAGCAATGGAATAAGCTCTTGCATCCGCCACATCTCGCATAGTACGGCGTCGAAGATTTTCCATATCTGCAACAAGACGTAAAAGCTGATCTTTCAGTTCTTTATTTTCATCCTGCAAAGACGCTAAAAGATCACTAACCTCATTGCTTTCTGTTTCAACGACTTCGTGTTCCTCTGTTTTATGTGTTTTTAAAAATTCATCGGCTGCCTGTTTAAGTGTATTACGATCAGCTGGATTTTTTAAATCACAATTTTCAAATGAAGCGTCAGTAAATTTGTTTTTTTCATCAGACATAAAAATTTTATTCCTTCATAAGATTCGTTATTCTCGATATCGAAATTCTACAGACAAAAATCAAGGGGTAGCAATGTATATAATACAATGAGCTTTTATAGTACAAATACTTACTTGCATCGTTTTAACGCAATAACTGTGACACAAGTTGAGCTGTATAATCAACCATGGGCACGATCCTTGCATAATTAAGCCGTGTAGGACCAATAACACCTAAAGCACCAATGACTCTTTGTTGTGAATCACGATAAGGTGCTACAACTAAAGAAGAACCAGAAAGAGAAAATAACTTATTTTCTGAACCAATAAAAATTCTAACCCCAGAACCTTCATCCGTTAAATCGAGAAGCTGTGCCATACTCTCGCGCGTTTCAAGATCATCAAACAAATGGCGTAACCGTTCTAAATCTTCTTCTGCTTTCACATCTTCAAGTAAATTGCTACGCCCGCGAACAATGAGGTGTATTTTATGATCAGCATCTTCTCCTCCCCAAAGAGCTAATCCCGTTTCAACAAGATGATGTGATAAATCATCAAGTGCGGCCCTTGTTTCTGCACATAAGCGGGCAATTTCCCCTTTAGCTTCACTCAATGTACGCCCTTGAATATGGGCATTGAGAAAATTCGTTGCTTCCGTCAATTGTGCATGGGTAACCCCTTCTGGTAAATGAACAATACGATTTTCAACTTCACCTTGTTGAGTCACCAAAACGGCAAGAGCGTGCTCCCTATCAAGGCGCACAAATTCAATATGTTTCAATGTTCCTTCTTGTTTTGTTGCTAAAACAAGCCCTGCCCCACGTGAAAGATCTGAAAGAACTCGGCTTGCTTGAACAAGAAAATGTTCAACCGATTGTGCATGACCAGCCTCTTTGACTTGCATTTCAATATTTTCTCGCTCTTCGTTTGGCAAATCACCCGCTTCCATAAATGCATCAACAAAAAAGCGTAAACCTGATTGTGTCGGCATTCGACCCGCAGAAACATGTGGTGCATAAATCAAACCGAGATGTTCAAGATCACTCATCACATTGCGAATCGTCGCAGGCGATAATGTCTGTTGTAAAAGCCGCGAAAGATTCCGTGATCCTACAGGTTCACCATCATTAAGATAAGCTTCAACAATATGGCGAAAAATATCACGCGAACGTTCATCAAGATATTTTAGTTCATTATCAATAGTTTTGTGCTTCATCACAATTGTTTCACTACTTTTAAAATCCTCATCTCTTATATAAGTTTTGCCAAGGTTTGGTCAAATAGTCTAAAGTAGTATAAAAACATATTATCCTATTGAGCTGTAAAATGCTACCTTTCAGAGTGATGCTTGATAAATTACGCAGGAAATATTTTTGTTAGAGTGTGTGAGAAATATTTAAGATTAAGAATTGATCTGTAAAGTGGTCTGCTGTAGGGACTTGTCAAGAGAATCTAGATTGATTAAAAACCGCTGTAAATAGAAAATTTCACCCTTTAGAGCAAGCAGAAAATTGGAAGTTTACCATAAAATGCTATCATAAAAAAGACATGTCTTTCCTATCTTTGCAAGGTTATCTTCGTGCAAGATAAAAAATTTTATTGGAATAAAATATCATAAAACGTGTAAAATAATCATATTATGTGAAATTAAGCAGAATGTGTGTGTATGAGCATTTAAACCGTTTTTAGCACAAAAATAATTCCCCTTTCATTTTTGGAGAAATCTATATGAGAAGCATAGCAGATAAAAAACTTGTCATTGCTACACATAACACCGGAAAATTGCATGAAATCACTACTTTAATTACGCCTTTCGGTTTAATAATACAATCGGCAAAAAAACTGGGCTTGCCAGAACCAAAAGAAACGGGAAAAACATTTGAAGAAAATGCTTATATTAAAGCTTTTTCAGCAGCAAAAAAAACAGGACTTCCTGCCCTCTCTGATGATTCAGGCTTAGAGATAGATGCATTGGAGGGTGCGCCAGGCGTTTATACCGCTGATTGGGCAATTCAAGCCGATGGTACACGTAATTTTCCAAAAGCTATGAAAAAAATAGAAAATGAACTCCAAAAAGTCGGAGCACGAGAAAAAAGTCAACGGAAATGCCGTTTTATATCCGTCATTTGCATTGCATGGCCTGATGCTCATGCAGATTACTTCCGTGGATGCGTTGAAGGAACGTTCATTTGGCCTCCACGGGGAGATAAAGGCTTTGGTTTTGATCCTATTTTTTTACCCGATGGATATGAAAATACCTTTGGAGAAATGTCAACAGAGCAAAAACACAACTGGAAACGTAATGATCTTCCCCCTCTTTCACATCGCGCACGTGCTTTCAAACTTTTGGCAGAAAACCTTTTAGCATTCTCATGAATGAACCTTTTGGCATTTACATTCATTGGCCCTTTTGTGTAGCTAAATGTCCTTATTGTGACTTTAATTCGCATGTTCGCATCCATGGTGTTGATCAACCACGTTTTGTCACCGCCTTTAAGCGCGAAATAGAAACGCAATACCACAAAATAGGCCCACGCCATATTACAAGTATTTTTATTGGTGGAGGAACCCCTTCCCTTATGGAGCCGCAAACTGTCGATGCCCTATTGCAAGCACTTGCAAAAAAATGGGTAGTCGATGATAAAGTTGAAATTACATTAGAAGCTAATCCATCCAGTGTGGAAGCAGAGCGCTTTCGTGGATACCGTGCGGCAGGTGTTAATCGCTTATCTCTAGGGATACAAGCGCTCAATGATAAAGTATTGCGCAAACTTGGCCGACTCCATAATGTGGAACAAGCTCTTTGCGCTATTACTTTAGCACGGCAAATTTTTCCACGTTTATCTTTTGATCTCATTTATGCCCGCCCCGAACAAACCCTTGAACAATGGAAATCTGAACTTGTACAAGCAATTGATTTAGCAGCGGACCATCTTTCTCTTTATCAATTGACGATCGAAGAAGGAACCGCCTTTAAACGGCTTCATGATGCAGGAAGACTTATCCTTCCCCCATCAGAGCTAGCAGCAGATCTGTATCATCTTACTCAAGAAATAACGGCACTACATGGACTTCCTGCCTATGAAATCTCAAACCATGCAATGCCCGGTGCCGAATCAGCACACAATCTTCTTTATTGGCGTTATCACCAATATGCAGGCTTTGGTCCAGGAGCACATGGACGTTTCATTGAGCATACACCGAATCATTCCTCTTTCTGTTCAAAAACATTGTCATCACACCTTGAAAACCGCGAACGTTATGTCACAATAAATGAAAAGCATCCCGAACAGTGGCTTAATTTGGTAGAAACAACAGGACATGGCTGTATTGAAACGGAACATTTAACCACTGAACAACAGGCAAATGAAATGCTCCTTATGGGATTACGCCTTTGCGAAGGCTTAGAACTTATACGCTATGAAACCTTAAGCCCTAAACGCATTCCAATGGAAAAACTGATCGATTTACAACACCAAGAATTGATAGAAATGGTGGATAACCAACGCTTAAAAGCAACAACCAAAGGACGTATTGTTCTTGATCACATCATCAGCCAACTCGCAAACTAAAGTTTTTATAACAACATACTTATTTTAATCATAATTATCATTTTTCACAGCAAAGGTGAGATTAGAATATCGTGAGATTCTCTCATTTCAAAACTATTTATAGCAAGCTAGTTACCGCCATTTGCTTACACCTTAAAAAGGGAGAAGCATGTGGATAAAAACTATAAAAAAGGAGTAAAAAGGCCTCTTATGAACACTCTTAAGTGCTAAAAGCTATTGCAATATTTTGAGCTAGAAAGTGTATGGTGCTCTAACTTTATTTTTCATAAACATAAAGATGGGGAGGCATTATAGATTTTATATTACAATATTCATAAGCACCGTAGTAGCACAAATGTGACAAACATTGAGAAAATTTCTTTAAAACAAGTATGTGAATGCATAATACGATAATGTATTGTTCTTTATGAAATCGTGGCACCATTTAAAGAACCAGAGAAATAAGCATGAAGCCATGCATCAGTCTCTGATTATTTAAAAAGATATTACTCTAGTTACTTTTGAAAACCGTAAAGCCGAATAAAAAAGAAAGTAAAAAAAGCACGCTGATTTTCACCTTTATACCTTTTATATTTTCCCTCAATGAGGTTATGTTTGTATGTCTGTTTCAGAGATTATAAAAAATAGATATACACAATGCTTTTATCCTATTCTGGCATGTAAAAGCTGTTATCGCAAAAAATACTGAACCAATATTTATTTGAGATACGCGGCCGTATGATCGGTATTAATTTATAGGTAACAGCAACATCATGAGCTTTACTAAACAAATAATGCACTCAAATGACAAATATACTAAATATGAATCGGTATTGCTTTGTTAGCGAGTGAAACGATGTTAATCTCATATGATCTTACTTGTATGCGTATATGCTTATAAGTGTCTATACGCGTCCTTTAAAGTTATTTAATTAAAAAATTGAGAATAATACTAGGACAATCCTTGGCTAAAGAAGTCAACGTGATGCTACAAAAGAATTTCTGTGTACCTTTATCATAACCAATATTAAAGCTGATTAAATAACCTCACCTTCTATCTCGTAATGATATTGCAACGGAAGTTCTTGGGGACAAAAAAAGCAGAGCAAAATATATGAAATAAAATAAACTTAAAGCGCTTTTCCTATAGTCTTTATTCTAAGAGAGTCTAATTGGAACAAGAAGTGCCTTTTGTGAGAGCTCAGAAACCATATTAAAACATGAGCTGTGAATGAGCGCATTTATGTTGTACGAACTTTTTACAATAGCAGCATGTTTTTGTGTGTCTTCATGGCTTCAACCTGTCACTACACAATGATGATATAATATTCATTGTTTTCCATATATGATTGCACCGCCTTTCTACACCTTAAAGAACGAATATTTTCAATCCAATATGGTCTAAACAGTTCTGCTTCTTCAAGCAGGTCTCTTTTGGCTTTTCAATTATGTAATTCACTTAACTTAAAGACTCTACAGGCAAGAATCCCAACTTAAGAATATTCATTACTTACTCTAAGACTACTTAATATATTAAGTTTTACGAGTCTCGTATCACCACACCATAAATGGCAATATCTTATGGCACAACAAGATAAAGGTATTTTTGAACCAGCAACCTTTTCTTTATGCAAAAAATTCAATAATAAAACGCTCATAAATAGTAGTAAGTGTTTCCATTGCATCAAGGGCTACACACTCATCTACCATATGCATCGTTTGCCCTGGTAAGCCAAATTCAACCACTGGGCAATAATCCTTAATAAATCGCGCATCTGAAGTACCACCAGAAGTGGAACATTCTGGTATATTCCCTGTTACACTTTTAATAGCATTGGATAAAGTTTGAATGAGTTTATCATTTTTGGTCAAAAAAACATCTCCTAAACTTGGAATCCATTCAAGCTGATAAGAGGGATATTGATCACCATTGTTTTTTGATTGCACCAAAGCAAGACGCTTTTCAATTTCCTTCATCAGTGTTTCTTTTGTCCAAAGATCATTGTAGCGTATATTAAAATGAACTGTTGTCTGCGCTGGGATAACATTGACCGCTAAATTACCGGTATCGATGCTTGTTAGCTCTAAATTACTGGGTTGAAAATTTTCTGTCCCTTTATCTAAGACGATTTGTGTCAATGCTTGAATAAGCTTACTTGCCAAAGGCAAGGGATTGGCAGCCCTCTCTGGAAAAGCAACATGACCTTGACGACCCTTCACGGTAATGACACCAGAAATCGATCCGCGGCGACCAATTTTGATAATATCACCAACAGTCTTTACGCTTGTTGGTTCTCCCACAAGAGCCGCAGTCCATTTTTCGCCTTTTTTTTCTGCCCATTTGAGAAGTTTTACCGTACCATTAACAGCAGGCCCCTCTTCGTCACCAGTAATTAAAAGGCTTACCCTTCCTTTAATGGGTCGTTTCTCAAGAACTCGCGCTAGAGCCGCAATAAAACAAGCGATACCACCCTTCATATCAACAGCACCCCGCCCATATAATTTCCCCTGATCTATAACAGCTTCAAAAGGTGGGTAAGTCCAATCTTCCAATGCACCTGGCGGTACGACATCCGTATGACCCGCAAACATAAGATGGGGTCCTTCACTCCCCATTTTTGCATAAAGATTTTCAACATTATCTGTATTTTTATCCGTAAAAACAGGGCGATCGACGTGAAATCCCATTTTTTTCAAAAATTGTTCCAAAGTTGATAAAGCCCCTGCTTCATGAGGTGTAACAGAAGGACAACGAATAAGTGCCTGTAATAGCTGAAGTGGATCTGTAAGAACAGACATAAAAAACCTTCCCATTTTTTATAAGTCATCGGAACTTAGGGTTATTACGCTGAATTACAAAAAAGATAAAGCAAAACATTGAAGACACTCAGCAAACCAAGCAGGGGAGAACAATCGTGCTGAGAGCTTCAATGGCTTCCTCATTATACATGAGCAAGCACACACTCAACAAAACACTCAACAAAAAGTTCCGTTAAATATTGCCTTCATTTGAAAGTTTTTTACGCCTCTAAATTATATGAATCAAAATTAATTGCATGCAGTCTAGGAGCATTTTCTTTCAACCAAGCACGATATGTTTTACTATCAGGACATAGCTCTTCACAAAGAGCCCAAAATCTTGGCCCATGATTCATTTCAACAAGATGAGCAACTTCATGGGCAACAACATACTCAACAACTTCTTTTGGTGCCATAATAAGGCGCCAAGAAAAAGAAAGACGCTTATCGATTGAACAAGAGCCCCAACGACTTCTCGTATCTTTATAACAAATGGATTTGACTTTACGCTCTACCTGATGAGCATAATGTGCCACCAAAGGCGTTATAATAAGCGCCGCTTGTTTTTTCAAAACGTCAGCAATGCGTCTTGGGAGATATTCTAATTGACCATAAACAATAATTTCAGGCCCTTGCTCCGCATCTGCTGTAATGATTTCTGTTACCCCACGTCCCTCTCTATGCTTTATGGTATGAGAAACACCCAATAAGGGAATTGTCGCCCCCTCTTTGAGATAAGCATTTTTATGAGAGATTTGTACATGAGCAAGACGTGCCTCAATCCAAGATCGATGCTTTTCAATAAAATTTTCAACCGCATAGAGATTTATTGCTGGTGGTGTTGTTACACAAATCTCCTGACTTCTGGCATCAATACGTAAGGTAAGACGGCGCGCATACTTATTTTCCCGCACCCGTACAGGTACAGAGCGCTCAGAAAAAATAAAATGCTGTTTAGAAATGCTCATATATTTTTATCTTCATCAATAAATGTACCCCTTACTTTGCATTAATCTGATTAATAAAAGATCTCAATACTGTTTCAAGGCAATCTAAATCTTGTGGACGAGAAAAGCGATGATCCGCATCACGAACAAGTGTCAATGTTACATCATGGAGAGGTAAATGATCAAGTAAAGTCAATGTATGCTGATAGGGGATATCTTCATCTTCCATCCCTTGTAGAATATGGACTGGACATCCAACATCAATGCATCCTTTCATAACACAATTTTCGCGCCCATCTTCAATCAATGTTTTTGTAAAGGGCATTGGCTCTGTATCATCAACTGCAGGTCGTTCAATATAGCCTTTCTCCTCCAAAATCTTCCATTCTTCTGGGCCTAATTTTGGTTCCACCAATGTTTGTGTAAAATCAGGTGCTGGAGCAATCAATATCATGCCAGCAAGCTTCTTATTTTTCTGTGCTAGCATCATTGCAAGCCTTAGCGCAATCCACCCCCCCATAGAGGAACCAATCAAAATTTGTGGACCCTCACAATAGGTTTCAAAAGTCGCTAAACTTTCCTTAACCCAACGCGAAATTGTTCCTTGAAAAAAATCACCTTCAGATTCTCCATGTCCAGAATAATCAAAACGTAAACAAGACAAATCATTCTTCTGAGCAAACTGATCAACTAACGTTGCCTTACTTCCTAACATATCGGATTGATAGCCAGGAAGCCAAACCAAACCTGGAGATTGGCGCCCCTTGCGATAGCGTACTGCAAGTGCGGTGTTCTCAAATGAAAAAAACTGACAAGGAATATTTTGATCCATGATTTTTTATCCTCTATAAAACAATTTCTTTAAATTAAGAGAAAAACTTTTATAATCTAAATCATTCCAAAAAGTAATAAATCAAATAATGAAAATAACACGAATTATAGTTGTTTTTAGGTACATAATTGTATATTAAATTAACTGTAGTTGAATCAAAATTTAAGGAGCATAAACCATTCGTAAACCGTTTAAAATGACACCTACCCAAAAAGACGGACCACGTTCAAATCAGGATATTCGGGTACCTCATGTTCAGCTTATCAATGATGAGGGACAACATCAGGGAGTTGTTGCGATACAAGAAGCTCTTGCTATGGCTGCAGATGCGGGACTTGATTTGGTTGAAATTGTACCAAATGCGGAGCCACCTGTATGTAAAATCATCGATTTGGGAAAATTAAAATATCAAACCCAAAAAAAAGCTGCTGAAACACGTAAGAAGCAAAAAGTCATCGAAATCAAAGAGATTAAGATGCGCCCAAATGTTGATGTCCATGATTATGGAGTTAAACTCAAGGCTGTTCATCGCTTTATTGATCATGGTGATAAAGTAAAGATTACTTTGCGTTTTCGTGGTCGTGAGATGGCTCACCAAGATCTTGGATTAAAGCTTCTTCAGCGTGTAAAAGAAGATACAAGTGAAATTGCCAAAATCGAATTGGAGCCAAAGCTTGAAGGCCGGCAAATGATGATGGTGATAGCACCTAAATAGTTTTGCATTGGAATAATATTCGCATGCAACGCATCAAAATGATGTGTATAGTATTATTTAGAAGCACCACATAGAATTTTTGTGGTGCTTTTAAGGTTTTATAAATGTGTATAAATCCTTTTAAGAGTTTAATAATGCTTTATCAATTTATAAGAAGAATTCGTTATTTTGCATATTAATGAGAAAGCTCAAACATTGTAAGGTCTTCTTATTTCAATCTCTCTTATCATGCAATGCGGCAAAATTGTTTGCTTACACATCACAAATGGAGATGATACATAAAATTATTAAAAAAGCAGAAATGTTTTTTGTGAACCATTTCAAGTGCCAAAGACTATCACAATATGGAAATTGGTAAATACAATAGAGAAACTCGCCGGTACCTTTTATTGAAAACTAAAAATAATGATGAACAACGAATTTTCGTTATACCTTTCACAGAAACTTTGCACTACATTCTTCACTCTCACCGTCGTGAAATTGATGTGATGAACCTTGAAAGAAAAAGCTATTTTTGTAAAAAAGATTAAGGGGCTTTTTAATTAAGAGTGTTTCAATCTTGCATAAAATAATGAGAGAATATAGAAGCTCTTCATGGCTAAAAAACAAATTTCCTCTTTTGACAAACATCTTATTATCCGCCTTTTGCGAGAAAATTTTCGTAAACATATGCGTTGGTACAGTGCGGCTATCTTCTCAATGATCATCATTTCTTGTACCACAGCAACCAGTGCATGGATTATGCGGGATGTTGTTAATCAGATTATTGATGCACAAAATTTTCCTATGATTGTTTTGATTTCTAGCTTCATTGCTTTTATCTTTATTCTCAAAGGAGTTGCAACTTTTTTCCAAACTTACTTTCTAAACAAAGCAGGCAATAGTATCATTGCTGAACAACAGCGTAAAATTTTTGCACGACTTATGGAACAAGGAGTCTCTTTTTATCATAATAACACTTCATCTGATCTTCTTGTTCGTGTAACTCATAACGCGACAGCCGTACGTAATATAATTGATACTATTATCACAACTTTTGTACGTGATTTGCTTTCCGTTAGTGGTCTGTTGCTTGTCATGTTCATTCAAAACTTTGTGTTAATCTCCATTACTTTAATCGTAGGACCACTAGCTTTTTTAGGCGTTCGAATGGCTTTAAAACGCGTTCGCAGCTTGATGGAAAAAGAACTCCTTTCACTTGGTGAAATTATCAAAATCGTACAGGAAACGGCTGTTGGTATTCGAATCATCAAGGCCTTTTCACTAGAAGAAATCATGAAAAAACGGATGGACAAAGCCATTTGTGATGTTGAAAAACAAACAAACAGTATTGCAACACTCGAAGCTATTACCAATCCAATTATGGAAACACTCACGGGTGTTGCCATTGCAGGTATTATTTGTTTTTCCGGTTATCTTGCAACCCAACGCGCAGGTGTTCAAGGTGAATTTATGTCTTTTATTGTTGCTTTACTTTTAGCTTATGAACCCGCAAAAAGACTAGCAAATGTACGTGTTAAAATTGAATCTGGCTTGGTCAATATCCGTACGATGTTTGAAATACTCGATTGTCCCCTTACAGTTGTAGAACATAAAGAAGCTAAAGATCTGAATAAAACGCAAGGAACTATTCGTTTCGAACATGTTTCTTTTGCATACACTAATAACAAAATGATATTGAAAGACATCAACCTAGAAATAGAAGCCGGAAAAATGACAGCATTGGTGGGACCATCCGGTTCGGGAAAATCAACCCTTATCAACCTTATTATGCGCCTCTATGACCCCACAAAAGGACGCATATTGATTAATGATCAAGACATTCGCTACACAACATTTCGCTCTCTGAGAAACCTGATGGCCTATGTAGGACAGGATACTTTTCTCTTTCAAGGAACTGTTAAATATAATATCGGGCTTGGAAAAGAAGGGGCTAGTGATGACGAAATTATCGAAGCAGCAAAAGCAGCAAATGCTCATGACTTTATTATGAGTTTGCCAAATGGTTATGATACACAGATAGGTGATAATGGCTGTAATCTTTCAGGGGGGCAAAAACAACGACTCGCTATCGCTAGAGCAATGATTCACGATAGTGAAATTCTGATTCTTGATGAAGCAACAAGTGCGCTCGATTCACACACCGAAGCACAAATTAATGAAGCCATTCACCACCTTACTAAAGGACGCACAACGATCATTATTGCTCATCGCCTTTCAACGATTGCTCGTGCTCACAAAATTGTGGTCATACAAAATGGACAACTGATTGAACAAGGTACTCAAAAAGAATTGCTAGCAAAAGAACATGGGTTTTATAAAAAACTTCATAATATCCAGTTCAAAAAACATACCCCCTAATTTCTAGATCCTTAAATAAGATTTGAAATAAAAAATGGATAGAAGGTAATGCTCCATTTATAAAAAAAGACTTGTTATCAAGAAAAAGCATTACTTTAATCAAAGTTGGCAAAGAATTTATGGTTTATTGAAAATAAACTTCTTGGATTTAGATGAAAACTTTACTCGCTATTTTGTTGAATGCAATTGACTTTAACCATGAAATTTCAAAAACCCCTTCCCTTCCTCAAATAAGTATTGAAACATTCATAAGTGTTGTGAATCCTGAAAGAGAAAGCATAAAAGTTTGAAAAAATTATCGCGGATGATGATGAATCTGGATTAATACAACCTTTATCCGTGTTTATCCCTGCACTGATAATTTTTTTCTCCACACAAATTTTAAAGGACAAAGACTCTACCCAATCTGATCTGTAAACAATCTAGATTTTTATTGAGCTCATTCCCCTTGATAACAACTTATGTGATTCACTTATACAAGGCTTACCCTAAATATTCACCACGTGCTTTCAGAATACTGTGTCAAAAAGGCTTACATACCTTATATCACCACACCTCAAATGTCGGTCTTTTATGGTACAACAGAATAAGCTAACAATTATAAATTGTGTTGCAAATTATAGATACACTCCGTTTAAAAGAAAAACATTGAAAAAATAAGAGAGGTTTTATTATAAAACTTTTTTACTGTTGTAGCTTGCTTTAAAGCAAGCTTTGCTATTTTTTCTACATTTAGAAACTAAAATGATATTCCTCCAATACCTTAACTGCTTGAAGAGTTTATAAATGCACAACGTTAGTGCCTATATAAGGCTATAATTTCAATATGCAAAAAAACAGATGAAAAGCAAAATGACATTCCTCTTTCTTTTAACCGCTAAAATAGAAAAATACGACATATAATTCTGATAAATATTTTTACAAAAATATCTTTTAATATACATTTTAATATTTTGATTTATAATCATAATTTGTTATTTTATATCTTAAACAAAAGATAAGATGTAATTTGCTTATTGCAAATTTTCTTTATATTTATGATGAATCAATCAAAAGCGCTTGTTGTACGTCATAAGAGATATTGGTATATGCATAAAAACTCTTAAGATAAGCAATAAAAATACCTCTACACTTTCAAGTGAAAAGATTGTCAGCAACATGAGAAGCTGGAAAATAGAATGATAATGCCGGCTTATAGCTTTAGTAAATACTTATACCTTTATTAATAACGGTAGTGTAGATTTTATACCATTCATAAGAGATACTTTATACCATTTCACAAGCAATCTTATGAAATAGACTCAAGCGCACACTGAGAAATGTTCCTTTAAAACAAGTACATAAACTTGCAACACAATAATGTTATATTTTGGAGTATTCTGTTTGGGGAGCTATTCGTTATAAGAAAAGTGATCTTATTCCAGACACAATAAACAAAATCTAAAATAATAGGTAATTTTTATTATTAAAAAATATTGCTTTAAATGCGTTTGACAATAAAATCGATATCTTATGAATTCTCCGCTTAACGCTTTTGTTTATCACGTTCTTTAATGGAATCATGTCCTTCACGTAAAAACAGAATGCCATTGTGTTGCAAATTCACGTACTTGTTTTAAAGAGACCTCTCTCAAAGTCTTCCCTAAGCCCATTCGCAATAACATTCGTGAATTGTATAACGATAAATCCATTAACCCCCTCTATCTTTACGCTTATGGAGTAACAAGCCGGCACCACTCACACTATTCTGCCAGTCCCTAATGTTGCGACAGCTCTTAGCTCTCGAGATGATTCATAAGAGGCATTTTTAGTTATTTCTTAATAGTTTTATCCACACAGGATTCTCCGCTTGTAGCATACAAGCCGAATGATTTTGATTGATTCAATACGAAAGAGATTCGTACGATATTCAAAGTTCTAATTCAAGTTGAATAACAATAAATTATCTTTATAAATCAATATATTGCACACACTCCATTCTTTAGGCAACAGCACGATATGGGCTTGAAAACAAGGTAAGGTATTTCTCTAAAATAAATATATAGCAGCAAAATAACATACTATCTTTCGTGAAGATTTTGTCCCTTTAGAGAATAGCATAACAAAAATCAAATATTTCAGATATATCTCTTCACGCCTCAACAAAAAGCTTCTTCTTTTATAGGATTTCTAGTCTATGCCTCCTTCCTCAGATTTAGAAATGAGAGACAAAAAACGAAGAAATTGTTTTTTGTAAATTCAATCTTTAATAATCTCTTTCATAAAAGAGACCTATACTAGAATTTTGTTCATTTCCTATGGCACCTTTAGCTTTGAGATGACGCGAAATATCTAAATTAATTGTCCCTTTCGTCGTTCCATCAGACCCTGCTTCAAAACCCAAATAAATATTATTGTGTATGTAGCGTCCAATACGTAAGCCTGTATTCCCCTTCTCATTAACGATAACATCAAGATCATCAAGTCCAATTTTAGTTCGTAAAGTATTCAACAAAGATGTATTAGAACTACCTGCAAGATCAGCCGCTGCTGCTGCAAGTTGAGCAATCTGAAATGGTGATAATTCATTAAGAGAGCGATTAAAAATCAAACGCGCCAAAATCTCATCCTGAGGCAAATTTGGTTGTGATGAAAAATTAATATCAAGATTATCAACCGTCCCACTTACAGTTACAGTGACACGAATATCACCACTGTTATTGTTGGTTACAAAATAAACCGTAGGATTAAGATTACCACTAAAACTCGCTTGTCCTTGATCAAAATTAAGACGTTGCGACAGGATATCAAAACGTCCACGAATCATTCTAAATTCACCAACTGGATGCACATCATTCAATGGACCTGCTAGATTAATGCGTCCTCCCAGTTCAGCATCTAAGCCTTTTCCGCGTACAAAAAATTGATTGCGTGCTGTAATACGCATGTTTGATAGCACGACAGATGAAGATTCTTGTGTAACTATACGGCTTTTGCTTTTGTTCGTGTTCTTAACATCAGCACGTTCAAGTGTTGTTTGAATCGATTTAGTTAAATTCTTATTTCTAACATCAAGAAACTTGGCACTTTTAAAATGATCAGGAACAAAAACTTCAGCTTTTTCAACGATGATATCACCACCAAGAACAAGACTATTTAAAAAATGACCTGTCATTGTCATCTCACCTGATAATGTTGCCAGAATCATAGAACCATCATTATAATTGGCATTATCAAGATGAAATATCAAATCTGTCTCTAGACCATTAGAGATACGACCTGAAGCAGAAATTCCTCCCCCCTCAAACGAAGAAGCTGAAGCTTTTTCTATAAGGATATGATCACCTTTCAATTTGCCTTCAATTGTTATATTATTTAATCCTACATTTGTTTGTGAATCAAAAAAGCTACCGTCGCCTATAGAAATATTTCCTATCAATTGTGGCTTTGATAATGACCCATTAAGAGCTGTATCAATTCTTGCTGTACCCGTTATATGTGCACCACGCTTAGCTAATAAGAGATTAACAAAATCAAGAGGCATTATCCCTTTAACGTTTAATTTTGCCTCTGAACCATTAAGAGATACAGGCCCATGGATGGAAAGATCTAATCCTTTATCTCCAGTAGCTATCATATTTTCAATATGAAATGTCGATTTTTTATAAGAACCACGAGCATTTATATTGATTGACATCGGTCCTTTATGCGTCATAGCGGTTAAATTTTGACTAGAAAGCTCAAAATGAGCAGATGGATCCTTCATTGTTCCACCAATATCAACTTTACCTATCACTGTCCCATCAAGCGCTTGTCCTGCAATAAAACCATTCGCCAAACGTGCAGATAAATTTTGCAAATTAATATGAAGATCAAGCGCATTTTTCTCTAGAGATACACGCCCCTGAGCTTGTGCTTGTACTCCTTCTCCTGTTAAATTTGCATTCAAAGTAAGATTTTGATCTACAGTATTTCCCGTAGCAGAAAGAGAAAAAGGCATAATTTTTTTATCTTGAAAAGCAACGGTTGTCAGTCCCTCACCTTTTATATCGTAAGTTATATCAGGTTTTTTTAAATGACCACGAATCATAACCTGCCCTGTTACACTCCCTGCTGCTCCAAGATCGGATTTCCACAGATTGACTAAAGCAGCAGGAAGCGCATTCATTGTAAGTTGTAAATTCAGGGTATCTTGAATATTTCCTGCTAAAATGATGTTGCCTCCATTTATTGCAATTCCTAATTCATTGATTGTCATTCCATCTTTATCAAAAGAAATTATAGATGGCTTCGGCAATGTTGCATGAAAAGTATGTTGTTTTAAGTCCACAGCTTCAATTTGCACTTCTCGTTTTATACTTTCTGGAAGTTCCTCAACCATTAAACGACCAGAAAGCCTTGCATTGAGAGTATCATGCAACATCGCCTGGACAGTAAAAACCGTTTGTCCATTATTCCTATCAGCGTGAGCATTTAAACGATTGACCATTACCAAAGGTGTTTGAATATGTTCTGCATTGATAACTCCTTCAAACTGAGTCATGCCAAAAGGATCGAATATGTCAGCATCTATTGCCAATTTTTTTATTTTATTCTTGGAAAAATTCAAATGGTTAACATGCGCCTTCACATTGGTTTTTTGTCTGCCATTTTGTTCATCAAAAATAAAATCTCCTTTTACTTTTCCACTACCATCCTGCAAAAATAACGCTGAAAGTACGGAAATATCATCGGCATCAATATGCAGCGCTCCTTTCAAAAAACCGCCAAGTTGTTGAGAAAGATCACCCGTTATTTTTGCACTTCCCCCTCTAATATCGATATTTTCAAGTTTTCGAATTTTATGAGAATCTTCAAAAGAGGCCGATAAATGCAAAGGTTTCTTAGCAAAAATTCCTTCACCCTTTACCACCCCTGTTAAAGAAGTAACTGGTGCTGTATTATCTACAAATGCATCTATGTTAAATGTTGTGTTTTGAAGTTTCTTCCCTACAATTAATGCTTCAGAAATATGGGCACGCGTATTTAGTTTTATATGGCTATTGCGCCCTCTCGCCGTACTTTGAATTGTAAGTGCACCGCTTATCTTTGAGTCTAATTTGGACAAATCAGATATTTGAGCAGATAGATCCATTTTAGCGCTTTCATCTGAAAAATAACCATTAGCCTCTATATTTGTATATTGATTTTTCAAATTAAAATGACGTAAAGTGAAGCCCTTTGTATTTCGAGCAGTGCCACCTGAAAGAGTAGTATTTCCTTTGAATAAACGATCAAAAGACTGCACGCCTATTTTCATATCGTCAGCCATTCCTGATAATTGGAGATCAAAAATGCCACTCAATAAACTGATCGTTCCTTTGGCTTTAATATCTGCATTACCAGAAAGTGATTGTTTACTGAACACTTCCAAAGGAGTTAATGTTTGAGCTTTTAAACCGAGATCGCCTTTAAAAACAAAATTCTCCATTGTCCCTTTTAACCAAGAAGAAAAACCCTGAGCCGTAACACTCAGATCATGAATCAAAATTGGTTTGTTCGAAACAATATCCGTATCTAAATGCACATGAACCGCTTGGCTTAAATTTTCTACTAACGCTCCCTTAATCTTTTTAACCCCTTGAAGCGTCCCTTTAACCTGAACACCAACATGACGAGAAGCTGCATTATCAAGATTTTCGCTTACTCCTCCCATATCAAAAATTGCATCGCGAATATAAATATTTTTATTGCTTAAATGATTTACAACCAACCGCCCATTCCAAGATTGTTGACCTTCGCGACCATAGTCAATGTTCAAAGCAAGAGTATTCGCAGGTTTTGGCACTTCTGATATAGGTAAATGAATAGACTCCTTTTCGTTATCAAGAGCCATTTTGCCATCAACAAAAAGCCGTCGCAAGAATCCATCAGCGGTTATTTCAGCATTGGCTATAACATTCATTGCTTTGTTCTGAATAACCATCTGATCAAGGTGTGTCACACCTTCTTTTGTTCTTCTTGCCTTTGCTTTTAATGTTATATCAGATTCGAAGAGACTACGATATTGAACAGGTATTAAAGGGCTCAGTGTTCCCTCTAATTTCGTAGAAAAACTCTGTCCTTCTGGAACACTTGCAAGAATAACATTACCATCTAAAATAGAATGATGATCGGACTCTAAAGAAAGTTTGATAACCAAATCATCAAAAGTACCATCACCTTTCACGACGAGACTTAATGCTGGACGTTGTTCAATGTTAAAAATATTCGCCAAAATACCATTTTGTGGTTCGTTAGCAGAAATATCAATTTGAGCTGTACGATTACTATCAGATATCTTGGTGAGAACAGAAAAAGAACCCGGTGCATCTAAACGATGCGCCGCTATATCGACATCAAAATTACCACCAGCCAAGGTGAAATTGCCTTTTAAGGACATATCAGCAGAAAAACCAAAAAGATTCTGTTCAAATGTCACATGTTGAGCTGTAAGCGTATTGATAGAAAGAGCAAGCGGTAATTTTGGTAAAGAGAATTTACCAGTCTCAAGGGAAGAAACAAAAGAAGAATTGCCTTGCGGTTTGCGTAAAAATGTAACCTGTTCTGCCGAAAGCTGGTTAATATCCATCCGCCCTCTCAGCAACGCTAGACGATTCCAATCCATTTTAGCATTGGTAATTTTAAGCCAAACCCCTTTTTTATCACTGACAGTAATAGTATCAATTGATGTTTGAGAAGACAGTGTCCCTTGCATATTGTGTAAACGAACTTGACGATTAGGCGCTGAAAGCTTTCGTTCAATTAAAGAAACAAACCATGAGCGATCATCTGTTTTCATTTCGCTAGAGGGAAGAATGTCTCCTCTTTGCGCAAAAACAAAACTACCCACCCCAAAAAACAAAAATACAAAGAAGAAAGCTGATAAACGTACACCTTTTTTCATTAAAATGCTTGCCCTATACCCACATAAAAACCAATGCGAGGGTCACCCTTCTCTCTCTTTAAAGGAAAGGCTAAATCAACGCGTAAAGGACCAAGACCCGTCATATAACGACCTCCTATACCGGCTCCCCATTTAATTTTTTGAGAAAAATCAAAATTCGCCTTTTTCCCTACTAAACCTCCATCAAGAAAACTGACAAACCCTATTTTATCATTTAAAGAAACACGCAATTCTGCTGACCCCTCAATAAGCGCCCGTCCACCAACAACCCCATCATTTTCTGTTTTGATACCAATATTACGGTAAGCATAACCACGAACAGAGCCCCCACCACCAGCAAAAAAAAGCGTATTTGCGGGTACTTGTGCTGTATCATTCCCAAGAATTGTACCAAGCTTTGCCCGCGCAGCAACAACAAAACGATCCCCTTCATCCAACGCCCAATAAGAACGACCTTCTGCTGTTACTTTTGCAACAAAGTTGCTAAAACGCATCTCATAAAAAGGCTCAATGAAAACTTCACCATATAAACCTTTTGTTGCATTAAACTTATTATTACGACTATCGTAAATCAAGCCGCTAGGGAAACCGATTGTTGTAAAATTACGGCTCCCAAAATAGATATCACGTGAATAACCATTTGAAACTTCTACAGCAGCCTGTCCCGATAGATTACCATTAAAAATATGCGTAATACCTAATTTTCCTTTGATGGCTTTTGTCGTATAATTTTCTAAAACATCTTGTTGTATTTTTAATTCTGATCTGAAATCTGTATCTGGCGTGAGTACACCGGGCTTTACAAATGTACCACCGAAAAGATAATCAAAATTTTTAAAATTATATGATTGCTTTTTATTGCTACCAACACCACTTATTTTTGTTTCAATTTTAAGAGTCTCTGCATGACCCAAAAGATTATTATGCATCCAATAAGTCTCAAAACCAGCACCGTCTAAAGTTGAATAGCTACCGCCTACACCAAAACGACGCGGTTTACGTTCTTGTACAACAAGTGCAAGCGGTAAACTACCATCTAGATTAATAGTATCAGCCTCACGTATATTGATAGCACGAAAAACACCAAGGCGCGCAAGACGTTCATTTGCCTTAGCTAACGCATCAGAATCGTATATCTGCCCTGGTTTCAATCCGGTCATCCACGCGATATAAGCTGAATCTACACGTGGTTTCTTACTTATATTACGCACACTTAAAGGACCATAATAAGCCTTTTGTCCAGGACCAACAACAATCCGTCCTTCAACACGCAATGTAGCATGATCAGCCACGACTTCACTCTTCATAATTTTAGCTTTAGCATAACCTTGTTGCCGCCATCCTTCTATCGCCCATTTTTCTGCTTTCAAAATGGTTTCAGATTTAGCAATAGCCCCAAATTTATAGCCCAATTCTTCAATTGTGGGCATTTTATGCGCTTTACGTTTTTCAAACGGAGCTACTTTATCAATATTGGCAATACTAAAAACATATTGTGGACCAGCATTAATTGTAATAACGATATTCGATTGTGCTGGAAGTTGAGTTACCGGACTTAAATCAGCGACTTCTAAGCCATTAATTTTAATACTAATAACACCACCATAGCGTCCATCAGCATAAAGAGCAGAAAGAATTGCTCGATAATCTGAACGCGCCTTGGCGAGCAAACCAGAAGAACTGGCGGATGCTTTCTCTTTATCAGCAACAAGAGAAGAAACAGATTTAACTATTTTTATACCTTCTAATGGTGCACCTGGCGGTGCAACAACATCAACTTTATAAAATTTCTCTGTACTTTTGGTATAATGTGAAGAAGAATTTGTTTTCTTTTGACCAAAAAAAGGGATGCCGAAAAAATCAAATGCAGCAAGTGGCTGTGGAAAAGAAAAAGTAAAACACAAGCCTATAAATACACAGCGCACAGTCCCTGATTTTAACAAAATTCTTGTCTGGTATACCATAAAATCAGATACCTTATAATACACTTTGCATCTACTACGCTTTAAATAATATAAAAATAAGAAAGGTAAATATAATTACTTTGCACATTTTACACGTTTTATCACATCAAATAACACTCTGCGATACATAACGTTATCCTCCCCTTATATTTTCATAAAATTTTGCACTGTTGTATAACACGAACAGCCTCATTCTTTTTTTCTTAACATATTTATTTAGCTTATTATAAATGTTTTATTGCGTCCCATATCATCATGGTTAAATTTGTACAAATGACTTTCCATGGGAATGCTAAAAAACTGCCCACGTATATAGTTCTCTCTATAAAAAAAGCTATAGAGATGCTTCTTGATTTTTATAAATAGATATGATTGTCTCTACCAAGTCTAAAGGGGGAAAATAAATAAATGATCGCACGTATTACAACTGTTGCTTTTCGCGGTCTAGAAGCAGTCCCTGTCGATGTACAGGTTATGATTTCGTCTGGTAAAATAGGAATGGCTATTGTTGGATTAGCTGATAAAGCAGTTGCAGAAAGCCGTGAACGTGTACAAGCAGCCCTCCACGCTTGTGGACTTTCTATGCCTACTAAACGAATTACGATTAATCTTGCACCAGCTGATTTGCCTAAAGAGGGATCGCATTATGATTTGCCAATCGCCGTAGGCTTAATGCTTGCTATGGGAATCCTCCCTCCCGAAGTAGCTCAAGACTATGTCATTTTAGGAGAATTATCACTGGATGGTTCACTTACCGCCGTTAATGGTGTTTTACCAGCTGCCATGACAGCTTTATCACTCGATAAAGGACTGATTTGTCCCTTCCAATGTGGACCTGAAGCAGCATGGGCAAATGCAGAAATAAATATTCTTGCCCCAGAGACTCTGCTCACTATAGTCAACCATTTCAAAGGAACCCAAATTCAAAAACGTCCACAACCGCGCCAATATACTATCGAAACTGAACTTCCAGATCTTTGCGAAATCAAAGGACAAAAAACAGCCAAACGTGCCTTAGAAGTTTGTGCTGCTGGACGCCATAACCTTTTGTTTGTAGGTCCCCCTGGTGCTGGAAAATCTATGCTAGCGCAACGCTTACCTTCCATTTTGCCACCTCTTGATAGCCGTGAGCTTTTAGATGTCTCTCTGATTGCTTCTATTACAGGAGAAACGGTTCATAATACCATTTCACTTCATTGCCCCTTTCGTTCCCCACATCATTCTGCTTCCATGGCCGCAATGATTGGTGGAGGGCTTAAAGGACGACCGGGAGAGGTCTCCCTTGCTCATAATGGTGTGTTATTCCTTGATGAATTGCCTGAATTTTCTCCACGGGTTCTTGATTCTCTTCGTCAACCTTTAGAAAGTGGGGAGTCAGTTATCGCCCGTGCTAATCACCATATTAGCTATCCTGCTCGCTTCCAACTTATTGCCGCAATGAATCCTTGCCGTTGTGGTATGGCAGGCGAAAAAGACCATGTTTGCCCTAAAGGGATACGCTGTCAAATCGATTATCAGTCCCGTATTTCTGGTCCTCTGCTTGACCGAATTGATTTACGGATTGATGTCCCTGCTTTGACGGCTATGGACCTTATGCAACCAGAACAATCAGAAAAAAGCTGCGACGTTGCCAAACGCGTCGCACGGTGCCGTACCATTCAAGCTAAACGTTTTTCAACAATGGGGTTTGATCATATTCGTACCAATGGCGATTGCCCTGCCAAAATTATAGAACAGATTGCCATTCCTGATAAAAGTGCGACCATACTCTTACGAGATGTGAGTGAAAAAATGCACCTCTCCGCACGCGCTTATCATCGCATTCTCAAAGTTGCACGCACAATTGCTGATCTTGACGGATCAGATACTCTTTCACGCTATCATCTCGCAGAAGCTATTTCCTATCGACTAGGCGCAGAAAGATTAACAGCCCTTAATTAAAAAACTACTCATCAATAAAAACTTATTGGAAAATAACGCAAATAAAGTTCTGTAAGTTTACCATCCTCTTCTAGAGATTTCAGCGCATAATTGAGTATATCAACCAATTTTTCATTCTTTTTTGCAACAGCAAGCTGCATTCCTTGCCCCAATAACTGTGGCGCCATATATGCCCCCCCAACAAAATGGCAGCAATCAACAGATTTTTGTTTTTTGAACCATAATGATAAAGCAAATCCATCATCAAAAATAAGGTCAATTTTACGCTCTTGTAATGCTTTATAGAGCTCTTCTCTCTTTTTAAACCCTTGCCATTTGGCTTTAGGAAAATAATATTGAAAGAGTTTTTCGTGAACACTTTTAGACAAAACACCACTGGTTAAATGTATCAATTGATCGCTTATTGGCTCATCGAGATTTAAACGTCGAGAAGCAACAAATCGCGCTGGAAAGCGCAAATATGACTTTGTAAAAACAAGATCTTGCTGGGTTTTACTTGTTTCTTTTAAACCCGCAATAATGACTTCTGCACCACCATTTTTAACATGTTCTACAAGCTCTTTCCAAGGAATCACTTCTATTTCACAAAGCTTCTCTAATTTTAATTTTGAGCAAATAGCACGCAATAAATCGATATTATAACCTGCAAGATACCCCGATTGATCAATAAAATTAAAAGGAGGAAAATCAAAAGTTGTTACAAAACGCAAACGAAAGATATCCGTTGTATCAGGTTGTACCAAATGTTCATGCGAATCAAAAAAAGAAGGCAACCTTTCAGCTTCTGCGTAAGAGGAAAATAGAACCCCCCCCGCTACAAATAAAATACGAATAAAAATATTGTATGGATTATTGAATAAAAAGTACTGTAAACGCAATTGAAGATGTTTCACATATATAGATTTTTTTATTTTCAAAATCTCTCCCCCATTTTTCAAAACTAAGATGCAACACTTCTTAACTATTATCTAACGCACTTCACCAAAATATCTGGCGTTTAATAAATAAAATTCTTGCTATTTTTGAAACCATTGAAAATGCTTAGATTTCTGATGTTAATTTTCCAAAATGAATATATAAAAAGTAATTTTAGAGAAAAGCGATTTAATTTTTTAATATAAGAAATAAGCTGTATATACTTTATTGCGTATCTTAAAATATTAAGACCATTTCCTTGCGTATCACAACCTGGGAAGTATATAGATATATTGAAGAAAAGAGTAAAAATACCCCTCAAATGCCGAGGGTTTTCTCAACATTAAGGTTGCATCAACATTTAAGAGCTGAAAAATAAAATGATGATTCTGATTTGCACTTTATTGTCACGATGGGAAAGATGGGGGACATAAATCTTGTAGTATTCACAGGGTATTTTGCGTTATACTATTCAAACATCGTTGTAAAATGAGTTTGGGAACATTGAGAGATGCTCCTTAAAAAAGCGCGTGAATAAACAGTACAATGGCGTTTTGTTTTGAATGAGCGATGCAACCTCACGAGAATGCAAGAAACAAAAGCGTAAGATAATTCGTCATTACCCTCATTATTCAAAAACATCACCGTAGACGTTTTTTTAAATTGTAAAGTTGAATATAAAAGATGATCGTGGAAACGTGTTTTTACATTTACGCATTTATATTTTCCTCAAATGAAGCTTTTTTCACATTTTAAAGATGACACAAACCAATATACACAATATTTTCGCCTCAATCTAACATACAAAAGTTTGAACTGCTTAGAGAGCTCGCAACCTTTGTTTTAAATATATGGTAGAATTAGGATTGAAAAATTGATTTATGGATAAAACAAGTGAGACCTTTATTAGTGTAACACAAAAATGCATAACTAATTCTGAAACATTACGCATATGCAAAAATAAACAAAGTAAATAGCATCGTTTATGAAACAGCTTTTTGTATAAGTCATAAGTGTTTATTCGCCTTATATCACCGCCCTAGTGTTTTACAGCATAGCAGTACACTATCATTTTATCATTCTCTCCATTATATATCGACAGATATTGAATCTAGATCTGATATACGGTAAATATTTAATGTGGTTATTCCATAAATAACTGATCAGAACATTGAGCTTTAAAAAAAGCGGATAAAATATTGTAAATTGAACACAGGAATGGACTAACTTATGAGTGATGAAATAACCTCACCAGCACAAAGCAATAACTATGATGCCGCTTCTATCAAAGTTCTCAAAGGTCTTGATGCTGTACGCAAACGTCCTGGTATGTATATCGGTGACACTGATGATGGATCGGGGTTACACCATATGGTCTATGAAGTTGTAGACAATGCTATCGATGAAGCTTTAGCCGGTCATGCAACTCTTGTAAACGTCACACTCCATGCTGATGGTTCTTGTTCTGTTCGTGATAATGGACGTGGAATTCCGACAGATATCCATCCAACAGAAGGTATTTCTGCCGCTGAAGTTATTATGACACAGCTTCATGCCGGTGGAAAGTTTGATCAAAACTCTTATAAAGTTTCAGGCGGATTACACGGTGTTGGCGTCTCTGTTGTGAATGCATTATCCGTTTGGCTTAAATTGCAAATCAAACGCAATGGTAAAATTCATGAAATATCATTTACCCACGGGGTAGCTGATGCTCCATTAAAAGTTGTTGGCGATTGCGATCAAGAAAGTGGAACAGAAATTAGATTTTTACCAAGCTCTGAAACCTTTACTATGGTTGAGTTTGATTTTGAAACTTTAGAGCGTCGTTTACGGGAATTAGCTTTTCTAAATTCTGGGGTTTATATTCTTCTTGTTGACGAGCGTCATGCTGATATTAAATCCGTTGAATTGCATTATGAAGGTGGATTAATAGAGTTTGTGAAATATATTGATCAATCAAAAAAAGCTCTGCTTGATACTCCTATTTATATTGCAAGTGAAAAGGATGGTATGAGCGTTGATGTTGCCCTGTGGTGGAATGATTCCTATCATGAGAAGGTCTTGTGTTTTACCAATAATATCCCTCAGCGTGACGGTGGAACGCATTTGATAGGTTTCAGAAGTGCCCTTACACGCCAAATTAATGGCTATGCTGAATCTTCAGGTATTGCTAAAAAAGAAAAAGTGAACTTAACCGGTGATGACTGCCGTGAAGGATTAACAGCTATTCTTTCTGTCAAAGTTCCTGATCCAAAATTTTCTTCACAAACAAAGGATAAGTTAGTCTCTTCTGAAGTGCGCCCTATTGTTGAAAGTTTGGTCAATGAAGGTCTTTCAATATGGCTGGAAGAACATCCTCATGAAGCAAAACTTCTCATTAGTAAAGTGGTAGAAGCTGCAACAGCACGTGAAGCAGCACGCAAAGCACGTGAACTCACAAGACGAAAAGGGGCGCTTGATATCACTTCTCTACCAGGAAAGCTTGCCGATTGCCAAGAACGAGATCCCGCAAAATCAGAAATCTTTATTGTCGAGGGGGATTCGGCTGGCGGTTCAGCAAAAAGTGGGCGCTCACGTCAAAATCAAGCAATTTTACCCCTTCGTGGTAAAATCCTCAATGTTGAACGAGCACGTTTCGACCGCATGCTCTCATCTGATATGATTGGAACACTTATTACAGCTCTTGGAACGTCTATCGGTAAGGATGAATTTTCGCCGGATAAATTACGTTATCATAAGATTATTATCATGACGGATGCGGACGTTGATGGAGCCCATATTCGTACTCTGCTGCTCACTTTCTTTTTTAGACAAATGCCCGAGTTGATTGAACGTGGACATCTTTATATTGCTCAGCCTCCTCTTTATAAAGTATCGCGTGGAAAATCTTCCCAATATATTAAAAATGAAGCAGCGTTTGAAGAATTCTTGATCGATACTGGATTAGAAGAAACAACGCTTGAGCTTTCAACGGGAGAAGTTCGTGCAGGGGCTGATTTGTATCAACTCGCTAAAGATGCTCGTATATTACGTCAACTTTTAAATGGTCTTCATACCCGTTATGACCGTAATATTGTTGAACAAGCAGCAATTGCTGGCGCTTTTAATCTTGAAGTCTTTGCAACACAAGAAAAAGCGCAAAAAATAGCAGATACTACAGCACACCGCCTTAATCTGATTGCTGATGATATGGAACAAGGTTGGAGTGGACAATATACAGCAGATGGAAGTTTATGTTTTGAGCGTATTTTGCGTGGTGTTAAAGATGTTGTTACGCTTGATGTGGGACTTATAAATTCAACTGACGCACGCCAAATTGATCGCATTTCCCAAAATTTTATCGACATATATCATCCTCCTGTTCTTTTACGTCGCAAAGATAAAACAGAGCGTATTTTTGGTCCTATGAGCCTTTTAGAGAGCATTTTTACAAACGGTAAAAAAGGTGTTACTCTTCAACGTTATAAAGGTCTTGGGGAAATGAATGCTGAACAACTTTGGGAAACAACGCTTGATCCCAATGCACGTTCTCTTTTACAAGTAAAGATTAATGATGCAACCGATGCAGATTCACTCTTTTCTCGTCTCATGGGTGATGAAGTTGAACCTAGACGTATTTTTATTCAAGACAATGCCTTAAGCGTTGCCAATCTTGATATCTAAAGGTACTCTTCTGTTTTTGGCTGTGTAAACGTCGTAGTTTTATACGTTGTTTTTTCGTAGTTGAACATTCCCTCTCTATTTCATTTACGATAAAAGAAAAATAAGGAAGATCATATACATGGCAATTGAAACAGAACGTGTAGGAACCAAGGGTGGCATGGAGCACTCTTTTGGTTTTACAATAGTAGATGAAACACAAAAACAATCCATGGTGGATGGTGTGTTTCATTCTGTTGCTGAAAATTATGACAAGATGAATGATATCTTATCCTTAGGGCTACACCGTGTGTGGAAAAATTCCATGATTGCTTGGCTTTCCCCACCAGCACTTTCTCATTGGAAAGTTCTTGATGTCGCTGGCGGTACAGGTGATATTGCTTTTCGTATTCTTAATGCTTCACGCCAAAAAGCCCATGCTACAGTGCTTGATATTAATGGCTCAATGCTCAGCGTTGGCAAAAAACGCGCACAAAAAAATGGTCTTGCCCCTCTGATTGATTTTGTTGAAGCCAATGCAGAAAATCTACCTTTTGAAGATCAAAGCTTTGACGCTTACACGATTGCTTTTGGAATTCGCAATGTTCCTCATATTGATCAAGCTCTTAGAGAAGCTTTTCGTGTTTTAAAGCTCGGTGGACGTTTCTTATGTTTAGAATTTTCAAATGTCGAGATGCCTTGGCTCGATAAAATTTATGATCTTTGGTCTTTCCATGCTATCCCTAAGCTAGGTCAATTTATCGCAAATGATGGCGATGCTTATCGTTATTTGGTTGAATCTATCCGCAAATTTCCTAAGCAAGATGATTTTTCCCATATGATCAAGCATGCGGGGTTTTCGCGGGTATCGTACCGCAATCTCACCGGTGCGATTGCAGCGCTGCATTCAGGTTGGAAAATTTAAAAATGGTGCAAATTTCCCCTTACTTTCAATTGATGCGTGTAGGATGGGTTTTAACACGTGAAGGTGTTTTAAGTGCTCTTCCTCATGATGATCTTCAAGGATTTCCAGCGCTATGTCATCGTATAGCGAGTGCATTAGCACGACGCAAAACAAAAAAGAAACAGCGATCTGAAAATATTTCATATGCCATTAATAAGCTTGGACCCTCTTACATAAAACTTGGTCAATTTCTTGCCACAAGACCTGATATTGTTGGGCGTGATATTGCGGAAGATTTGTCACAGCTACAAGATCGTGTCCAAACATTTTCTTGCACTGCCGCTATTGCTCAAATTGAAAGTTCTCTTGGTCGCTCTATTGATGATTTATTCGTAAATTTTTATCCCCCCATTGCCGCCGCTTCTATTGCTCAAGTTCATCCAGCTGAATACAGTGATGAAACTGGCCATAAGAAAAAATGTGCTGTAAAAGTTATTCGTCCCAATATCAGAGCACGTTTTTCTAAAGATCTTAGAGGATTCTATCTCATTGCTCATTTACAAGAGCGCTATATCCCTGCCTCTCGAAGGCTTCGTCCTGTTTGTGTGGTGGATACTTTAGCACAAACAACACGACTTGAAATGGATTTACGCTTAGAAGCAGCAGCTATATCTGAAATGGCTGAAAATATTCAACATGATACAGGCTTTCGGGTTCCACGTATTGACTGGGAACGGACAGGACGTAATGTTCTTACAATGGAATGGATTGATGGTATAAGAATATCCGAAACTTCCAAACTCAAAGAAGCAGGATTTGATTTGAAGGCGCTTGCTATTACGCTTATTCAATCTTTTCTTCGTCATACACTGCGTGATGGTTTTTTTCACGCCGATATGCATCCTGGTAATTTATTTGTAGATGAAAAAGGATGTATTGTTGCTGTTGATCTAGGCATTACAGGAAGGCTTGGCAAAAAAGAAAAGCATTTCCTTGCTGAAATTCTTTACGGCTTTATTACCCGCGATTACCATCGAGTTGCACGTGCCCATTTTGAGGCCGGCTATGTTCCTTCACACCATAATATCGAAAGCTTTGCGCAAGCCAACCGCGCTATTGGCGAACCAATTCACGGACAATCAGCACAAAGCATTTCCATGGCTAAATTGCTCACTTTATTGTTTGAAGTCACTGAATTATTTGACATGCAAACGCGACCTGAACTTTTATTGCTGCAAAAAACGATGGTTGTCGTGGAAGGTGTTGCCCGCACATTAGACCCCACTTTTAATATGTGGAAAGCTTCTGAACCCATTGTCAAAGAATGGATTAGTAAAAATTTAGGACCCGTAGGCGTTGTAAAAGACTTTAGTGAAGGAGCACAAGCTCTCCTTTCGCTGGCACGCAAAACACCACAATTGGTTCAAAATTTCCAACAAATAGAAGAAGATTTCAATCAAATGAGAAAAACAGGTTTTAATCTTTCTCCTGCTACCCTCAAACAACTTGCTGTAGAACAAAGTCACAGAAACCGTTATGGTCGTTATAGTCTTTTCATCATTGCACTTTGTTGCGCTTGTCTTACTTTTTACTTTTTTCACCTTTTCTAATCTCCTTAATATGCTAAAAATATCAACAATGAAATCATTGCAATCATTTTATTTCTTGGAGGTATTTTATGGCCAGTATTACCATTCGTAACCTGTCTCCTGAAACCAAAGAAGCTTTACGCATACGCGCCGCGCAAAATGGTATTTCTATGGAAGAAGAAGTTCGACGCCTTTTAAGCAATCCCACTCCTCTCACCACACAACCCCTTCATACTAGTGCTGTTGAAGTGCAATCATTGAAATCAAAATCTCTCCTTCTTATTATTGGTGGAAGTATTGCATCCTATAAAGCCCTTGATTTGATTCGCCGTTTACAAGAACGTGGAGCACATTTAAAAGTTGTGATGACAAAAGCAGCGCAAAAGTTTATTACGCCTTTAGCCGCTGAAGCTTTAAGCGGTGGTACTGTATATACTGATTTATTTTCACGTGAAGAAGAACACGATATCGGACATATCCGATTAGCACGTGATGCTGACCTGATTATTTTAGCTCCTGCTACAGCCAACCGCATTGCAAAAATAGCCAATGGCATAGGAGATGATCTGGCTGATTGTGTCCTTTTAGCAGCACGCTGTCCACTCTTGATTGCACCCGCCATGAATCCGTCCATGTGGGTGCATCCAGCAACTATTCGTAATGTTGCACAATTGCACGCAGATGGCGTTCATATCATCGGACCAGAAATCGGAAAGATGGCTGAACGTGACGAGATTGGATATGGACGTATGAGCGAACCTTTAACTATTATCGCTGCTATAGAGAATCTTTTGAATGTGCATGAAAAACCTCTCTTTGGCCGCCATTTCATCGTTACCTCTGGCCCTACCCATGAACCAATTGATCCAGTGCGTTATATTGCTAATCGGTCTTCAGGTAAACAAGGCCATGCCATCGCAACCGCTCTTGCGCATTTGGGTGCAAAAGTAACACTTATTTGTGGACCTGTTAATCTTGCAGACCCACAAGAAGTAAAAACCATTCATGTTGAAACAGCACAACAGATGTTACAAGCCGTTCAAACCGCATTGCCTGCTGATGGTGCTATCTTTGTTGCCGCTGTTTGTGACTGGCGCAGTCAAACGCAGTCTTTACACAAAATTAAAAAGAATGCTCATAAAATACCACCATCCCTTCATATGGTTGAAAATCCTGACATTTTAGCAACGATTGGACACGCTCCAAACCGCCCCTCATTGGTCATTGGTTTTGCTGCTGAAACATGTGATATCATTGCCAATGCGCAAAAAAAATGTGTTGAAAAAGGAGCTGATTTCATTCTTGCTAATGATATTTCTCTTCAACTAGATGGTACAAGTGTCATGGGTGCTGATACAAATCAAGTTTATCTCGTAAGTAGAAAAAAAGTTGAACAATGGCCCCATATGAGTAAACAACACGTAGCGCAAAAATTAGCAAACGTGATTGTATCATTTTTTGCCCCCAAAACACCTACTCCTCATGAGGAAAATATACCCCTTTGCAAATAAGAACTCTTCAAACGCGTTGATATTAAAACACCTTATAAAATAGAACTGACAATATGTGTCTATCCATCTCAATTAGTATATAATATTTCTGGTTTATAATGATAATATCGCATTGTTCATATTAAATTAGAATCCCAGATATCATAAGATTCTCTCATTCCTAATCTCTCTCATGTTGAATCAATAAAAATCATTTTCTTGCACGTTGTAAACAAGGATAACTGTATGAATACAAAACGTTTCAGAAAGAACTAAAAGCGCTTATAATGGACCGTCTCAAGAACCAAGGGCTTGTCTCGGACAACACTGAGGATGATGGTGCCAACGTGCTCTTTTTATTAAGCGTAAAGTTAGTGATGCCCTATAAGTTTTATATTATTCACGAGAGCTTTACCCATATACCATTCACAAACGCTGTTGCGAAATGGGTGTGATGAGCCGTTGGGAAATGTTTTTTTAAAAAATCCTATCTCACCCTAGCCTTCATAAAAGCAGGATCTATTGCACCACTGTCTCGCCAGCTTATAAAAAAACAAGCTATCATTCACTTTGGCTACCATCAATTTTGACAAAGCTCTTGTAATGGATAAAATTTATAAAAAGCATTTTCTTTCTTCAATGTTTTTATCCACATATTGGTCATATTTATGATATGCAAATAAATGATTTTGATTGTTTCATGATGAGAGCAGCTAATGAGAAAATATGACAACTTTATTTTGAGCTCTTATTCGCTATGAAAAATAATGTATAAATCAATGATATTATAACATCTCAATGCAATTTTAAGCATACTTCATGCTGACGCTCATAAAGAATGTAGACAAAATTCATTGTACCACTGTCTATAAGTTTATGAAACTGAAGCCTTTATTATTTTCCTCAGTGATCGGTCTTTAAGATTAAATGTCTGTGTCCTCTCTCCAGAATACCAAGACCACAAAGACTAGAATTTTATCCATGATATCTTCACATTGTGATGTTTCATGAGAAGCATTTTTATTCCTTTATCGAAAGCTTTGTATCCATACATTGGTCTCGCCTATAATGTGTACGTAAATAATTTTTTGATGTTGAATAGAGTCTTTGAAATTAAAGAATATTTCTATATTTGGGATTTTATTCAAGTTGAAAATGATCAATTCTCTTCGATAAATTAGTGGTGTTATTATCTAAAAATTATTTGATACAGTGAACCACTTGTATGAAAAGTGCTTCAATGAATTCTTACTTCATTGCACTTATGGCTTTTAAAATTCAAAATCTCATCATTTTTAAGCATCAGTGACATCTCCCTTTCTTTGCTTCTTCTCAAAAAACTGCTCTTCTATGGGATCTGACAGTCAATCGCCTAAGCTTATTTTTTCCACTTCTATCATATTAATCATTCTGTTGCCCAAAATTAGAATATCTACGGAGCTACTACGTTACCCCTATTCCATTGAACTCAATATTTTTTTGAAAGCGAGAGGCAAAAGCATGCCGCCAAATAGTAGAAAAGTACAGAATTTTAGGAATTGTGCAAAACAATTAAGCACTTAGATAAACGAAGTTAGATAACTCTACTGAATAAATAGAAGTAAACAACTTTTCTCCCAAATAGTTCTTATTCCTTAATTTTTTACATATATCATATAAACGCAATAATCTACACTATGTACAAAAATACTAAAAATTTCTTCTACAACAGCTACTTTTTAAATTCTTCTTTGTTTTTAAAAATCAAAATTTCTATTTATTCAAACTTTATTTTTAACAAAGAAACCTTAACCGTTTTTTATAATGTTCTTGAAAAAAATCTTGTAATTCAAAGAAAGAAAAAATTACACTGTACATACTTTAAATATATTTCTTGTTTTTTTTGCTTCTTTCCTTAGTTTATTAATCTATGATTTTTACTGCTGCTTATCGTGCTTTACAACGTCTTCTGACCTCGCAATATCGTATTATGATACTGAAAGCATTGGGGGTTACTTTTTTCATTCTCACCATTTTATGGTTATGTGTGCACCAACTTTTTGTGTCTTACTTTTGGCCCTGGATTGCTCAATTTCTTCCTGGACTCCCTAGTTGGGCGGGATGGATTGGTTTTAGCATGCTTATCATCTTTAATCTTGGGTTGGCTCTTTTGTTGGCTTTTTTGATTGCACCCATCACAGCTATGATTGGTGGTTTTTTCATTGACTCTGCTGCTGAAATCATTGAAAAGGAGGATTACCCAAACGAGCCTATTGGACAAGCCTTGCCGTTTCAGCGTTCTCTTATCATTTCCTTTAAATTTGTTATTTTAAGCCTTCTTGGTAATGGAATTGCTTTTATTTTATTCTTCATACCAGGTATTAATTTAATTGCTTTTTATCTTATTAATGGTTATTTGCTCGGTCATGAATATTTCTTGTTTGCGGCTTACCGTTTTCGAACAGAGCAAAATGCGCGTGCTTTTTTACATACTCATTACACAACAGTTTTTGGCGCAGGATTATTGATAGCGATTTTTGTTTCGATTCCTATTATTAATCTAGCAACACCGCTTTTTGCCGCCGCCTTTATGACACATTTACACAAAATGCTTTCCCAAAAGACCATAGCACGCATTACACAAAAATAGTGTTCCTTGACTTTAAGGTTAATAAAACTTGCCAGCCAAAGAAAGCATAATATAAAATTTTATGCTTTATCTTTTATTAAAGCAATATATTGATTTATAATGATAACTTATCGTTTCACAACATGAGTGAAAAACCTAAATATTATGAGGGTTTCTCATTTTAATCCTATTCATATTGGATCAATTGAAATCGTTTGTTGAAATGTCATAAACGGAGGTGGTGTGCGGATAAAAGTACTTTCAAAAAGGCGTGAAATATCTTTATATGAATCCTCTTAATGCAAACATTATCGTCGTATTGAAAACTGAAAAAGAATATGATGGTGCCGCTTTGTACCTTCTATTTCAGTAAAAACGGATAGCATAATGTCTTTTATACCATTCATGGAGAGTGTATATTCTTCATAAGAGAGTTTTGGAAATTATTGAAAGATATCTGTGTAAAACAAGCACGTAAATGAGTAATATAATGGTATTTTGAGCGTATTCTATTTTAATTGTAAAAAGCGTGCGCTTTAAAGAAACCTTTTGAAAAAAATCTTGCTCTGATGTTAGCGTTTCGCTAATATAGCGTTATTGTATTCATTATCTTTAATGGATTATTTTAGCCTTGTTAGCGCCTTATACTATAAGGTTTCTTTTCTTCAAAACTGTTGATACGAATGATTAATTGGATATTCATTTTTATTAAAAAATAAGGCGTTTGTTAACCATCGCAAGGAGTAAATTTTAACACCAAAGTAAAAAATACAAACATGTAAGTTCTTAAAACTTATGAGAAATTTATTATAGGGAATACTCTTCATGATGCATATGATTGTTATAATATGGGAAAAATTAAAAATTAAAAAACAAGCTATACGTACGCTGATAAAAGTATTAAATAGACTCCTTTGTTCAACCGGTAAAGCAAATGTGACTGCTTAAGTTCTATATTCTTTCAAATCATGCAAAAGATGCACAATATTTAAAGGAAGGTTATAAAGATGAACTGGATTACAAATTATGTTCGTCCTAAAATTAACTCTATATTGGGGCGCCGTGAAATTCCAGAAAATCTATGGATTAAAGATCCTACCAGTGGTGAAATGGTCTTCCATAAAGATCTGGAAGCTAATCAATTTGTAGCTCCCAATTCTGGTCATCATATGCGTATCAGTGCTAAAAATCGTCTCATGCATTTTTTTGATGATGGTGTTTATACAGCTCTTGAAAATCCAAAAGTTGTAACAGATCCTTTAAAATTTCGTGACGAAAAACGCTATATTGACCGGTTAAAAGATTATCGTTCTAAACTTGGGGTTGATGACAATATTTTAAGTGCACGTGGTACGATTGAGGGTTTGCCAATTATTGCAACTGTTCAAGATTTCGCCTTTATGGGTGGATCACTTGGTATGGCTTCAGGAGAAGCTATTATCAAAGCTTTTGATACTGCCATTGCTGAAAGGCGTCCGCTGGTTCTTTTTGCTGCTTCTGGTGGTGCACGCATGCAAGAAGGAACACTCTCGTTGATGCAAATGCCCCGTACAACAGTAGCGATTGAAATGTTGAAAGAAGCAAAGCTTCCCTATATTGTTGTGCTGACTAATCCAACCACCGGTGGTGTTACTGCTTCTTACGCCATGCTTGGTGATATTCACATTGCCGAGCCTGGCGCTATGATTGGTTTTGCTGGTCCACGTGTGATTCAACAAACTATACGCGAAACCCTACCAGAAGGTTTTCAAAGTAGTGAATATCTGCTTGAACATGGTATGATTGATATGGTTGTATCGCGTTTAGAAATGAAAACAACAATTGCGCGTATTTTACGCTTGATGATGAAACGCCCTGCTGTTTTTAACCCTTCCGATCCATCCCCAACAGACTCTCAAACATCGCTTTCTAGGACAAAAGCAGCTTAAGTTTATGCAACAAAGTCAAATACAAAGGGTGGTGGATGATTTACTAAAAAATTATCCGAAAAAATTTGATCTTTCTTTAGAGCGTATTGTTCACCTTTTAGAGCGTCTTGGTAACCCACATTTAAAACTTGCCCCTGTTATTCACATCGCTGGAACAAATGGCAAAGGATCTGCTTCAGCAATTTGCCGTGCTCTTTTGGAAAGTGCAGGATACCGCGTTCATGTTTATAGCTCACCTCATCTCGTCAACTGGAATGAACGCTGCCGGTTAGGTCAAAAAGGAGGTGGTCAACTTGTTACAGAAAACCAATTGGCTGAGACAATCCGTGAAATTATAAAAGTAAATCGTCAAGAGCCGATTACTATTTTTGAAATTTTTACAGCCGCTGCCTTTATGCTGTTTAGTATACATCCAGCTGATGTTGTCATTTTAGAAGTTGGATTGGGAGGACGTTTTGATGCTACCAATGTCGTTAACAAACCAGCTGTATCGCTTATTATGCCCATTGATTATGATCATGAGAGCTTTCTTGGAAATACAATTGCTCAAATCGCTTTTCAAAAAGGAGGGATTATCAAACCAAACGTTCCTGTAGTCATTGGGAAGCAAAATTATGAAGAAACTCTTGCTACTTTAATACCCCTTGCTAATAAAAATAAAGCATTTTATGCTCTCTTTGATCAAGATTATCAAAGTTATAAAGAACATGGACGTATGGTTTTTCAAAACAATCAAGGTCTCATGGATCTTCCCCTTCCTAACCTTATTGGAGACCACCAAGTTGCCAATGCTGGTGCATCTCTTGAAGCAGTTTATCAAGCGGGTTTTCAACTTTCAGAACAAACCATAAATGACGCTTTAAAAAATATTTATTGGCCCGCACGAATGCAGCATCTTACCCAAGGACTTTTGGTTGATCAACTATCTCCTGATATTGATTTATGGTTAGATGGTGGTCACAATCCTGCTGCAGGAAAAGTTATTGCGGCAGAACTTACACAATGGAGAAAAAAAACAGATCGCCCCATTATTATGATTGCTGGCATGCTTAATACCAAAGATGCTGTCGGTTATTTTCGTCCTTTAGCTAACCTTGTCGATAAAGTATATACGATACCGCTGCTTGACAATAATGCCAGTATCTCTCCAACAGACTTAGCTGAATCAGCCCAAAAAGTAGGAATCCCTGCTGCCCCAAAAGCGCACCTACAAGATGCTTTGCATAAAATTAAAATGGAATATAAAGAGGCTATTGTCCTTATTAGTGGTTCTCTTTATCTTGCGGGTGATATTTTGCGTGACAATAAAACACCACCGTGCTAGATAATTAACTATTTTTAAAGCTTTGAAAGATAGACTTTTTAATCATGCAACTTGATTGTGCACTTTATCAACATCCTAAA
The DNA here is from genome assembly GCF_042196125.1 of Bartonella sp. AP280QHHD. Taxonomy (NCBI): domain Bacteria; kingdom Pseudomonadati; phylum Pseudomonadota; class Alphaproteobacteria; order Hyphomicrobiales; family Bartonellaceae; genus Bartonella; species Bartonella sp. AP280QHHD. The sequence continues at coordinate 158,127 of NZ_JBHIPQ010000038.1, read as the reverse complement.
CTCATTACTGTTTTTGGCGGATCCGGTTTTGTAGGACGACATGTCGTTGAAACTTTGACTAAGCGGGGATATCGCGTTCGCATCGCTGTTCGTTGTCCACAAAAAGCTTATTATATGCTCCAAATAGGAGAAGTAGGACAAACCCAAATGCTTAAAACAGATATCAAGCATCGTGCCTCTGTTGCACGCGCATTGCTTGGAGCTGATGCGGCAGTGTTTTTACCCGGTAGCTTAAAACAAGCAAATCAATCGAATTTTAAAAACACACAAATTGATGGTGTTTACAATGTTGCTGAATTAACAGCAGAAACTGGTATTCCGCTCATCTATATGTCAACACTTGTGGCTAACGAGAATGCTTCATGTCTTTATGCACGTGTTAAGTTTATGGGTGAACAAATCATTCATAACAAGCATCTTCAAGCAATTATTATCCGTCCATCCGTTATCTTTGGACCAGAGGATTGTTTCTTTAACACCTTAGCAGATTTGTCACGTTTTTTACCAATTATGCCTCTTTTTGGAGGTGGACAAAGCAAATTGCAACCCGTGTATGTTGGTGACGTTGCTGAGTTTATCGTGCGCGCTTTAGATGGACAGGTTGCTTGGGGAAAAAATTATGATCTTGGTGGTCCCCAGATTATCACCCTCCAAAATGCTCTTGAAAATATACTTAAAATCATTCGTCGTAAAAAAACAATCCTATCTATGCCTCTTTCTGTCGGTCTATTGATTGGAGGAATTTTGGGAACAATCGGTAAATTGCCTTTTGTACCAACACTCGTAACAGCCAATCAGATACGTTTTTTGCAAATGGATAACATTGTCTCTAAAGAAGCTATAGAGAATGGATATACGCTAGAAGGAGTAGGAGTTACTCCTAGAGCAATGGCAGCATTCTTGCCAAGTTATCTCTGGCGATTTCGTCCACATGGTCAATTTTCCCAAAACCTACTCGTCTAGAATAAATTCTTCCAAAACTGAGTTAATTATTTGATTTATAATTCATAGCGCGTTGTTAGCGGTTTTAGAATCAGAGTGTTCAATAGAGTGATGTTTTTGCATTTTTAATGCTCCATTTAGTATCACTAAAAATGTTTAATCGTATATCTATAGTCTTTTGATAAAAATCGTTGAAAACAGGAGAAAAGCACTTCTTATAAACTGTCTTTATCAAAGAGCAGGTTCAACATTGGAATCCTAAAGAACCGATTCTGAACTGCCTATCCATAAACATGATAATCTATGGCTTTGCATTTATATTATTTTGCTAAAAAGCTTAATAATGAGATTAAAGTAATTCTTCCTTTTTCAACAACCGCATAAGTGAGTAGAATACGAGTATACTACTTTCGATATTATCCCATAAAAATCAATATAAAAACTGTAAAGCAATGCACCATTTTTATTATTTAAAAGGTATTCCCTCTGGAGACTTTTAAAAGCTTTAAAGTTACGTGAAAAGGATAGAATTTTGTTTATATAATAAGACTTATCATGAAGATCTCTTATTCTGTCAGTAATATCACTATTCAGATCCATAAATGCATATTTTTTGCACAAATTTATGGAGATTTTAAAAGAGCTTTTTCACATAAAGAAGTCCTCTTCTTGTCTTGCATTTTTTTTTAATTTCTCCTACCGTCTTGGAAAAACTTATTTTAAAGGAATGAAGAATGGCAGCTCAAGATTTTGTTGTCAAAGATATTGCACTTGCCGCTTATGGTCGTAAAGAACTTGATATTGCTGAAACTGAAATGCCTGGTTTGATGGCTTGTCGTAAGGAGTTTTCTTCCAGCCAACCTTTGCGCGGAGCGCGTATTTCTGGCTCATTGCACATGACAATTCAGACAGCTGTTTTAATTGAAACATTAAAAGCGATTGGCGCCGATATACGATGGAGCTCTAGCAATATTTTTTCTACGCAAGACCATGCAGCAGCAGCTATCGCCGCAACAGGCATTCCTGTATTTGCCATTAAAGGTGAAACATTGGAAGAATATTGGACTTATATAGATGCAATCTTCCAATGGCCAGATGGTAATCCTTCCAATCTTATTTTAGATGATGGAGCTGACGCCACAAACTATATTTTAATGGGAAGTCGTGCAGAACAAAATAAAGATATTTTATCGCATCCCAAAACAGAAGAAGAAGAAATTTTTTTCAAACAAATACAAAAGCGTATGGATGCAACGCCAGTTTTTTTTACACGACAGCGCGCGGCAATTAAAGGTGTAAGCGAAGAAACCACAACAGGTGTAAACCGTCTTTATCAGTTACAAAAAGAAGGACTTCTACCTTTTCCTGCTATTAATGTTAATGATAGCGTCACTAAATCAAAGTTTGATAATAAATATGGATGTAAAGAATCATTGGTCGATGGTATTCGACGTGGAACAGATGTGATGATCGCTGGTAAAACTGCCATTGTCTGTGGTTATGGTGATGTAGGAAAAGGTTCAGCAGCATCTCTTTCTGGTGCTGGGGCTCGTGTTAAAATAACAGAAATTGATCCTATTTGCGCTCTTCAAGCCGCTATGGATGGCTATGAAGTTGTTAATTTGGATGATGCTGCTTCCAGTGCTGATATTATCATCACGACAACAGGCAATAAAGATGTTGTTCGTTTAGATCATATGCGACAAGTAAAGGATATGTGTATTCTTGGAAATATTGGTCATTTTGATAACGAAATCCAAGTCGCTGCCCTTAGAAATTTGCCATGGACAAATATTAAACCACAAGTTGATATGATCACCTTTCCCGATGGAAAACGCATCATTTTGCTCTCTGAAGGGCGTTTGTTAAACCTCGGGAATGCGACTGGGCATCCTTCTTTTGTCATGTCAGCCTCGTTTACTAATCAAGTTTTAGCGCAAATTGAACTTTTTACCCGTTCAGAACACTATACAAATGAAGTCACTGTTTTGCCTAAACATCTTGATGAAAAGGTTGCACGTCTACATCTGGATCGGTTAGGAATAAAATTAAGTGTTTTATCAGAAGAACAAGCCGCTTATATTGGAGTCTCACCACAAGGACCTTATAAACCAAACCATTATCGTTACTAATACGTTTCCTTGGGTTAAAAAAGGGAAAGATGCCGTGCTCAGCTTTGGTGACTATAACCCCAAAGAAAAAGCTCAAAAAGAGATCCGAATCTATACGTATATATTTTGCCTTTTTTTCTTTTTTTCTCCAACATGCGCTTTTGCTCAGTCATTGGAAGGTTATTTACCATTTTTCTTCACTTTGCCGAATGGTCCATGGCTGCTTTTAGCGCTGTGTGGAGGAATTTCTTGTGCTTCACTTCTCACGTGCCTAGCTGTTATTATGCGTGCAAAAAAAACTGCACAGAAGCCTTTGAAGATAATTCAGGCAAATTTTTCTGAAAAACTTAAATATTATGAATGGCTTCTGGAAGAAACCGAGCAATTCCTTCTTATTTGGGAAAATCCAACAACCTTACCCCGTGTCGTTGGTGCCCTTTCTGCATTGCAAAAAATAGGAATCGACCAGAAAGATTTTCAGCGTTTTGAGCTCTGGGTTGAAGAAAATTCTCTGCGAGAACTTGATTATGCATTGACTCAACTACGTTGTAAATGTCACCCTTTTGATCTTTCTATCACCACCACAAACAATGTACCGCTACAAGTTACAGGAGTCATCGCAGGAACAGTCGCTATTGCTCGTTTTCAAGATATCTCAAAACAACAGAGTGAAAATGCTCGTTTACAGAAAGATATCGCCCGCCTTCTTACTGAACTGAGAATGCAGCGTAATCTTCTTGATCTTATTCAAGAGCCCGTATGGATAAAAGATTGTGAAGGAAAAGTTTGTTTTATCAATCGCGCCTTTAGAGAAATGACAGATTTTCGTGAAGGCAGTGATGAAGTGGGGGATCTTTTCAATGAAAATACACAACGCAAAACAGATGAAATAGAAACAATTTTTCAAGAACATGTTCACACAGTTATTGATGGAGAACGACATCGTTTTCATCTCACACGTATTACAACAGCCGAAGGGATGGCAGCTTTTGCGCGTGATGACAGCGCATATGAAAATCTTGCTCATGAATTAAGTTATGTTCTTCAAAGCCATTGTGAAACACTTGACCAAATTTCAACAGCTGTAGCTATTTTTGATACAAACCAAAAATTAAAATTCTGTAATCATGCTTTTAAAATTTTATGGCCGTTGGAGACTTCCTTTTTAGAAAGTGAACCAAGCCATACATTATTTCTTGAACGTCTACGTGAAAAAGGGCTCATTGCTGAACACCCCGATTGGCGCGCATGGAAAGAAGAACTTTTTAAAGCCTATCGACAAACAGAATCGAACCAACAAATTTGGAATCTTCCAGATGGGCGTACGGTGCGTGTTATCTCGAACCCTCATCCACAAGGAGGTGTCACTTGGCTTTACGAAAACCTTACAGAAAAAATTGATCTTGAACGCCGTTATAATACACTTATTAAAATACAAGGTGAAACACTTGATAAACTTTCCGAAGGCGTGGTTGTTTTTGGTACTGATGGACGCCTTCGTTTATCGAATCCTGCCTTGTCGAAATTGTGGTCTCTTCCTTATAATTTACTGGTAGAAGGGACCCATATTACACAGTTACAAAGCCATTGTTCAGCCTTAACCTTAGGACAAGAATGGGATCAATTTACCAAATTCATTACCGGTTTTGCTGAAAAACGTGAAACATATTCAGGTCGTATAGATCTTAAAAATGATATGATTATTGACTATACTCTGGTTCCTCTTCCCGATGGACAAACAATGCTTACTTTTGTGAATGTTACAGATACTGTCCATGTTGCACGTGCTCTTCAAGAAAGAAATGAAGCATTAGAAAGTGCTGATCGTTTGCGTAATGAATTTGTCCAACATGTTTCCTATGAATTGCGTACACCTCTCACCAATATTATTGGATTTTCCGATATTTTACGTGATCAAATTTTCGGCTCTATCAATAAACGTCAACAAGAATATCTTGGGCATATTCATTCAGAATCAGGAACTCTTTTAAATATTGTTAACGATATTCTTGATCTTGCTACCCTTGATGCAGGCATTATGGAGTTGGACATAAAATCGGTTAATATTGCAGATGCTATGATACAAGCAGTAGCACGTGTAGAAGATCGCCTTAATGGACGGCATATTACGCTTTTACAACAAATTTCTCCTTCCTTAAATTCTATTTCTGCTGATGAAAAGCGCTTGCATCAAATTTTTGTGAATGTACTGAGTAATGCTATTAATTTTGCAACGGAGGCGAGTACTATTGAATTTTGCGTCGATGAACAAGATGATAACATTGTCTTTAGCGTTCACAATCAGGGCTCTGACATCCCAGAAGACGTTCTTGATCGTATTTTTAAACGTTTTTCTTCCCATTCACACCATGGTGGGCGTGCGGGAGCGGGTCTTGGCCTTTCCCTTGTAAAAAGTTTCGTTGAACTACACGGTGGACATGTTGAAATTCTTACCGGTTCTGGAAAAGGAACAACAGTTAAATGTTTTTTCCCACTCTCCAAAGGAGATACGATTTTTTAATTTTAACCTTTATGATAACAAAAATTTTTCATCCATTTCATGGAACTTTTAATGAATTTTAGTTTTTTTCTTGAAAATGAAGAGGCAACAAAGCTTTTTGCACAAAATTTAGCTCTTTCTTTAAAGCCAGGAGATCTTGTAACGCTGCAAGGAGATCTTGGAACTGGAAAATCAACCATTGCACGTACAATCATTCAAACACTTGCGAACGATAACACTATGGATGTTCCAAGCCCTACTTTTACTCTTGTGCAAAGCTATCAACTTCCAAAGTTTGAAATTATTCATGCTGATCTTTATCGCCTTTCTATGGCAGAAGAAATTGATGAATTAGGGCTTCATGAAGCTCGTGAGAAAAATATTTTACTTGTTGAATGGCCAGAAAGAAATACAGCTCTTTTAGAACTCGCCACTTTTGCACTCACCTTACACTATAAAGAACATGGGCGTCATGTAACAGTTAGATCAGCGCAACATTCCATTGAATGTTTGCAACAGTCTTTTACAATTCGTACATTTTAAAAAAACATGAACATCATCATTTTTTAATTTGATAATACCTCAGTACTACCTATGAAATCTGAGATGATAGACAACATAAAGAAGGCTTCATGGAGGCACCAACCATGGAAGATGAAACGAAATGATGACTCTTTTATATAACAATGACATAAATTGCAAAGGACAGCCGTTAATTTATAGAAATTCATCAATTTATTTTAGAGAATCTGATACCTACAATTTTGATTTTAGAGAATAGTATAAGAGAATTTTAAATTGAAGTGATAACCCTTTAGAAGAGCATTATATAACCTGTAGTGAATTGCTTGTCTCTTTCTGCTTAAAAATTGTGAGCTTCAGAAAAGTAATTTGCAAAGTTTTTGCTTAAAATCTCCCTTTATGTGTTGAAAACACTATCTATCTCAATAGTCTTATCTAAGAAGAAATACCTTTAATGAAATTATCATTCACCCAATATTTTTAACGCGCCTATAAGGAAAGAATTGCATATATTCTTCATACAAAGCAATTTTTTATAAAAAATGGCCAATTGAATCATGCATAAAAGCACGAATTCTTAAATTCATTTAAAATTTTGATTTTTATTGTCTTTTCATTATAACATAATGCAAAAAAGAATATTTTAAAAAAGTCAAAAGGAGAGACAAAATTTCTCTCCTTTATAGTAATTATACGTGGAATTAACTAAGCCCATCTTTTATCCATTCAGAAAGACGTCCTTTAGAGGTAGCGCCAACCATATTCGATGAAATATTTCCATTTTTAAACATTAATAATGTAGGGATAGAACGTACTCCGTATTGGGTAGCCAGTTCCGGATTTTCATCAATATTTACCTTAGCAATTTTAACTTGATTTTGCATTTCTATTGAAATTTCATCCAACATTGGAGCAATCACTTTGCAAGGGCCACACCATTCTGCCCAAAAATCAACCACAACAGGGGTGGAAGAAGTTAGAACTTCACTTTCGAAATTGTCCTTATCAACTTTTATACACGTCATTGATTTATCCTTTATATTCACCTTTTATAGATTGGTATAATAACAATTCATATCAAGTTATTGCAAAGATAAATTATTAAAGGACTTTTTTACACTAGGGATTGTGCGTTGTGTTTGTTTGAGCGATTTTATGAAAGTAAATAAAATGTAAAAATGCTTTGCAAGGAAAAGAGTAACTTATAAGGCAACTTCACTAAGAAATGCCTCAAGTTTTTCTGGAGGAAGTTTAAAAATTTTGGCTTCTTTACTGTAGATAAGCAGAGCCTGTATATCTTTATCGGGATGAATAGCTTGCAATAACTTTCGATAAAGAGCCATTTGCAACCAATGATGAGAAGCAATAGCAGCTTCATTTTCTGGCGGGGTTCCTGTTTTAAAATCTGCAAAGATAACGCTGTTTTGCGTGATGTAGAGACGGTCAATTTGACCAGAGATTGCTTGTTCTTTTCCACGAATTTTCACAATACCCATTAAGGAGACCTCAGCACGTGAATGCTCAGAGAAAAGGGGTTTGAGATAAACATGATCTAATATTTTCCAAATATGGCAAAGAGCATCTTCTCTTTGGCTCTCATGCCAATGAGAGGCTTTGATATTGAGATAGTTTCGAGCATAATCTCGACGTTTTTGTGGGGGACAATCGGATAAATACTGTAACAATCGGTGAACGAGATTACCATATTCAATGGAAAAAGCTCTGTTTGTGTTCATGGCTCCTAAAACAGGTGAAGTGGTAAGCTGTTTTGGACTTGAGGACAGCTCTGTATCAGCTTCAATGGAAAGGCTCGCCACTGACGGTTTTAACGGTTTTGGTAACACTGGTTCTGCTGGTACTTTATGGGAGAAAAAGTCTGGTAGAGGTGGAAGTGTTTGGCACTCAACGGAAGAAATTTTTTGGTTTATAGAAGTAGAAGAAGGCGGTGTAATGCAATAACGCCAAGCTGCAATATCTTCCGCAGGACCTTTTATAGCTACCGCATGTGGTTCGAGAGCTCTCTTTACCAGTTGTAACCATGTATGAGATGGCGTTTTCGGACCTTTATACCCGCAAACAAACAAGCGATCTTCAGCGCGTGTCATTCCTACATAAAGAAGGCGCCTATACTCCTCTTCAGCACGCTCTTTTAAACGCAAAATTGCTTGTTTAGAAGGCATTGTATCGAATTCTGCATTAGGGCGCCAGATAAAAGCTTGTTGGTCACTCAAATATGCATTGTTCAAGGGAACTTCAAGCAAGTGAGGTGAATGCTGGGGATGCCAAATCGCACTACCGGGATCAACTAAAAATACAACAGCAGCCTCCAGTCCTTTTGCGGCGTGAACAGTCATGATGCGAATTTCTTCATGATTTTGGTCAAACTCACGTTTAATTTCTGGTTCACTGACACTTAATGTTTCCAAAAAAGCTTGTAATCCTGGTAACCCCGTTTTTTGAATCGCGAGTGTGTAGTCCATAAAAGCATCAAGCACATCATTGGCTTCCGAGCCTAAGCGCGCTAAAATTTTTTGTCGTCCCTTATCATCATTTAAGATATGACTATAGAATTCGAAGACTGGTATTTTATCCACTAAAGTACGATATTGACTCAAGCTTTCAAAAGTATCTTTAAAAGGAATATGCGACGATGCCTGTTCACAAAGGCTTTTCCAAAGGGAGCCTGTACGGTGAGCGGCAAGTTGATAAAGTTCCTCTTCGCTAAGCGCAAAGAGTGGACTTTTTAAAACACAAGCAAGAGACAAATCGTCTTGTGGTTGCAAAACAAAACGTCCGAGTGCCATTAAATCACGCACACTCATATGTTTTATAAGCTGTAAACGGTCTGCACCAGCGACGGGTATATTGCGTTGTTTAAGGGCACGAGAAAGCGCTAGGGCAAATTGATCACGCTTACGAACCAAAACCATAATATCACTAGCACGCAATAACCGCCCTTTTGCTGGAAGCATTTCTCCTTTGTGTAACCAGCCTGCAATCGTTTCAGCAACTTTTTCTGCCAAACGTACTGCTGGTATATCTAAATGATCAACAGTTACATGCCAATCATCAGGAAATTCGTCTTTTTCTTTAGAAATGGCATCCCATAAAATAACTTCACCTGGACTGTGAGTACGGATAGCTTCGTGTATGGTTTTTGTATTTTCTGCTGAAAGCCCTTTATAATTCTCTGGTGTTTCAAAGACAAGATCCACACTTTTAAGAACATCGGCTGTGGAGCGAAAAGAGTAATTCAATTGTATTTTTTCAAATTTCTGCTTTGCTTGTTGTGCTTTTTTTTGAATAATTTTGCCATTTGCAGCAAAATTTTCTGGTGCAGCGCCCTGAAAGGAATAAATAGACTGTTTTTCATCTCCAACAGCGAAAAGAGTACGTATATTGTCACGTTGACTATGACCTGTAAAAAATTCTTGCGCTAAAAGTTGAATAATTTTCCATTGATCAGGGTTCGTATCTTGTGCTTCATCAAGCAAAATATGATCAAGACCCTTATCAAGTTTATAGTGCACCCATTGGCTTGCACCTTTGCGCTGTAACAAATGGAGTGTGCGCTCAATGAGATCATCAAAGTTTAAAAAACCATTGGCTTTTTTTAAATTTGCATAAATTTTGAGATAAAGGGCACAAAGCTGAAAAGCAGCCATATTGAGGGTGGCAACTTTTGCACAGTGATATTTTTCTAAAAGAACAGAAAGCTTGCTTTGTTTATCTTTAATCAATTGTTGAATAAAAGGCCAAATTTCATCTGATTTTTTAGACGATATAAGTGCAAAATTACGAGGTTTACCTTCTGTTGTAAAATAAATATTTGAAACAATATCAATGATAGTTTCTTCATCACAAGCAGTTTCTAATTGGGGAAGTTTTTCAATGATACTCTTAGTGTTTTTATTCCCATGGGTTTCACAATGGTTAAGAGCATAAAGAGGAAGACGAGCAGTCTGTTGAATTTTTTCTAGTAATTGCTGATTTGTATCATCAGGTGCTAAATTAAACAGCGCCCGCAATTTCTCTTCTCCATTTTCAGACAGAAGAGAAGACAAAAAATCAGACAGTTTATGTTGCTTTTCAGCTGCTTCATACAGCAATTGGTTAAAAGTATGTTCACTGATAACCTTAAGCAGCTGTTTTAGAGCGGGTTGTATATCATGATGCTTTAAAAGTTGGCAGCGGGCTTCTTGTAGTAATTTCTTGCGGTTGATATCATCTATGAGTTCAAAATGTCCAGCAATATTGGCTTCTAGCATAAATTGATGCAAGAGAGATTCGCAAAATGCGTGAATAGTCTGTATTTTCAAACCACCAGGTGTTTCTAAAGCACGAGCAAAGAGTTGGCGCGCATAGGTTATTTTTGTTGCACTGATAGGTTTGTTTTCAAACTTCGATAAGATTTCTTTAAGCTGTGCATCATCGAGTTCATTCCAGCTGGAGAGTGTGCGAAAAATCCGCGATTGCATAACAGCGGCGGCGGCTCTCGTGTAAGTAAGGCATAAAATACGTGCTGGAGAAGTACCGTTTAAAAGCAAACGAATAACGCGTTCGGTTAGAACATGGGTTTTTCCAGATCCTGCATTTGCAGAAACCCATACATGTGTTTTTGGATGTGTTGCTGTTGCTTGTGCATCAAGGGCTGCTTCAGGAATAGAAAAAAGAGTCATGATTGATCTCCTTTATGAAATCCATTTGACCATTCCCATAAGCGTGCCAGATGATCATAGTCACTTTCATATTGTTTTAACATAGGGACTGCGTGTGAAAGATAGCCTTGTTGTGGATTTTGATAATACTCCATTAACGCGATAAGATGTTCCCACGCCCTTTCACCAAGATTAATAACATTTTGGTGATCTTTTTCCGCTTTTTCTGAAAGAATTAATTGAGGAGTAATCTTACCTTTTCCATTAAGAGGAATATAAAATAGTTTTGAGGGGGACAGATTTTGAAAATCTGTAAAAGCTCCTCTCATTAATAGAGCGGTTTCCAATGCTAATTGTGGAAATAATAATTCGCGAACCTGTTTTGATGAAGGGGGTGTACTCGTTTTAAAATCAAGTATTTCAACCGTTTTGTTTGGCAATATATCAATACGATCAGCACGTCCTGAAAGAGTTACCCCTGTTGTACCTATGGGTATTTTTTGCGATTCCACTTCCGAATGTCGTATTCGGGGTTCTAGACTTTGTTCCCATTGCAAAATAAAGGGAGCAAGATTTTCAAATGTATTCCACCAGATTGTTTCAACATCAGCAGGCAAATTAAACTTATCAAATTCTTTACGTCCAATAGCGAGCAACACATCTAATGCATTTGCAGCATTTAGATTTTTTATTTGTGTGCAAAAATCTGCAAGAATAGCGTGATAAAGTGTTCCGCGTTCAGAAGCACCAAGGTCATGAATAAGGGCTTTAAGTGGTTTGAGCCTTAAGATTTTTTTAGCATAAATGGCATAAGGGTCATGGCGTAACGTTGTTATTTCGGTGATGGAAAAATGACGTGGACGCACTGCAATGGGTGGCACAGGGCAAGGGCGTGTTGCACAAGCAGACATGTCCGTATTGTCAAGCATCTTTGCCCAATGGCGTATCTTTTCACCTCGTGCACGGATTTGTTTCCAAACTTGTTGTCCTACGACAGTTTCTAAGCGTTGTAGCCAGCGTGAAGGGAGAGAAGGAACATGATCAACTCGTAGTGCTCGGCTCATCACCACTTTATCCATTCCCATCGCCCATTGAAAATCATGCGCGGAAAGACCAATACGCTGTTCTGGTGGTTCCAGAGTTAACATCATTTTCATCGGTCGCGATAAAAAAGCATCATTTCGGGTTGATATCGGCCATGATCCTTCATTAAGACCACCAATGACCACTGTATCAACCGTTTGCAAACGCGATTCCAAAGTACCCCAGATGAATAAACGTGGATGTCCTCCAGGCGAAGGTGCGACGGAACGGGTTGCTATTATGGCAGAAAACATAGCGGGCCATTCACAAAGATGAAATGTTAATCCCGATTGATCACTGACCAATTCACGCAAAAAATTTGATAAGGCTTGTCCTGCTTCATGTTGATAAAGATGTGCAAGAGAATTATCCTCATTGCGACCAAAATTTTCAAAAACCTCAACAGTTGCTATTGCAGCCTCATTGATGGTGCATTCTTTCTCTTGTTTCATAAGAGACGTTAAAGGCTCAACAGCTTTTTTTAAAAGATGACAAAAGAGACGTGCTTCTTCACATTTCTGCTGATCAAGGGTGTTATTTTCAGAACTATTATGAAAAGATGTTTCAATCCATTTTTCAAGAAATTGATCACATTCGCAAAGATTAATACGCCCTGTATTCCCTCGAAGAACAAAAAGTTCAAAATTTTCTGCCATTTCCCGTAAACGATGACGATTTTGTTGGAGTGTTGTAAGGGGATGTTTAAGAAGAGAAAGAAAAGCAATGGGATCATCAGGTTGCAATACATTTTCTAAGATAAGTCGTAAGAGAGTTACAGGCAATGTTTGTGCAAGTGGTATTCCGCCTGAATCATTTGCTTCAATTCCAAATCGCTGTAATTCCACAGCAACACGGCGTGCTAAATTACGGTCATTTGTAATAAGGGCTGCAGTTTTTTGAGGTTCTTCAATAGCTTTGCGTAAGGTAACAGCTATAGCGAGAGCTTCTTCACGTTCATTTATAGCTTCAATAAATGACCAATCTGCACAAAGATTTTCATAATCATCACGGATAATTTGTATCCATTTATCTGTTGTAGAAGCAGGTCGGAGTGCTTCTGATAAAAGAGCCATTCGTTTTTTCTTTGTTATACTTTGTTGGCCAATTTCGCAAACATGATGACGTTGACACTCCATGAGAGTTAGAAGTTTTTTTAAATGATATTGAGGATGGCTAAAAACATTTTCTGCAGGATCAAAAAAATCACAAGCTGTTTTTTCTTTATTGCTTGTGCTTAGTGCATTCCATTGTTCTTCATCCATATGAAGATCAAGGCCAGGAAGAACAACAGCCCCTTTGGGCAGAGAAGCTATAACCTTTAAAAGATGAGAAACTGCGGGCATAGAACCTGACACACCAGCAGCAATGATAGGTTTATCAGGCTGCGTGCATCGCAAAGTCTCTGCATGCATTGTGAGTGCTTGATTACGCCATTCCGCGGGATTGCTTCGTTGCCTTTCGGTCAAGATTTGTGGCCAATTTTGCGTAACAATAGTCAGAAAGTCGAGCGTTATTTGCCACCATTCAGCGACCATATCAGGTGCAATATCTTTAAGTTTCGACCAATCTGCTCCTTCTGTTTCAATTTCGTCCATCAAATGCGCTAAATCCTGAGCAAGCCAAATTGCATCAGCACTATGAGCCGGAATAAGTACATCTTCTGTACCAAACATGGCACGCAGATGCGCAGGTAAATTTTCACGCCATGGGCGAATAAGGCGCGCTAAAAGCAGTAAGCGTTCACTTTTTCCAATGGGTGGATTCAGAGTGCTGGTATGATTTTCAACAAAAAGGAAACTGTCTTCATCGACATCTCCTAGAGCACGAATGGTTGGTAAGAAAGTTGATTGTGTATCGCTTCTTTCAACAAAGGCTAAACGTAAAGCGCGAGCAGCACGACGTGTCGGAACATAAATAAGGCTATCGGCAAGGGCAGTTTGAATGTCTCCATTGGGAGCGAAATTATCAATAAGGGTACCGGAGAGCAGTGCCTCAACAAAGTGAGGCAAAAAAGCCATTCCAGAAGATATAGAAAAGACACGTGGTTTATAAGTCATATGATCTCATATTGGGAATAACAAATTTCATCTTATTGATTATTTGCTTTATTTTGACTGTATACAATTTTCATACAAGAAAAAACTGAAAAGCTCTATTTATACAGGAGATTTTTAGCTGACATTCAAAATACTGAAATATATGACCTTGTCTTAAGCTATTGTGAAAAAATATATCAAAATTTTAAAAGACGTTACAATTACAAATATATTATAACTTATTGAATATTATAAAATAAATTTACCGTATTCTTTATACAGTGCAATCTGAAAGTGTTCTTTACATACTCCTTTTGTTTTCAGAAAAAATAACAATATTCAGATCCCCAACTCAATATGAAAAATCATTATCAACCAAATTGTTACATAAAAAATTCTTCTTTATTTTAAGAGCGTACTTGATAATCTTTAAAAGCAGAAAATTTTATTTTAGGAGCTCTTTCTGCTTCATAATTTAATGAAAAATGGTTCTCCGCTAAAAAAACTGGATCACCTTCTAAATCATACGCAATAGCAGAGCGGTGATTGCTGAGAAACTTTTGCAACTCATCTTTGCTCTGCGCTGAAATCCAACGGCATAAATTAAAGCGCGCAGACTCAAAATTCACTGGCAAAGAATATTCTATTTTTAATCGTTCTTTTAAGACATCAATTTGCAAAGCACCAATAACACCAATGAGAGAAGGCGACCCATCATCAGGAATAAACAATTGTACAACCCCTTCTTCAGCCATTTGTTGCAAAGCTTCTTTGAGCTTTTTTGCTTTCATTGGATCGCCTAAACAAACACGACGCAAAATCTCTGGTGCAAAATTTGGTACTCCCTTAAAGAGGATATCTTCTCCTTCAGTCAAAGTATCGCCGATACGCAATGTTCCATGATTAGGGATCCCTACGATATCACCAGCATAGGCTTGATCAGCAATTTGGCGCGAACGCGCAAAGAAAAATTGTGGAGCCGAAAGTGTCATCGGTTTTCCTGTTCGAACCAACTTTGTTTTCATACCACGTTCAAGTGTTCCAGAACATACCCGAAAAAATGCAATACGATCACGATGATTAGGGTCCATATTCGCTTGAATTTTAAAAACAAATCCCGTCATTTTAGGTTCAGTTGCTATGACATTGCGCTGATCTGCACTTTGATCACGAGGACTTTGACCAAAATCTATAAGCGCATTGATCAAATCACGAACACCAAAATTTCGCAAAGCTGAACCAAAATAAACCGGTGTCATATGACCTTCACGGAAAGCTTGAAGATCAAAATTCTTGCAAACACTTTGAGCGAGTTCTACTCCTTCAAGAAAAGTGGAACGTTGATATTGGGGAAGTAAATGGACAACCTCACTGGGATTTGAAACGATCCGCTGTGTTATCTCATCATCTTTTTGGCGAAAACGGTTATGATGAAGGTCATAGGTCCCGACAAAATCTTTACCCGACCCAATGGGCCATGTTATGGGGGCGGTATCAAGAGCAAGCTTTTCTTCAATTTCATCTAAAAGCTCTATAGGATCACGTGCCTCACGATCCATTTTATTGATAAAAGTAACAATAGGAATATCCCGCATCCGACATACTTCAAACAATTTCAGTGTTCTTGGCTCAATTCCGCGTGCCCCATCCAATACCATGATAGCACTATCAACAGCTGTGAGAGTGCGATACGTATCATCCGCAAAGTCCTCATGTCCTGGAGTATCTAGGAGATTAAAAATATGATTTTCATATTCAAACGTCATCACCGAAGTCACAACGGAAATACCACGATCACGCTCAATATTCATCCAATCAGAACGGGTTTGAATACGATCTTTTTTGGCTTTTACTTCTCCTGCAAGTTGAATAGCACCACCAAACAATAAAAGCTTTTCTGTTAATGTTGTTTTCCCCGCATCTGGGTGAGCAATAATTGCAAATGTACGGCGTCGCTTTACTTCCTGCACTCTTCGTTCCATTATTCCTCCACAGGACGTGCAAGTGTTTCAGCAATCAGTGCACGCATTTCATTAATCCCATAAAGCGCTATAAATGATCCCCATCGTGGACCTCGCTCTTGTCCAAGAAGGACTTCATACAACATTTGAAAAAAAACATTAGAAACACCAGGCCCACCTTCAGGGCTTTTTTTGCTATGATCTTGATAGCGTTCCGTTAACCTTGCAACATCAAGAAGCATATTTTGTAATATGTTGCCATCAACAGTTTCAGGTAAATGAGCTAATTTTTCATCAATTTGTGCTAATGTTGCTCGTTCGCTATCATCTGGTATACGAAATTTCTTGTTTGGTTTAACAAAAACATCAAAATATTTAATGGCAAACTTCACCAATTGATCAAGTTCTGGATAAGTTTGTGCATTTGCTTCTTTAGCGTAACGAGAAATAAAACCCCAAAGAACTTCTGCATTCTCTGCATTTGAAGCACTTACCAAATTTAAAAGCATCGCAAAGGATACAGGCAAATCAACCTGCGGTGGACAACCATTATGAATATGCCATACAGGATTACTGAGCCGTTCTTGCCATTTTTGACGACCATAAGCAGAAAGATGAGCATAATATTCATCTACAGCTTTAGGAATAACATCAAAATAAAGCCTTTTTGCTGTTTTAGGTTTTGAAAACATATAAAGCCCTAAACTCTCTGTTGGGGCATAAGTAAGCCATTCATCAATGGTTAAGCCATTTCCCTTGGATTTGGAAATTTTCTGCCCTTTCTCATCTAAAAAGAGCTCATAGTTGAATCCTTCTGGGGGGGTTCCACCTAATACTTTACAAATTTTAGAAGAAAGATTTGTGGAATCGATAAGGTCTTTTCCGGCCATTTCATAATCAATGCTAAGTGCTGTCCAACGCATTGCCCAATCTACCTTCCACTGACACTTAACTTTGCCCCCCGTAACCTCTGTTTCTATGGTTTCTCCTGTTTCAGGTTCAATATAAGTGACAGTCCCTTTTTCAACATTACGCGCAATCATCGGTACCTGTAATACTTTTCCAGAAAAGGGAGAAATCGGTAGAAAGAGTGAATAGGTCGCTTGCCGTTCTTCACCTAATGTTGGTAAAATAATTGCCATAACCTTGTCATAACAGGCAAGGATTTTCAAAAGTGTTTCATCAAAACGACCGGAATTGTAATAATCCGTAGCACTTGCAAATTCATAATCAAAACCAAAACGATCAAGGAAAGCCCGTAACCGCGCATTATTTGCCGCTCCAAAAGAAGGATAATCATCTCCAAAAGGGTCGGGTACACGGCTCAACGGTTGACCAAGATAATGTTCCATCCTCTCGCGATCAGGCACATTCTCAGGAACCTTGCGCAAACCATCCATATCATCAGAAAAACAAAGTAATTTTGTTTTTACTTTATTCTCCGTGAGAATATGAAATGCATGACGCACCATGGTTGTACGTGCAACTTCCCCAAAAGTTCCAATATGCGGTAAACCAGAAGGGCCATAACCTGTTTCAAATATCACACTGTCTGGATAACCCGTTTTTTCATACCGTTTGATAATCTTACGTGCTTCTTCAAATGGCCAAGTTCTCGATTGAGAAGCTGCATCTTTTAATTCAGGCGTAAGGTTGAGGGTATCACACTGATCACGCATCATTATTTATCCTAAAAATTACACTCTTTCAAAATAGGGTGTATGGTTCTTGAATTTATTCGTCAATAATAGCAAGCAAAAAGATGAAAATTTCTTTATACTCTTAAGTCACTATACAAAAACCGCCCTCGTTATAAATATATTTTGTTCTGATAAAAATCAAAAACATTCAATATTATAAAGCAAAATTGACCTGTTTTGATTATCGAAGCCTTCATTGCTATTATTATCATGGGTTTTGCTTATTATATTTATTAGCGCAGAAGATAAGCTTCTAGTATTGAACGAAAGAACGGTAAAAACCAACAGAAAAATGCTTAAACTAGGCATTTCATACAAAAGCACTAATCCATATTACACTTGTCACCGTAATTTTCTATTTCTTTTCTTTATCACCTTGATGACGCATTGCTAATGTACGCAAACGTAGAGCATTTAATTTAATAAAACCAGTTGCATCTCTTTGATCATAAACACCTTGATCATCCTCGAAAGTTACTAACTCACTGGAATAAAGTGATTTTTTACTTTGGCGCCCTTCAATAATTACATTCCCCTTATAAAGCTTTAACGTGACTTCACCTTCAACATGTTCTTGAGATAAATCAATAGCTGCCTGCAACATCTTACGTTCCGGCGAAAACCAAAATCCATAATAAATGAGTTCTGCATAACGTGGCATCAATTCATCTTTTAAATGAGCTGCGCCACGATCTAACGTTAAAGATTCTATAGCTCTGTGAGCCGTCAAAAGAATGGTTCCACCTGGTGTTTCATAAATACCCCGTGATTTCATACCCACAAAGCGATTTTCTACCAAATCTAACCGACCAATACCATTATCGCGCCCATAATGATTTAACTCTGCAAGTAAAGTTGCAGGTGATAAATTTTTTCCATTGATTGAAACAGCATCGCCTTTTTTAAAGCCAAGAGTAATTCTGGTTGCTTGATCTGGAGCATCTTCCGGCGAAAGAGTACGCATATGGACATATTCAGGAGCAGGAAGTGCTGGATCTTCTAAAATCTTTCCTTCTGATGAAGAATGCAATAAATTTGCATCCACTGAAAAAGGCGCTTCACCTTGCTTATCCTTTTCTACAGGAATTTGATGAATACGAGCAAATTCAAAGAGATCTGTCCGACTCTTAAAATCCCAATCACGCCATGGAGCAATAATCTTTATATCAGGATTAAGCGCATAAGCGGAAAGCTCAAAGCGTACCTGATCATTGCCTTTTCCTGTTGCTCCATGAGCAATGGCATCTGCCCCTGTTTCCTCAGCAATTTCAATAAGGCGTTTTGAAATAAGTGGACGTGCAATTGATGTTCCTAAAAGATAAGTCCCCTCATAAACGGTATTGGCTCGAAACATCGGAAACACAAAATCACGCACAAATTCTTCGCGCAAATCTTCAATGTAGATCTCTTTAACACCTAGCATTTCAGCTTTACGACGAGCAAGTTCTAGCTCTTCCCCCTGCCCCAAATCTGCTGTAAAAGTTACAACTTCAACACCTAGCGCACTTTGCAACCATTTAAGAATAATTGACGTATCCAATCCACCTGAATAAGCCAAAACAACTTTTCTAATATTTTGCCACTTTTTCATTTTAACGTTCTATATGAGCTACTTTTTTATTTCTACCCAAAAATCAAAACGATGCAAGAAATATAAAAATAAATTCTTTTTAAGCAACATTAAAAAGACGCAAAAAGCGTAAATAAAGGTGCCTCAAAGTATAAATAGTGAACACTGCTTAAAAATAAAAGGAGATTTACGTGTCATTTCTACCGGAGTGGTCTATTGTTGTACAATTTGCTTTAGCATCGTTGATTTTAGCACTTATTCCAGGACCAGATATGATGCTTTCTGTAGGACGAACCATTACACAAAGCAAAAAAGCTGGAATTATGTGCGCCTTGGGTAGTGCAACAGGGTTTGCCATTCAGGTTACCGCTGTAGCACTTGGCTTATCAGCGCTTATTTTTGCTGCACCACATACTTTTGTTCTTCTGAAAATTGTTGGCGCCTTTTATCTTTTATGGTTTTCCTTTCAAGCTTTACGGAGAAACCCCACTTTTTCCTTTGAACAGACATCTTCTAAATCTCAAAGCGCTAAACGTAACTATCTTGCTGGTATTGGAATTAATCTTCTCAATCCTAAAGTTATACTCTTTAACGCGACATTCTTACCACAATTTATCAATGCGAATGATCCTATGGCAACACAAAAATTGCTCTTTTTAGGACTCTCTTATATTCCTATTTCTTTCCCCATTACAATTGCAATCGTTTTTACAGCGCATAAACTTACCAAAACTCTCAAAAAGAACCCTCTTTATATTCGCTTTCTCGACTGGCTTATTGCTGGTACTTTTACCAGCTTTGCCCTCCATCTCCTTGTGGTTACAAAACATTGATTTATACGTGTAATGTATCGCTTTTAATTTAAATAAAAAAAACAAATATTATAAGATTTTTTCATTTCAAACCTGTTTGTTTTGGATAAAACAATACCTTTCCTTTGTACATCACAAGAGAAGCTGGAGTTTTCGTATGGATAAAAACTATCTAAGAAAAGAATAAAAACACCTCTTATAAACCATCTCAAGTACTAAAAGCTGTTACAACATTGGGAGCTGAAAAATAGAATGGTGGTACCAATTTACACCTTTATTAAACATAAAGGTGTAGGAGTACAATACATTCACAGAAGCTTTTTGTTATACTCCTCACAAGCATTATCGTGATATGAAGAGTGTACTAAGAGATACTTAAAAAACATATCAATGGATAACTCAATGGTATTTATATTTTAGATCCTCTGTTTTGCTTGTGATGCGTGATCTTATTTAAGAAAATAATAAACAAAAGCATGAGGCAGTGCACAATCTCCACTTTTTAAAAGATATTACCGTAGATGCTTTTAAAAGACATAAAACCGAATTAACGAGTATGATAATAAGGTAGAAATTAGTTATAATCCTTAAGACCTCATATTCCCTCTAAATTAGGTTTCCTTCTTATTTCAGAGATTATGTAAACAGACTATAGACAATCTCTTACCCCATTTAGCATATAAACGCTGAAACTGTTCGTCTAGCACTTATCCATCTTAATCTCTGTCTCACATATGCCATCGCATGAAGTTTGGATATTAAATTACAAACAAAAAAGTATAGGCCTCGATATCGCTGAAAATTGCGTTACCTAATGACCAATGGCATTTTCAAGTCGTAAACGTTCAGATTTACGTAAGCGCTCTGAAGCTGATTTAAGCTGTCCACATGCAGCTAAAATATCGCGTCCACGCGGTATCCGAATAGGAGAAGCATAGCCCGCTTGATTAACGACATCAGCAAAACGCTCGATTTGCTCCCAATCAGAACATTGATAATTACTCCCTGGCCACGAATTAAAAGGGATTAAATTAATCTTAGCAGGAATCCCTTTCAATAACTGAATCAATCGCTTAGCATCATCTAAACTATCATTGATATCTTTCAGCATAACATATTCAAATGTGATTCGTTTTGCATTGGAAAGACCAGGATAATTACGGCAAGCCTCCATTAGTAAAGCAAGCGGATATTTTTTATTAATGGGAACAAGCATATCCCTTAGTGTATCGTGTACTGCGTGGAGTGAAATTGCTAACATAACACCAATTTCTTCTCCAGTTCGGATAATTCCAGGAACAACTCCACTAGTTGAAAGCGTAATTCGACGTTTTGATAAAGAAAGTCCATCGCCATCAGAGGCAATCAATAAAGCTTTTTTAACAGCTTCAAAATTATAAAGAGGTTCTCCCATTCCCATCATAACAATATTGGTAATTTTTCGTCCTTCAATGGGAACAATTGCTCCATCAGGGGTATTCTTATCAGGAAAATCACCCAAACAATCACGTGCAACCAATAATTGTGCCAAAATTTCTTCTGCGGTCAGATTACGAACAAGCGTCTGCGTTCCCGTATGGCAAAAAGAGCAGGTTAACGTACACCCTACTTGCGATGAAAGACATAAAGTACCACGTCCTTCTTCAGGGATATAAACCGTTTCAATTTCAACAGGCCTTCCAGCTCCACGTGCAGGAAAACGTAAGAGCCATTTACGCGTACCATCTTTTGATATTTGTTCTCCAACAATTTCTGGGCGCGCAATGGAGAAATGACACTTAAGTGTTTCTTGCATTGCTTTAGAAATATTCAGCATCTCATCAAAATTTGAAACACCACGCACATAAAGCCAATGCCAAAGCTGACGCACACGCATACGCGTTTGATGCTCTGGTACACCAACTGTCTTTAAAGCTTGCATCATTTCATCTTGCGACAAACCAATTAAAGAGAGCTTAGAACTCTCCTTCACGACCACATTATCTGTTTTTCGTGCAAAACATGAACCAACTGGTCTAAGGTCATAAGAAATGGCCATTGCTTTCCAATTCACATCACTATTTTAGAGTTATCGAAACCTTAATGGCACTTTTGAGCTGCATTTAATGCAGCAGTGACCCCTTTTAAGGAATAAGTATAAGTGGTATGCGTTCCTCGTTTTGATATCGCTTGCACTGTCATATTGCTTCCAGCACGCATAGCAGAAACAAGCTGCTTTTCTAGCTCTGATGACGCCAGCCAAGCTGAGGAATCTTTCGTGAAAAAATCAAAGTCCTTACCTCCAATGGTCACTGTCACTCTCGACCCTTCTTGAAGGGTATAACCAGCCATAAACTGCGGTTCAAACGAAATAGGTGAATGAGAACGCTTGGTAACCAAGAAAAAGTTATCACCATGATTAACTGTCGTTGGAAGAGCCTTCAAAGGTACCGATAACACATAGCAAATCGTATTTTTGGGCGATTTATAAGAATAGGCTCCCCACGCTTCAAATTGATTTAAACGGCTTGGCGTTTGTGCATATGCCACTCCCGCTGTAACAAGAACCATTACAGATGCAGCAATAACAGTCTTTTCAAACATCTTCATTTAGCTCACTTCTTTAGTCTCTAACAAGATTTTCTTCATTGGAAAAATTCAACAAAAACTCCTCGATATTCATGTGTTATTGTCCTAATTCCTTCAATAAGCGAAATATTTTCACACTAATCAAAATAGATTTCTACGTTTCATTGTGACCTTTTAATCGTTACCAAAACATAAACTTCTTATTCAATAACCACATTAAAAAATAATATCTTCATTTTACGCTACTTATTTCGTTTTTGTATAAAAAACGATTTCTTTAAGCTATAGAACTTCAAAACGAGATGAAAATATACCATCACTCTGTTAAGAAATAAACCATACTCTTTATATCACAAGCAATCTGATGCAAAATTTTGAAAATACACCCCGGACTCCCCGCAAAAAAGCTTAATCGCCTTACGAATATCACTTCTCGACTTTATGCATTCAATACATTTATGTTCGCAGAATACTCCATCTTTTACTCATTATAGTGCATTCATATTTCGTATTCAATATCGTCCCGATAACACTTTTTCTCAATCTTCAAAAGACCTTGTAAAAATAATAAAATATTATCAAGATATTAATAATAAAACATAAAGAATTTAGATTCTATCTCAATAATCACATACAATTTTGTTTCTTTTGATCTTATTTCCCTATATACTTCATCTCCAATTATTAATTTCTAAAATGATTTTAGTAGCTTATAATAGCTTAATCGTATTATTTTAATGTATTAGACGATATTTTTCTTTCTGTTATAAAAAACTTCTTAAGAATTCTTTGGGAAAGTCTCCTTATCTTATTTCTAAGTAATTTATAAAAAGAAATATAAAACTTTTTTCTATAGCAGTTCTAACATTACCGTTTTTTAAACAATATTTTAATCAATTAAAGACACTTAAATAAATCTTCCTATGCATAAAAACTCTTTCACCCAACCTAAAGGTATAATTTTCATTCTTACCGTACAAAATTGTTCTTTAGCATGAGCTCTATACAACAGCAGACATCTAAATCATATCTATAAAATAGTTGATCTCTCCACTTGTGAAGAAGAAAGCTGGCACCATAACACTATTTTCCAGCTCCCAATGTTTTGCACAACTCTCGATACTTTAGACGATTCATAGGAAGCATTTTTACCCCTTTCTTGTACAGTTTTTATCCACACGCTAATTCCGTTTACAACGTGCAAGGAAATGGTTTTGATTGATTCAACATAAACAAGTTTGGAATGAGAGAATTTTACAATATTCGGATCTCTCATCCAACATGCGAAATAGTGAATTATATTTAAAATCAATATCTTGCTATACTGAAGATACAATATATCTCTTATTTCTTCTTGAGCATTAAAATATTATCCCTAAACACTCAAACTCAACTTACAAAAAAATTCAATGCACAAATAAACTTTTCTGTTGATTTCTTTCCCGCTTTCAAAGGACGAAGATTCTTAATCCAATCTGGACTGAAAAAGTTTGGATTCTTGTCGAGCGATCTCCTCTTTTCTTCCCACTCATGTGATTCACTTAACTAAAGGCTCTACAGACAAGTCCTGTTTAAAAATATTTACCACGCACTCTAAAAGCACTTAATATATTAAGAAGACTTACAGAATTTATCTCACCATATCTCAAATGATAGTGTTTTTACAGTATAACAGGATAAAAGAATCCACGAACATAATAATTAGATGCTTTAATATACGAGAACAAGAAAGGAAAAGCCCTTCGTTTTTGTTGGTTGCTCTTTAAAAAGAAGGTTCAATTAGAAGTAATTTTCTTAAATCTCATGACATAACCTTTTATTATTAGTCTTAAGATGCAAATTATATTATTTCCTACGCTCTGTAGTGCATACCTCGCAATTTATACGCTCATAATAACTTTTAAGCTGCATTTGATTCTGAAGTTTGAATCAATAAAGCATAAAGCGCATTGGCATTATGCGTACTGCGCAACTTTTGTACAACTTCAGTGTGACGCAAAACACGTGCGATCTGTGATAAAGCTTTTAAGTGATCTGCACCAGCATTTTCAGGTGCTAAAAGGAGAAAAACGAGATCTATAGGTTCGTCGTCAAGAGCTTCAAAATCAACAGGACTTTCAAGACGTGCAAATATACCAATGATCCGATTAATATCAGGTAATTTTCCATGAGGAATCGCAATACCTCCACCCAAACCCGTTGAACCAAGCTTCTCGCGTTGTAAAACAACATCAAAAATCACATGCTCACTAAGACCTGTTAGCTTGGAAGCTTTTTCGGCTAAAATTTGCAGAACCTGTTTTTTCGAATTAGCCTTAAGAGCCGGAATGATCGCTTCCGGTGCTATTAACTCACTCAAATTCATACTTTAATTTTCCTCTTACACGCTAAAATGCTCATCAATAAACCTATAAACGCTATAGATACTTAATGTTCTTTCACTTTTCGCAACATCGCATGTGTTTTTACTTTTCAATTTATAATGGGTGATGGCTCAATACATCTCATATCACTTCTAAAACAATAATAAATAGTATTCGGATCATCATTAACGGCATGAGAAACCAAACAAATGAAGTTGTTCATAAAGTTAATTTCCTTACGACTCTAGAAAAGGCCATTATTCATAAACTTATTAAACTTGTCATAAGAGTTGATGTATAATCCGCCATCAGAGTTTTTCTTTCTTTAAACAATGAGCCCTTAAATTAAGATGAAAAGCATACTGAGCAAAATGGACCTTTACTTTGAAAATTACTGTATAGCTTGAACATCGACTTATAACAAGAATATAAAGATTTTTAGAAATTTAATGATTATTTTAAAAGATTTATAGATTTAGCCTGATATCTGTAGCCAAGCTCCTATTTTCAAATAGGCGATATAAACCAATAAAATACGACAACTCCTATTGAATAACCGCAATATATAAACCGGTGCTCCCATCAAAATACCTAAAACAGCATCATCGATATATTTTTTGATTCGACAGAGAAAAATATGATAAATATCTCTTACCTTTCAATAACACACGCATTTATTGAGAGCTTCGTTTATCACTCATTATCACGTTAATCTAGTGATATCTTTTCTATGATACAATTATGAGTAAGCTAAACTTATAAAACAACAAACTAACCTCTAATGATGAAGCCTTTTTCACCACTCAATAACAACATTAAGGTTATAGTCATAAAAGAAGTTTTGGCATAAATAAGGAAATTTTCAGTAATAATGTTTGGTTAAACTTAAATGGAAACTCGTGAAAGCTGTAAAATCAAAGAGAAAACTGATTTCCCAAATAAATTCTGCGTACATCAACGTTGTTGATAATATCGTTAGGACAACCGTGAACTAACACCCGCCCTGTATGAATAATATAAGCGCGATCGACAAGCCCTAATGTCTCACGCACATTATGATCCGTTATTAAAACACCAATGCCACGCCTCGTTAAATGACGAATAAGTTGTTGAATATCGAAAATAGCGATAGGATCAATTCCTGCAAATGGTTCATCAAGTAACATAAAATGGGGACGAGAAGCTAAAGCGCGCGCAATTTCAAGTCGCCGACGTTCACCTCCAGATAACGAAAGTGCAGACATTTTACGTAAATGATCAATTTTAAATTCATGTAAAAGGCTATCTAACTCTTCACGTTGTTTAAGGCGATCTTTTTCAACGACCTCTAAAACAGCTTTAATGTTATTTTCTACTGAAAGACCACGAAAAATAGACGCTTCCTGTGGAAGATATCCAATACCTAAACGCGCACGTCGATACATCGGAAGATGCGTAATATCAAATCCATCAATTTTAATGGATCCTCCATCAGATTTTATAAGCCCTGTCACCATATAAAAACAAGTTGTTTTACCTGCCCCATTGGGCCCTAAAATGCCAACGGCTTCTCCCGTACGAATGCCAAAAGAAACACCATTAACAGTTCGTCTTCCTCGATAAACTTTAATCAAATTACTGGCAATCAAGGTCCCTTTTAAGGGATTTTTTGAAGCTTCACTTTCAAGATTATACCTATCGGTCTGTTTTTTTCTTTTGATTCCAAACATGAAATCTTAATGACCATTCTTTTGATTTTGTTTTAAAATAATAGAAACACGACCTTTTTTCTTAGGCGTCTCACAACCTTCTAAAAAAGCCTTTCCGCTTTCCATATTTGCCGTTAGTTTGCACCCCGTTGCCACATTGTCACCATCAGTTAACACAACATGATTCCCTGTCAAACTCATCATTTTTGACTTTCCATCAAAAACGCCTTTATCACCCGTAGCAACTTGCGTAGCAATTTTTATATAAACTTTTCCTAAAGCTTCCATTTT
This sequence comes from Bartonella sp. AP280QHHD, assembly GCF_042196125.1. NCBI lineage: Bacteria > Pseudomonadati > Pseudomonadota > Alphaproteobacteria > Hyphomicrobiales > Bartonellaceae > Bartonella > Bartonella sp. AP280QHHD. The sequence goes on along the minus strand of NZ_JBHIPQ010000038.1, from coordinate 131,322 downwards.
TTGTATACTCGACGAACCAAATAAAGAAACAGATGATGCCTTTGTATCTTCCTTGTTTTTATCAATTTCTTTATATGCTTTATCGTAGTAAACAACTAATTCTGCCGTTTTTAAAAGACGTTTACCTTGTACCACTGAAACATCACCCTTAAAAAGCGCTATCCCTTCTTTATCACGTATTTCCAAAGAATCTGCATGAAGTTCTACCGGTTCTTTATCGCTTGATAGACTTATTCCAAAATGAGCCACTTCAGCATATCCTAAAACTGCTCCTTCTCCTAACATTCCCATGCTAAAAGCTAACATCACACCTATCCATCTTTTGTACGATTTCATTATTTCAATTCTTCTGTTTGTATATACACATACTTCTCTTTATAAATATCCTTTAAAGATTTGTATTGATATTGCGTTATTGCTTTTGAAGCACTAAATGCACACCACCATGGAAATATATGTTTTTTCCTTTTTCTCGAATTTGTAAGGCGTTTGCGGCAAGATTCAAACCGGCTTGCTGAATATTAACACGTTGATCTGTTTTTAACTGTCCCTCGGATAAGTTAATACTAGCTGACATAAATTGTACCATCATCCCATCATTCGTCGTAATCGTGAATGGCTTATCCAACTGTAAAAAACCATTAATGTTATCGTAAACCCCCCCTTGTGCGACGAGAAAAACCTGTCTTTGTTGGCCCATAAATGCTCTAGCTGTAATGTTTTGCAACCCAATCATTCCAGCGTGGGTATGATCTTGAAATGCCTTTTCTGCTTTAAGCCAATAAGGTTCATGAGCACGCGTATACCCTTCTAATTTTGGATTGAGCATCGTCAAATTCATCACGCCACTTTCTCCATTATTCAAAGGCATAGAATCAGAAGTAACGGGAACCAAGAAAAACGTAAACCAGCAAAAAACCAGCGCTGAAATCAACGCTAAGAGAGGTAAAAAAATTTTTAATATGCTAATGCGACGCGAATGACGGGATGCTTTTTTTAAAACATCTCCAAAAGATGATTGCGTTGAAAAGGCTTTATAATGATTGTGTACGGACATACTCTCCTGATCTCTTAAATCCTCCGCATTTTTAATCTGTATACCCTTTATAGAAGGTATTTTCAAATTTTGTTTCTTGCAATTTGTTTTTTCTTGATTTTATTTTGCTTTTATCCGTTTATATATTGTAATATGCATGGAGTGCACAATTACAAAATTTTTTTGTGTGAAAGTGAGGCTATTGTGGTAAAATCAGAGCTTGTACAAATTATCGCTCGTCATAACCCGCATCTTTTTCAACGGGATGTGGAGAATATTGTAAACGCTATTTTTGAGGAAATTGCAACAGCACTTGCAAATGGCAATCGCGTTGAACTTCGTGGATTTGGAGCTTTTTCTGTAAAAAGCCGTTCAGCCCGTAATGGACGTAACCCACGAACAGGTGAAGCCGTTTCTGTTGAAGAAAAGTGGATTCCTTTTTTTAAAACTGGCAAGGATTTACGCGACCGTCTTAATCAGTGAGAAACTTATGATAATTAAACGTATTCTTCTAACAAGTATCGGTGTGATTCTCGCAGCGGTTTTGATTGTTTTTATCGTGGCTAATCGTCAAATGGTTCCGTTAACCCTTGATCCTTTTCGAGCAAATCCTGAAAGTTTTACTTATCATGCTCCCCTCTTTATATGGCTCTTTATTTTCTTTGGTTTTGGTATTTTATTAGGAAATCTGATCAGTTGGTTTTCCTATCACAAATACAAAAAAGCTCTCAAAAAAAGTAAAGCCGAGATTGAAAAATTGAAAACATCTATCACAAATTTGGTGTAATGGTATTTAAATGAAATCTTTTCTCTCTGTATTCTATATTCAGTACAGAGTTAAAAGTGCTCTTTTTCTTTTTTTTATACATTGTTTTAATTGACTTTAGCTTTTTTGCACTTTTACGAAACATTTAAGAGCTTTATAATATATTTTTATACCTCATATACCGTGATACAAAACATGCCTGCACAATGCTTTCAATTCTCCCATAACAATAGATATCCGCAGGAAAAGCTGCCCCTTATTTTAGAAACGGGTATAAGCGAAAACTATGCTCTCATTGATTCTGGTCATGGACAAAAATTAGAACGTTATGGAGCTTACCGCATTATTCGACCAGAAGGTCAAGCACTATGGAAACCCGCTTTACCACAAAAACAATGGGCTGATGTTGATGCTATTTTCACAGGAAACCTTGATGAAGAAGGGGTTGGGCGTTGGCATTTTCCTAAAAAGCCACTTGATGAAACATGGGTTCTTGCTTGGAATGGATTGTCTTTTCTAGGCCGTTTTACTTCCTTTCGTCATGTGGGGGTTTTTCCTGAACAAGATGCCCATTGGCGCTCTATGGAAGAACAAATTGTTAAAGCCGAACGCCCTATAAAATTGTTGAATCTTTTTGGCTATACAGGTATTGCCTCTTTGATTGGAGCACGAGCGGGTGCGAATGTTACCCATGTTGATGCTTCTAAAAAAGCCATTGCGTGGGCAAAAGCTAATCAAGAAAGAGCAGGATTACCAGATCATTCTATTCGCTGGATTTGCGATGATGCTATGAAATTTGTCGAGCGTGAACTGCGTCGTAAAAAAAGCTATGATATGATTCTTCTTGATCCCCCTGCTTATGGGCGTGGACCCCATGGTGAAATTTGGCAACTGTTTGATCATTTACCCGCCATGATCACAAATTGTCGTAAACTTCTCTCTGATAAACCGCTCTCTGTTGTCCTTACAGCTTATTCTATTCGTGCTTCCTTCTTTGCACTTCATGCTTTAATGCGTGATGCATTTGTAAATCTTGGTGGTACGGTCGAATCAGGAGAACTCATTTTGCGTGAAGAAGTTGCAGGACGTGCTCTTTCTACTTCTCTTTTTAGCCGTTGGATTGCTTGAATATGTGTAGACCCAAAACTGGTAGAGTGAAAGAAATTACCTCTCTTAGCAACCCCATCATAAAAAATCTTAAAGCACTTAGCCAAAAGAAAAACCGTAATAGAGAAGGTCTTTTCATGGCAGAAGGATTGAAATTGGTCATTGATGCTCTCAATCTTGGCTGGACAATACAGACGCTTATTTTTTCTAAAAGTGAAATCGGTAATGCTACTATCGAAAATACTGCCGCACGTGCTGTAGCCAACGGTGGTTTTGTTATTAAAGCCTCACAAAAGGTTATGGAATCACTTACCCGACGCGATAATCCACAAACAGTTATTGGTATTTTCAAGCAAAAATGGCACTCTTTTGAAATGATAAAAGGGCAGATTAAAGATGTTTACATCGCGCTTGATCGTGTACGTGATCCTGGAAACCTTGGTACCATTATTCGAACCGCTGATGCTGTAGGTGCTAAAGGTGTTATTTTAATTGGCGAGACAACAGACCCTTTCTCGCCTGAAACAGTCCGTGCAACCATGGGATCTATTTTCTCTGTACCACTTTATCGTTTTGATGAAAACGGCTTTTTAAACTGGTCTTCTCACTTTAAAGGCATGATCGTTGGCACGCATCTCAAAGGATCTCTGGATTATCGGACACTTGATTTCAAAAATGGTCCTGTTATCCTTTTAATGGGGAATGAAAAACAGGGATTATCAGATCTTCTTACGAATCGGTGTGATAAACTTACGCGTATTCCACAAAGCGGACGAGCAGACTCGCTTAATCTAGCTGTAGCAACAGCTGTTATGCTTTATGAAATCCGTCGCCCCTATTTAATACTGGAACCATGTGAGGAAAAACATGATTCGTAAATCACTCCCTTTTCTTCTCTTGGGCTTGGCTTTTACAGTAGTACTTGATCAAGCTGTCAAATACTGGGTTATGCACAATATGCCTTTAGGAACAGAAATTTCGCTTATTCCTTTTCTTTCCCTTTATCATGTGCGCAATTCTGGCATTGCATTTTCGTTTTTTTCTTCCTTTTCTCAGTGGGGAATCATCGCCATCACGATCATTGTGATTATCTTTCTTCTATGGTTATGGAAAAATACTGAATATAATAAGTCTTTAATGCGCTTTGGCCTTATTCTTATTATTGGGGGAGCCATCGGCAATCTCATTGATCGTATTCGCTTTCATCATGTCACTGATTACATACTTTTTCATATTGATGATATTTTTTATTTTGCTATTTTCAACCTTGCAGATAGTTTTATCACTCTCGGTGTTATTGCCATCCTTATTGAAGAATTGCGTACTTGGATGAAAGCAAGGCGTCATTCCAATAGTACATCTTCTCACTGATATGTTCAGTGCCTTAGAAAACAGAGATTATTGACCGTCACAAGTCTGATTACGCATTGATTTCTCTTAATCAATTCTTGTTGCTCGTCATTTCACGTGTTTCTCTTCATGGGACTATAAAATCTTACTTTCTTTTCAACTTTACATTTCTACACTTAGTTAGTGCAAAAGAAATGAACTCAAATAGAATCAATATTTTTTTATCCATGTGTCCTACATCACAATTTTTGAGGAGACATTTCACAGCATTTGAAGTTCTGTTTATTTGATTTGAACAATTGATTTTCGTACGTTTTTTAGTTTTTACAGATATCGATTTTACAGAGCCTTTCTTAAGTGCTTCGTTTAAAAACTCTCCTTTTTTATTTTATATATTGTTTAATAAAAAACATTTTTTCAACTATTTTCAATGGTGTCTTGTTAAAGCAACATATTGATTATAAATATAAATTACCGTTTTTCATATTGAATAAAAGCCCTTACTATCCTAAATCTCTTTTATTTGGAATCTGTTCATGTTGAATCCATTAAAACAATGTCTCTTGCAAGACACAAGTCAATAATCTTGATTGATTTAATATGAACAGATTTTCAACCAGAGAATCTTGCGATATTCGGAGTATCATTTAGCATTCAAAAAGACAATTTATCATTATACATCAATATATTATATAAAAATCCAATTCAATAGCTCTTATAAACGTGCAAAACAGATGCAATATTAGAGGTTGAAAATAGTGTGATGATACTTGCCGCTCTTCTCATAAACGCAAAAATAGTGAATATTTTATAAGGGATTGTATTACATAGTTTTTGTGAAAATATAAAAAATTTTGAGTGTAGTCTTTTTATCTTGCAAAAATATGGCAAAAAATGGGAATATTTTTTATTAAAATGAACTATTTCCTTACCAATTTGTAAGGTTCCTTCTTCATATAAATCTCTTGTAATTTTTAAATAAATCTCCATAATAAGAGCATATATGCTGGAATTCTGTCAGTGATTCTTAAGGGTTTTTGTATTTGCCCAATTAAGGCTTATACCAAGCTTATCTGTGTAATGACAGAGACACCTTTAAAGCCCTATACCTGACAGAACATATGCTAAAGGATTTTATATTATGGCTAATTTTAAAGATTTACGTTCGGCACCTGCTTCTCATGCCGATGCATCAATTGATCAGGGATTACGCGACTATATGTTGGGTGTCTACAATGCAATGGCCATTGGTTTGCTTATTACAGCTGCTGCCGCTTATGCAATTGTATCATTAGCAACGACAACAGATATGAGCCAAGCAGCAGCTCAAATCAATAGCAGTGTTTATCTAACACCATTTGGAGTAACATTTTATACATCGCCATTCTCTTATATTGTTATGTTTGCACCACTCATAGCAGTCTTATTTCTCAGTTTTAAAATTAATACATTGAGCACAAATGCTGCTCGTAGTCTCTTTTTTGGTTATGCTGCTCTGGTTGGTCTTTCACTGTCTTCAATCGTTTTGCGCTATACGACAGAAAGTGTTGTGCAAACCTTTGTCATTTCCGCCGCAACTTTTGGAGCTCTTTCACTTTATGGATACACAACAAAGCGTGATCTCACAGCAATCGGTTCATTCTTATTCATTGGATTGATCGGCTTGTTGCTTTCCATGATTGTGAACATTTTTCTTGGATCAAGCGCTTTGCAGTTTGCTATCTCTGTGATTGGTGTTTTTATCTTTGCTGGTTTAACAGCCTACGATACCCAGAGCATTAAGTTGATGTATTATGAAGGAGATGAAAGCGATACCAGAGGACGTAAAGTTATTATGGGCGCGCTGAATCTTTATCTTGATTTCATCAATATGTTTGTCTTCTTGCTACAGTTTCTTGGCTCAAACCGTGATTGATTGCAAAAATCATTACTTAATTAAAGAACCTTGTTTCTAAAAGAAACAAGGTTCTTTTGTTTTTAGTGTAAATCTTTACCCTCTGCTTCTTAGAAACTATTCTTTTCGCAAAATGACAAAAATCCCTTATAAGCAAAAATTCCCTTGGTTTACCGGTTTTATCCAACAAAAACTCCATAGCTCCTTTTTAAATACAATTCACAGCCGCTCTCATCATCAATCAAACATCGTCAATCAAAATAGTAATTATGATCTGACCGTTGCTTCCTATAATGTGCATAAATGTGTAGGTGTTGATAAAGTTTTTAATCCTACAAGAATTGTCCGTGTTATTACTGAATTACAAGTTGATATCCTTGCTCTTCAAGAAGCAGATAAACGTTTTGGGGAACGCATCGGTTTGATTAATCTTCAGCTATTAAAAGCTGAAACCGGTTTGATTCCTGTACCTCTTAATACTATGTCACCTCATGGCCATGGTTGGCATGGGAATGCTCTTTTTTTGCGAAAGGGATATGTACGTGATACTTTACAAGTCACTCTTCCTAGTATTGAACCACGTGGGGCTGTAATTGTAGAGTTGGAAATGGCAGCAGGCCCTATTCGTATTATTGCGGCTCATTTTGGCTTATTACGTTACTCTCGTAAACAACAAACAAAAATGCTCCTTGAAATTTTCCAAAAACGCCCCCTTATGCCTACACTCCTCATAGGAGATTTTAATGAATGGCGAATGGGAAAAGGCTCATCTTTAAATCATTTTTCTCCCTATTTTGATAGCACTTTTGAAGTTGTACCAAGCTTTCCCTCTCGTTTTCCTTTGTTAGCCCTTGATAGAGTTTTTTCTTTTCCCCACCAATTGGTAACAAGTATTGAAAATCATTATTCACCACTTGCACGCATTGCTTCAGATCATTTGCCTATCAAAGCCTATCTTAATCTTTCCAACGCAATCAATATTCTTAAAAATAAATAAAAAAATTAATGTGCCTCATCCCAATTTTGAGCCGTCATAACTTTTACTTCAAGCGGTACAGATAAAGATAGAACCGGTATTGTAGCATTTTCCATAACATTTTTAACAACAGTCATGGTTTTTTTACTTTCTTCTTCTGGTACTTCAAAAATCAGTTCATCATGAACTTGCAGCAACATTTTTGCTGATAGTTTTTCTGCTTTTAAAGCATCTTCCATATGTATCATAGCGCGGCGAATAATATCGGCCGCAGAACCTTGAATTGGAGCATTGATAGCTGCCCGCTCATTAAGAGAACGAATTTTTACATTCTTTGCTTTTATTTCTGGATAATGGATACGACGTCCAAAAATTGTTTCTACATAACCATTTTCACGTGCAAAGATTTTGGTCTTCTCCATATAATCTTTAATTCCTGGAAATCTTTCAAAATACAGTTGAATATAACGACCCGCTTCTTGGCGTGAAATTCCCAATTGATTGGCTAATCCAAAAGCTGAAATACCATAAATAATACCAAAATTAATCGCTTTTGCACGCCGTCGTATATCTGAATGCATTCCTTCTATCGCAACACCAAACATTTGTGATGCCGTTATAGCGTGAATATCATGCCCTTTAGCAAAAGCTTCTTTTAATGCTTTTATATCCGCAATATGTGCAAGAATGCGCAACTCAATCTGACTATAATCAGCAGAAAGTAACACATATCCTTTGGGAGCAATAAAAGCTGTTCGAATTTTACGTCCTTCAGCAGTTCGCACTGGAATATTTTGCAAATTTGGCTCTGATGATGATAACCGACCAGTTGATGTTATTGCCAAAGAATAATTCGTGTGAACTCGCCCTGTTTTTGAAAAAATATAAGAAGGCAAAGCGTCTGTATAGGTAGATTTTAGCTTTGAAAGTTGACGCCACTCAATAATTTTACGCGGTAAAATATGACCTTCAGCAGCCAACTCTTCTAAGGTCTGTGCAGAAGTTGACCATTGTCCACCCTTTGTTTTAGCGCCTCCAGGCAATCCCATTTTGCCAAAAAGGATATCCCCTAATTGCTTTGGCGAAGCAAGATTAAACTTTTCATCAGCTTGTTTGTAAATTTCCTCTTCTAGAATCAAAGCAGCTTGTGCCAACTCTCCTGAAAGACGCAATAAAATCTGCCGATCAATAAGAATCCCCCGTTCTTCCATTCTTGCAAGAACTTCTACAAGAGGTCTATCAAGACGCTCATAAATTTTTGTCATTCCACGAGCAACAAGTTGCGGTTTCAATACTTGCCAAAGACGTAGCTTTATATCAGCATCTTCCGCCGCATAAAGGGTTGCTTGTTTTAAATCTACTTGTGCAAAAGAAGTAATTTTTTTCCCGTTATGCGTTAAATCTTTATAGGCAATTGGTTTATGCTCAAGCCAACGTTCAGACAAATCATCCATATTATGGGTTAACATTCCAGCATCAAAAGCATATGATAAAAGCATGGTGTCGTCAAAAGAGCTTATCATAATGTCGTATTGCTTCATCACCAACCAATCATATTTTATATTATGACCAATTTTTAACACCGCTGAATCTTCTAATATCGGTTTTAAAAGTGCTAAAGCTTTTCGAGCCCCAATCTGTGAAGCAATGCGCCCGCCCCTCAAAAGGTCCTCTTCTCCTTCATCAAAATGTTCAAGAGGTATATAAGCTGCTTTTTCCGGCTGTAATGCGAGTGAAAAACCAACAAGCTTTGCTTGCATCGGATCAAGAGATGTTGTTTTAGTATCAAAAGCGAAAAAACCCTGCTCTTGTGCTTGTGATAACCAGTCTTTTAAAATTTCCTCATCAAGAATTGTTGTATAAGCATCTCTTGTAATTTTTTGAGTCAGCGCTTGATCTTTACGTTCTTGTGCAAAAACTTGTGGAGAATTTTCAGAAAAATTATGAAGGGATGCGCGCTCAGTATTCTTGATATCAGAATCATGCCTGATATCAGAATCATTCCTGGGGCTTAGTTTTTCCCATTCAACATTTATATCAAGTGCGTCAATAACAGCTGCATCGCATGTTGTTGCCTCTGCCACGCGACGCGTTAATGTTGAAAACTCCATCGCTTTCAAAAAAGCAATTAAACGTGGACCATCTTGTGGCTCCAAAATAAAATCATCTAAATCATTATCTATAGGAACATCTGTTTTAAGCCTGACAAGTTCACGAGATATTTTAACTTGTTCTCTATAAGCTTGAATGTTTTCACGTCGTTTTGTTTGTTTAATTTCTGTTACGTTTTGCAATAGAAGATCAAGAGAACCAAATTCATTTAACAACTGAGCTGCAGTTTTTGGACCAATGCCTGGAATACCCGGTACATTATCCGTTGAATCTCCAATTAATGCTTGTAAATCAATCATTTTTTCAGGCGCAACACCCCATTTTTCTATAACTTCTGAGATACCTATATGCTTATCTTTCATTCCATCATACAAAGATACATGCGTATTTACGAGTTGCATAAGATCCTTATCGGAAGAAATAATGGTTGTTTTTGCCCCAACCTTTGTTGCCAACTTTGCATAGGTAGCAATTAAATCATCCGCTTCAAAGCCTTCCTTTTCAATACAAGGCAAATTAAAAGCCTTCGTTGCTTGGCGTATTAGCGCGAATTGAGGAATTAGATCTTCAGGAGGTTCAACGCGATTCGCTTTATATTCAGGATAAATTTGTTTACGAAAAGTATCAGATGAATAATCAAAAATAACAGCAAAATGTGTTGGAACAACACCCGTAGCTGTATTACGAGCATCACAAAGTAATTTCCATAACATATTGCAAAAACCAGCTACTGCTCCTACAGGAAGTCCATCCTTTTTACGTTTTAAAGGCGGCAAAGCATAATAAGCACGAAAAATATAGCCTGATCCGTCAACCAAAAAAAGATGATCTGTTGCTTTCATGACATTTTTTCTCCATTTCAGCTAAAAAAACAAATTACCCTTATATATTTTTTCACTTTGCCTCTAAAAAGCCATTTTTTCTCTTCATAAGACGTGAAGTCGTTGCACTTTATATTAAGTACCTAGAGCTTTTCTTTGCTGTTACAGGATTAATAGCTTTCATTTTGCTCCTCCTATGATAGCTGAGGTACGATGTAGCGACAGGGTCGTTGTGGTGTTCCCCTCCCCACAACGACCGTTTTTTTTGACATCGATATTCTTTAATTTCAATCGTGACTCTTTTAGATAAAAGATGATGTTATTCATGAATTTTGAAGTTATTCCACAGAGCTTTTTCACCCATTTTGTAGATAAAATCAGCGTGTAACTTTTTTTCTTGCATACTCAATCTCGAAGGTAAAGCCTGCGGGCGAATTTTAACGGCATAAGATGTATCTTTATCGTTCTGGATATGTTCATCAATACCCCTTCTGTTATCAAAACCCAATACACCTTGCTTTCCACCGATGAGCTCAATATAAACATCGGCTAGAATCTCTGCATCAAGCAAAGCACCATGAAGAACACGATGGCTGTTATCAATTCCAAAACGTTTGCATAAAATATCAAGAGAATTAGGACCCATAGGAAATTTACGCCGCGCCATAGCCAATGTATCAAGAATATTATCAACACTGATAAGCGGTTTGTTGACGCGTTTTAATTCTGCATTAATAAAACCAATATCAAAACTCGCATTATGCGCAATCATTGTCGCGTCTTTGATAAATTCCAAAAATTCATCAACAATATCACTAAAACTTTTCTCGTTTTTCAAGCGTTCATTGGTTAATCCGTGAATTGCTACAACTTCATCAGGAATAATAACGCCTTCAGGGTTTAAATAAACATGAAATTGGCGTCCTGTGAGATAACGATCAACCATTTCTACACAACCAATTTCGATTATGCGATCTTTCTCTTTATCTAAACCTGTTGTTTCTGTATCAAAAATAATTTCACGCATAATTTTAATTCTTTAGCAATTTTTTTATCACATCAAAAACCTGTTGACGTGTATTCTCTAAATCTTTCCCTGTATCAATAATAAAATCAGCGCGTTCTCGTTTTTTTTCATCTGGCATTTGTTGAGCGTTGATAAAGGCAAATTTTTTCTCATTCATACCTTGGCGAATCATTACACGTTCTTTTTGTATTTCTGGTGGAGCAGAAACAACAATAACGCTATCCACACGACTTTCACCATTTTTTTCAAACAGAAGTGGAATATCAAGAATAACTAATTTTTTCCCTTGTTCACGCGCTATATCAATAAATTCCCTTTCTTTTTCTTGCACCAAAGGATGAATTATTTTTTCTAATGTTTGTAATTTTTCTTTATCATCAATCAAAATTTCAGAAAGTTTCAAACGGTTAACTTCTCCGTTTTCAACCACACCAGGAAAAATACGCTCTATGAATGACAAAGCTGGCTCACTTTTATAAAGCTGTTGTACTGCTTCATCAGCACTAAAAACAGAAATACCCGCTTGCTTGAAAAAATCAGCAACTGTTGATTTTCCCATAGCAATTGATCCCGTTAATCCTATGATCTTCATTCTCTTTTTTCACTCATATCCTCTAAAATAGCTGTCCGTAACGCTTTTGTTACCTGTGGTCTTATTCCGAACCACTGTTCAAACCCTATAACAGCCTGATGTAGAAGCATCCCAAGTCCATCAACCGTCTTGAGATCACAAGCCTTTGCCTGTTGTAAAAAAGGAGTTATCAATGGTGTATAAATAATATCTGTTACTAATGCCGTTTTTTTTGCTTTATGAAAATCGCAAAAAAAAGAATCACTTTTTTCTTCTGGACTTTTTATGCCAATAGAGGTTGTATTAACAATCAAATCAGCTTGATGAAGTATTTCATGGATTTTATGCCAATCGTAAACTTTAATGATTTTTCCAAAATGCTGAGCTAAATTATCAGCACGTTGTTTTGTACGGTTAATTAAATAAATCTGTTCAAATCCGCGTCTTTTTAAGGCATATATGATAGCGCGTGCGGCACCACCTGCTCCAAAAACAAGAGCTGTTTCCCCTCCCCAATCAGATACAAAATCATCAAGATTAGCGCTAAAACCATAGGCATCACTATTCGTGGCACAAAGCTTATCTCCTTCATACCAAAGTGTATTAACAGCACCAATCATTGTTGCTCTCTCATCTTTATAATCTGCTAAACGAAAAGCTTCCTGTTTATAAGGCAAAGTAACATTTCCTCCACAAAAGCCTATTTTTTGTAAAGACGCAATAAAATGACTGAACTCTTCAGATGTTACTTCTTGTGCAAGATATTCTCCTTGTAAACCATATTGTTTAAGCCAAAAATTGTGAATTCTTGGCGATTTTGAATGATGAATTGGAGAACCAACAACAAAAGCACGCGGATAATTTGTTTTTTTTATTGTTAAGTCAACCATCAATAATTCCTAAGTGGCGCAGTTTTATGAGTAGAGGCAGCAAAGGTAAACCAACAATGGTAAAAAAATCTCCTTCAATTTTTTCAAAGAGATGAATTCCTTCTCCTTCAATTTGATATACTCCCACGCTGTTTAAAACATCTTTTCCTACGCGTGCTAAATAACGTTCAATAAATTCTGATGAGAGTAAACGGACGGACATATGTGCACTAAAAGCTTCAACCCAAATTTTTTGACCATTTTTAAATAAAGCTACCGCACTATGAAGAGAATGGGTTTTTCCTGATAATTCACATAAACGTTGATGTGCTTCTTTAATATTTGTTGCTTTGTGAAAAACTTGACCTTCAAAATCAAGAACTTGATCACAACCAATAACGAAAGCATCAGGAAAACGGTCTGAAACATTTTTTGCTTTTGCGCTCGCAAGAAAACAGCTGAGTTCTTTAGGTGTTTTTTCTTTTGCTTTTTTTTCTACTTCTCTTTCATCAAAAGAAGCTCCTTCAATGGAAAAATTTAAGCCTGCTTTTTTTAATAATTTTGCACGATAAAAACTAAGAGATGCTAATATTAAAGTATCTGCGTTCATGAGAATTTTCTCTCATTTCCTTCACGAAATCGTGATAACAGTTCAAATATTGCAGCAGCAGTTTCTTCAATAGAACGTCTTGTGACATCAATAATAGGCCAACCAAAACGTTCGCAAATGCGTTTTGCATGGATTAATTCTTCAGCTATGTTGATACGATTAGTATAATTATCAAGAGCAAAACCTTCTCCTAAATCTCTATTTTGACGAATATGTGAGATTCTTTCAGCTGAAGCAATTAAACCAATAATTAAAGAATTTTTTACCTCTAAAAGAGATTCTGGCAAATCAATTCCTGGAATAAGAGGAACATTAGCCGTTTTGATTCCGCGATTTGCTAAATAGATGCTTGTTGGTGTTTTAGAGGTTCTTGAAATTCCCACAAGGATCACATCTGCTTCGGATAAGCTACTGGAAGACTGTCCATCATCATGCTCTATTGTAAAATCCAGTGCCTCAATACGGCGAAAATAATCTGCATTAAGATCATGTTGTGCGCTCGCACGTAAATGTGTTGGCATTCCAAGGTAAGACTGAAAAGCATTTAAAACAGGATGCAATATATCAATACAGGGAACTTCTATTTTTTTGCATTTTTTTTGAAGGAGTAGTTTAAGTTCTTCATCAATCATTGTGTAAAGAACAATACCTGGCTCTTGTTGTATTTCATCAAGAGCTTTCTGTAACTGTATTCTATTACGAATCATAGGATAGATATGCTCTGTTGCCTGAATCATTGCATATTGCGATGCTACAGCTCTTCCAACAGAAATTAATGTTTCTCCTGTTGCATCAGAAAGCATGTGTAAATGAAAGAATTTTTTTTCTTTTGTCACAAAAATTTTAACTCCTTGTTAAGACATGTGTATATATCCTCACCGTTTTTTATAAAACTAAAATTTATGAAAAATTCTCCTTTTTTATGCACAAATTAAATGCTTGTGATAATTTAATCCCTCTTATAAAAAAAGAGGGGATAATATCTTTAAGATAGTGATATTTTTATTCTTTTTTCAGTTCCTTTTGTGGATAAAATTGAGGATAAATAATAATCCACACTAAACACAGTTATAAATAAGAATAATCCTTTCTTTAATATAAATTTATTAATATAAATTTCTGTAAAAAATACTTTTGAATAGCATTTCATTAATGCTATAATCCTAACTCACATTTTTGTTATTAAAATAATTAAATACTATTTGGATTTTATATTTTTTCAAGTTTTTCATATAATTACTTAATATTACAGGAACAAATTTCATATAAATGGTACTTGCAGATTAAAAAAATTGAGTGTAGGATATTTTTTCTTAATAATATTTCACTCATAAATTTCCATAAATTATTTAGAACAATCTTCTCCTTAATTACAAAGAGCATATTTCATGCAAAAAATGAAACTACAAGAACTTAAAAGCAAAAATCCCGTTGAGCTTGTTTCTTTTGCTGAAACATTAGAAGTTGAAAATGCCTCCCTTATGCGCAAACAAGAATTAATGTTTGCTATCTTGAAAAAACTTGCTCTACAAGACGTTGAAATTATAGGAGAAGGTGTTGTTGAAGTTTTACAAGACGGATTTGGATTTTTGAGATCTGCTGATGCTAATTATCTTCCTGGTCCTGATGATATTTATCTTTCACCTGCACAAATACAGTCGTTTTCTTTAAAAACAGGCGATACAATTGAAGGTCCCATACGCAGTCCAAAAGAGGGAGAACGTTATTTTGCTCTCCTTAAAATTAATACAATTAATTTCGAAAAACCTGAAAAGATTCGTTATAAAATCCACTTTGATAATCTTACTCCTCTTTATTCAAATGAACGTTTCCAAATGGAAATACAAGATCCTACAGAGAAAGATATGTCATCACGCGTGATTGATTTGATATCTCCATTGGGAAAAGGACAAAGAGGGTTAATTGTAGCTCCTCCTCGGACGGGAAAAACAGTTTTACTTCAAAATATTGCTCATTCTATTACCACTAATCATCCTGAATGTTATCTCATTGTTCTTTTAATTGATGAACGACCAGAAGAAGTTACTGATATGCAGCGTTCAGTAAAAGGAGAAGTGGTTTCTTCTACTTTTGATGAACCTGCAATACGTCACGTACAAGTGGCAGAAATGGTTATTGAAAAAGCCAAACGTCTTGTTGAATATGGGCGTGATGTTGTTATTCTTCTCGATTCTATTACACGTCTTGGGCGTGCATATAATACAGTTGTTCCTTCTTCAGGTAAAGTTTTAACAGGTGGTGTGGATGCAAATGCCCTCCAGCGTCCAAAGCGTTTTTTTGGTGCAGCACGTAATATTGAAGAAGGCGGATCTTTAACCATTATTGCAACGGCTTTGATTGATACAGGAAGTCGTATGGATGAGGTTATTTTTGAAGAATTTAAAGGAACAGGTAATTCGGAAATTGTTCTTGATCGAAAAGTTGCTGATAAACGTATTTTCCCTGCTATGGATATTTTAAAGTCAGGAACGCGTAAGGAAGAACTTCTGGTAGAACGACAAGATTTACACAAAATTTTTGTTCTTCGTCGTATTTTAGCATCTATGAATGTAACAGATGCAATTGAATTTTTGATTGATAAATTAAAGCAAACAAAAAACAATAGTGAATTTTTTGATTCAATGAATACGTAGAGTCATTAAAGTTTTTATTAGGATAAAACCTGTGGATACAATCTTTGCTGTTTCGAGTGGATTGTTACCTTCAGGGGTTGCAGTCATTCGGCTTTCTGGTCCTCATGTTGTGGATATAGTTAAAACGCTTTGTGGTCGTTTACCTAAAGCACGTTTTATGCATTATGGAAATCTTACTGCTCGTGATGGTAGTTTTTTAGATTCTGGTTTAACTGTTTTTTTTCCTGCTCCTCATAGTTTTACGGGGGAAGATTGTGCAGAATTCCATTTACATGGAGGAAAAGCAGTCGTTAATCGTTTTCTCGATGAATTGTCGACATTTTCTGGATGCCGTATTGCAGAAGCAGGTGAATTTTCACGTCGTGCTTTTATGGAAGGAAAATTAGATCTTGTTCAAGCAGAAGGTCTTGCTGATTTAATAGAAGCAGAAACGGAAAGCCAACGGCGTTTAGCTGTTATGGGTACAAGTGGACATTTAACGACGCTTTATCGTGATTGGCGTCATAAGCTTATGAAGGCGCGTGCTTTTATTGAGGCAGAACTTGATTTTGTTGATGAAGCAGATATTCCCAACGCAATATCTGATAAAGTTTGGAAAGATGTTCAGGATCTTTGTACTTCTATTCGGGAATATATTACTGAAGGAGAACGTGCGAGTATTTTACGTGATGGATTAAAAATTGTTATTGCTGGTGCTCCAAATTCTGGAAAATCAAGCATTATGAATCGTCTTTCAGGAAGATCTGTTGCTATTGTAACGGAAGAAGCAGGAACAACCCGTGATGCTTTAGAAATGAGAATTATTCTTGGTGGTTTACCTGTTTTTTTAACCGATACTGCTGGTTTTAGAAAAACAGAAAATAAAATAGAACAGATGGGAATAGAAATTGCTAAACAGCATGTTAGGGAAGCTGATTTGGTTATTTTGGTTTATGATATAAGAAATCCTAAGCAAGTTGATTTACCAGAAACATCGGCTGAAATATGGTGTGTTGGCAATAAGCTTGATCTTTATGAAAAAAATGATCAGCGTTGGTCTATACAATTTTCCGCATTAACTGGTTTAAATTTTGATTATTTTATAAAAGAACTTGAATCATTTTGTCATTATCGTGCTTCTAAAATTGGAAATATTGTTCCAGCACGTAAAAGGCAACTTCAATTATTAAAGCAGGCTGTTAAAGAGATTGAATTTTCTCTTAATTATCATTCTCTTGATCTCAGTTTACGTGCAGAACATCTCCGTTGTGCAAGTGATTTTCTTGGGAAAATTACAGGAGATATTGATGTTGAAGATTTGCTTGATATTATTTTTTCAGAATTTTGTGTTGGTAAATAATGATTCACGTGAAACATTGATTATTTCATAGACAGATTATAAAGATTATGTAATTTATATCCTGTTT
The DNA here is from genome assembly GCF_042196125.1 of Bartonella sp. AP280QHHD. Lineage (NCBI taxonomy): Bacteria > Pseudomonadati > Pseudomonadota > Alphaproteobacteria > Hyphomicrobiales > Bartonellaceae > Bartonella > Bartonella sp. AP280QHHD. The sequence goes on along the minus strand of NZ_JBHIPQ010000038.1, from coordinate 114,123 downwards.
CACGTGAAACCTTAGAATATTTTCTACGGAATGAATTAAATGCAATCATATGATGTTGTTATTGTTGGTGGTGGTCATGCTGGCTGTGAAGCGGCTTCAGCTTCAGCACGTGTAGGAGCCAAAACAGCGCTTGTTACACATAAAATATCAGCACTGGGAACAATGTCGTGTAATCCTGCTATTGGTGGACTTGGAAAAGGGCATCTAGTTCGTGAAATAGATGCGTTAGATGGTCTTATGGGAAGAGCAGCAGATGCTGCTGGAATTCAGTTTAGACTACTTAATAGACGTAAAGGACCGGCAGTAAGAGGACCACGAACACAGGCAGATAGACAACTTTATAAAAAAGCAATTCAAAAATTATTAAAAGAACAAGAAAATCTTACTCTTATTGAGGATGAAGTTATTGATCTGGTTGTTAAAGATAATTGTGTATCAGGTGTTATTTTAAAAAAACAAGGAACAATTTTTTCTGGTGCTGTTGTTTTAACAACAGGTACGTTTTTAAATGGCTTTATTCATATTGGTAATAAAACATGGGCTGCTGGTCGTATGGGAGATCAGTCAAGTGTAAAACTTGCTGAACATTTGAAAAAATATCATATAAAACTTGGACGATTAAAAACAGGAACCCCTGCTCGTTTGAGTAAAAAAACAATTGCTTGGGAAGCTCTCCAAAAACAACAAGCAGATGAAAATCCCATACCCTTTTCTCTTTTAACAGAGAAAATTGAACAACCACAAATTGAATGTGCAATAACACGTACAAATGAGAAAACACATCAAATTATTCGCGAGAATATTTATCGCTCTGCTTTATATTCTGGAAATATTGAAGGGTTAGGACCACGTTATTGTCCTTCTGTTGAAGATAAAATTGTTAAATTTGGAGAACGTGATGGACATCAGATCTTTCTGGAACCAGAAGGATTAAATGATGATACTGTTTATCCAAATGGTCTTTCTACTTCTCTTCCTGAAGATGTACAAATTTCTCTATTGAAAACCATTGAAGGATTGGAAAATGCTATAGTTTTGCAACCTGGTTATGCTATTGAATATGATTTTGTTAATCCACAACAATTAACGAGAAACTTAGAATTACGTTCTTTACCGGGTTTGTTCTTAGCAGGCCAAATTAATGGTACAACAGGATATGAAGAAGCAGCAGCACAAGGACTTTTAGCTGGATTAAATGCTGCACGTAAAGTAGGTAAATTAGATGAAATACTTATAAGTCGTTCTACTGCTTATATTGGTGTTATGATTGATGATTTGGTTTCACGTGGTGTTTGTGAACCTTATAGGATGTTTACATCACGTGCTGAATTTCGTTTATCTTTACGATCTGATAATGCTGATACGCGTTTAACACCTTTGGCACAAAAATGGGGTATTGTGAGTAAAATACGTTGGGAATGTTATCAGAAAAAACAACAACGGCTTGATCAAGCACGATCAATATGTCAAAATCTTTTTTTAACACCCAATGAAGCTTCTGCTCATGGATTACATGTTAATCATGATGGAATTCGGCGTTCGGCTTATGATTTTCTTGCTTATCCTCATATGACCTTAGAGCGTCTTTCAGATTTTTGGCCACAATTAAAAACAATTGATTCTAAAACAGCAGAATCTTTAGAAATTGAAGCACAATATGCGGTTTATTTAGATAAACAAGCACAAGATATTGCCTCTCTTCAGAGAGATGAGCGTTTAGAAATTCCTTCTTCTCTCGATGTTCAGGCAATTTCAGGTCTTTCAAATGAACTTAAATCAAAAATTCAAGAAGTGTCGCCGCGTTCAATTGCTGATGCACAAAAAATTGATGGCATGACACCCGCCGCGTTATCGCTTATTATTACACATATTCAACGTCAACGACGTGAAAAGGCTAAAACAGCTTAATGAATTTTTCTACAGAAAAAAAATATCAACAATTATTAAATATTGTTCCTTCTGTTTCACGTGAAACGATGGAAAATTTAATTCAGTTTGAGTCTTTAATACTTCAGTGGAATGCACATATTAATTTGATATCTGCTACAACTATACCAGATCTATGGACACGACATATTCTAGATTCAGCACAAATTTTTCCTTTGTATGCTCATTCTTTACATTGGTGTGATTTAGGATCAGGAGGAGGTTTTCCTGCAATTGTGATTGCTATCTTTTTGAAAGAAAAAAAAGCAGGACATATTAATCTTGTTGAAAGTAATGGGAAAAAAGTTGCTTTTTTGCGAACAGTTATTGCTCAACTTAATCTTCCAGCAACGGTTTATCACGCTAGAATTGAAGATATATATCAAAAAATTCCCATATCTGATATTATAACAGCACGGGGATTAGCGCCGCTTGATACTCTTTTACAACTCATTTTTCCTTTATTAACAGAAAAAACAATAGCTCTTTTGCAAAAAGGTCGGGATTACGCTACAGAAATAAAAAATGCCTCTGCCAATTGGCACTTTGATCTGTTAAAACATAAAAGTAAAGTTGATGAAAATTCTGTTATTTTGGAAATTTCTCATATTCGATCATATAGAGGGTAGAGCAAAATGAGCGAAACACGAATTATCGCTATTGCAAACCAAAAGGGTGGAGTCGGAAAAACAACCACAGCAATTAATCTTGCTACAGCTTTAGCGGCTATTGGTGAAAATGTCCTTATTATGGATGTTGATCCACAAGGTAATGCTAGTACAGGTTTAGGGATTGATCGTAATAGCCGTCCTTTATCTTCTTATGATGTTTTGGTTTCGGGCGTTTCAATTACACAGGCGGCTTTAAAAACAGCCGTACCCAATCTTTATATAGTTCCCTCTACACTTGATCTCTTAGGTGTGGAAATGGAAATTTCTTCATCAAAAGATCGCATACAACGCTTACGTAAAGCTCTCTATGATGATCCGGAAATGGAAAAAAAATTCAATTATATTTTAATTGATTGTCCTCCCTCCCTTAATCTTTTAACACTTAATGCTATGGGGGCTGCGGATTCTGTTTTAGTGCCTATGCAGTGTGAATTTTTAGCACTTGAAGGTTTAAGTCAATTACTTGAAACAGTAAAACAAGTGCGATCCGTACTTAATCCATCTTTAGAGATCCAAGGTATTGTTCTAACAATGTATGATGGACGTAATAACCTTTCAAATCAAGTTGTTGAAGATGTACGTTCTTTTATGGGAGATAAAGTTTATCGTACTGTTATTCCACGAAATGTAAGAGTATCAGAAGCGCCTTCTTTTGGCAAACCTGTATTGCTTTATGATCTTAAATGTGCTGGGAGCCAAGCTTATTTGCGTCTAGCATCAGAAATGATTCAACGTGAAAAACAAGCACGTGCTGCTGCTTAAAAATGTAAAATTTTTTGTAAGAAAACTCAAAGAGCAAAATTATGAACGATGATCTATCAAAAAAAAGACTAGGACGTGGATTAGCGGCATTGATTGGAGATATCAATTTAAACAACAATATTGCACGTTCATCAAGCTTTGATAAATTAAATGAATCCGGTAGTCTTTCTGAGCGATTTATTTCTATTGAATCTATTTCATGTAATCCTCACAATCCTCGGCGTCATTTTACTGAAACAGAGCTTGATAATTTGACACAATCAATTCGTCAACACGGTGTGGTTCAACCGGTTATTGTGAGGCCTTTAAGAGATCATCCTCATCGGTTTGAATTGATTGCGGGTGAACGGCGCTGGCGTGCAGCACAACGTGCAAATTTAAGTCAATTACCCGTTATTATTCGTGATGTGGACGATAAAACGGCTTTGGAATTGGCAATTATTGAAAATGTTCAACGTGCAGATCTTAATCCTATCGAAGAAGCAAAGGGATATGAGATGCTTCTAAATGAACATGATTATACGCAAGTAGATTTAGCGCAAGTTATAGGAAAAAGTCGTAGTCATGTTGCAAATACGCTTCGTTTGTTAAAACTTCCAGAAAAAGTACAACAATTCTTAACTGATGGACAACTTTCTGCAGGTCATGCACGTTGTCTTATAACCGTTGATGATCCACAAAATTTAGCTGAGAAAATTATTCGTGAAGGGCTTTCAGTACGTCAAACAGAAATACTTGCATATGAGCAAGCTAATCCTAAAACTAAAAAGCGTACCAATACGGAGAAAGATGCTGAAACAAAATCTTTAGAAAAATTACTTGCAGATGTGATAGGAATGAAAGTTATTATTCGACATGGTAAAAAAGGTGGAGATTTAAAAATACATTACTCTTCATTAGAACAATTAGATGAAATTTGTCGGCGTTTACAAAGTTAATCAATTGTTCTAAAAAGATTTTTTTAACAGTTATCTTTTAAAATTTTTATTATTCTATACATATGCTCTTTAGCAAATTCTATATTTCTTGCAGGTAAAGAGTTTTTTTCATAAGTAGAATTTTCTTCATCAGTAAGTACATACAATGTCGCTTGAAGTGCTAGGTGAGCAACAACAAAATCTTTCGGTGTTATATTATTTTCTTTTAAAATATTTACAAGTTTTGGATTATTAAAAATATAGGAAGCGTATTTTTCAATATTATCATCATAAGTACTGAGATCACTTTTTGTATTTGTTTGTTCTGGTTCTGAAGATAAATTTCTACATTCTGCTTTGATTTTTTCCAGCTTTAAAAGAATATCTTCTGTTAAGGGATAATTTGCAATGAAAGGCGGTATAAAAGAAGGATCATCTATTTCTTGTTTTTTTTCTTGAGCGTATGATACAAAAGGAAAAATGAAGAAAAAACACAATAGAAGTTTAAACATGACGAAAAATTATCCTTTCTTTTTTGAATTTCAATAAATATTTTTCCGTCTGTTATTCTTTATTTTTAGAAAAACATTTGTAAATATAATCGAAATAAAAACAATTATTAGGAATGGTAAAAACACGGTGTTTTTTTAATGCACGTACTTTTTTATTAGATTAATGGGATAATATTTTTTAATGTCTCATAGCTGATTAGTTGCTCAAAATGAGTTTTTCACAGCTATTTAAAAGAATTGTTGCTTTGTAAAAATGTTTTTTAACAAATTCAAGATTGTTTAGAAATATAGTATTTTTCTCAGTAGAATATTCCTTTTCAGGTACAAATATGATAAGCGCTGATATTTCTTTAAGTGCTGAGGTTCCCGCAGCAAAATCTTTCGGTGTTATATTATTTTCTTTTAAAATATTCACAAGTTTTGGTTTACTAGAAATATAGGTAGTGTAGTTTTCAATACTAGAGTGGATACTAGAATCATAAGTTATAAGATTATTTTTTGTTTCTGGAAGTAAGTTTTTACATTCTTTTTCAATTTTTTCCAGCTTTAAAAGAAAATCTTCTGTTAAGGGATAATTTGCAATGAGAGGTGCTATAAGAGAAGAATTATCTGTTTCCTTTTCCTCTGCCATTGTTTGTTGAATATGTATCACGAAAAGAAAAAGCAGGAACAAACGTAATACGAACTTACGCATGGTTAAAAATTGTCCTTTCTTCTTCGAACTTCAGCAAAAACTTCTTCATCTGTTTTTTCTTCCATTACAAGGTTCTTTCGCAATACACTATCATCCCAGCGGAGAAAGGGATTGGTGGCTTTTTCTTGCCCTAAGGTTACTGGTAAAGTCATAGCGTTTTTTGCACGTAGCAAAAAAACTTCCTCTATTCTTTGGTGGAGTTTTTTATTATGTGGGTCAATTGTTAGTGCGAAAAGAGCGTTATTTTTTGTATATTCGTGTCCACAATAGAGAAGTGTTTCATCAGGAAGTTTACGAAGTTTTTTTAAAGAATTCAGCATTTGTGCTGGTTTTCCTTCGAAAAGACGTCCACAGCCCAATGAAAAAAGTGTATCTCCAGCAAAGAGTAAATTCTTTTCAGGAAAATAGTAAGATAATGCGCCTAGAGTATGACCAGGTGTTGAAAGAGCTAAAAGAAGGAGTGAGCCAAAAGAAAAACTTTCATCAGGTTGAAGTGTTTTATCAAGATGATTGATCTTTTCTTTTTCTGCTTCTGGTCCGATAACCGTAGCGTTGTAAACTTGTTTTAATTCTGATAGGGCTTCTACATGGTCGTGATGATGATGAGTTACAAAAATAGTGTTAAGTGTCCAATTGTGGCGCTTTAAGGCATTGTGAATCGCTTTGCCTTCAGGAGCATCTATTGCAGCTGTCATACCACTTTTTTCATCATGAAGGAGTACACCGAAATTGTCTTCTCGACAAATAAACTGTTCAATCAACATATTTTTTCTCCCGAACAGTGTTTGGCGATGAATCTATAAAATAATCGGTAGTGATGATTTTTTTAAGAATCAGATTTGTCCTCTTCTGTAAAAAGTCCTTTTGAATGTTTTATAATTATAGGCATTTGGGTAAGCATGAAAAGGACTGTTATAGGCATGACGCCAAATACTTTGAAACTTGTCCAGAAATTATCGCTAAAATTACGCCAAATTATTTCATTCAAAATGGCAAGAAAAATGAAAAAAAACGCCCAACGATAGGTAAGTTTTTGCCAACCTAAATCATCAAGTTTTAAGGTAGAATCAAGAGCATAACGTAAAAGTGGTTTTTTAAAAAACATCCCTCCAAAAAGTATAAAAGCAAATAAGCTATTAATGATTGTTGGTTTCATTTTTATGAAAGTTTCATTATGAAGCCAGAGAGTTAGAAAGCCAAAAACTAAAACAAATATTCCTGAAATAAGAGGCATAATAGGAATTTGTCTTGCAAGGATCCATGATAAGCTTAGGGAAATAATAATAGCCACCATAAAAATAGCTGTTGCAGGGAAAATAGGCTTACTAAAATTTTGAAAAAATCCAATGTTTTTTATCAGCCATTCTCCCTTATAATTGGCAAAAAAGAAGGCAACCAATGGACCCATTTCCAAAAGAAACTTAAGTGTTGGTGAGAGAGAAATTTTTTTATTGTTATTCATCTTTTTTTCAGAATTATTGTGTAAATTAAGATTAGATAAAGGCTGTTTCATGCGTGTTTTCCTGCAATAGTTTCGGCAAAGTCAGAAGCAGAAAAGGGTTGAAGGTCTTCAATATCTTCTCCTATACCGATAAAATAAACGGGTAATTTATATTTTGCTGCGATAGCGACAAGAATTCCTCCTCGTGCAGTCCCATCTAGCTTTGTCATAACTAAACCATTAACACCAGCAATATCACTGAAAATGTCCACTTGGTTGAGTGCATTTTGTCCGGTTGTTGCATCAAGAGTTTGAAGGATTGTGTGGGGTGCTTGGGGGGTGTGTTTTTTTAAAACACGAATAATTTTTGCCAACTCATCCATTAATTCAGATTTATTTTGTAAACGCCCTGCTGTATCAATAATTAATACATCACTGTTTGTTTTTTTTGCTTTTTCATAAGCATCAAATGCTAAGCTGGCGGCATCTGCACCCAATTTTGTCGAAATAACAGGAGAATTGGTACGTTCACCCCAAATGTGTAGTTGCTCAATAGCAGCGGCTCGGAAAGTATCACCTGCTGCCAGCATAACTTTTAATCCCCCTTCTGTTAATTTGGCTGAAAGTTTTCCAATAGTTGTCGTTTTTCCAGTGCCATTTACACCTACCAGCAAAATAACATGAGGTTTATGGCTGAGATCAAGTTCTAATGGTATTGCAACAGGTTCCAGAACTTTTTTGACCTCATCAGCTACAATAGTATGAATATCATCTGGGGAGAGGTTTTTTCCGTAACGACTGGAAGCTAAAGTATTTGTGATGCGTGTTGCCGTCTCTACACCTATGTCAGCTTGGATAAGAATATCTTCGAGCTCTTGCAGTGTATCTTCATCAAGTTTTCTTTTAACAAAGAGATCGCCAATTGATCCGCTTAGGCGTTGTGAAGAAAGGGATAGGCCTTTTTTAAGGCGCCCAAACCACGCTGTCTTTTTTTGTTCAACAGAAGGTTCAGATAAAATTTCTTCATTCTTTTTTTCACGGATGTTGTCTGTGACAATAATTTTACCAGAAAAGGGAATTTTATCAGAATGGGATTCTAGAAATGGAGATTTTTCATCATATTTTGTAAGTATTGACTCTGGATTTTTTGTTTGTTCTTCTTTTTCTGTGTTTATAGAGATTTGATTATTTTTTGTCTTTTCATTTTTGTCTTTATTTTCTTCTATTATATCGCTTTTATCAGGAATAGAAATCTGTTGTTCAATTTCTTGCTCTTGAGATTTGTTAAAAGAGAATATTTTTTTTATAAAAGATTTAGTCATAAGAATTCTCCTGCTCAAGCAGCGTTTAATTTTGGAGGGACAGCAATCAATTTATCGCCATCATGATCAACGATAAGGGCTTGAACAATTGTTCCTGCTTTTGCACCTTTAACTTGTACAAGAGTATAATCTTCTGTTCGTCCGATTTCATCTTTTTCAACGAGAATTGTTTGTAGACTGTTTTGTAAATGAGCAAGATGCTTTTGGTAAGCCATATCACCTGCTTTACGCAATTTTTCAGCACGCAGCTTAACTATTTTACGGTTGATTTGTGGCATACGTGCGGCAGGTGTTCCTTCTCTTGGACTAAAGGGGAAGACATGGAGATGGGTTAAATTACAATCTTTGATTAAGGCAAGACTATTTTGAAACATCTCTTCTGTTTCTGTAGGAAAACCAGCAATTAAGTCGGCACCATAAACCATTGTAGAACGTTTGGCACGCAATTCTTGGCAAAATTGAATGGCATGTTCGCGCAGATGACGCCGTTTCATCCGTTTTAAAATCATATTATCACCTGCTTGCAAAGATAAATGCAAATGGGGCATGATTCTTGTTTCATAAGCTAAAAGATTTATGAGTTCTTCGTCTGCTTCAATAGAGTCAATAGATGAGAGGCGTAATCGGGCTAAGTCAGGGACATGATGCAAAATAGCTGAAGTTAATTTTCCTAGAGTAGCTTTTCCAGGAAGATCGTGGCCATAACTTGTAAGGTCAACACCTGTAAGGACCACTTCTTGGATACCCCCACCTATCAGCTTTTTAATTTGTTCTATGACAGCACCCATGGGAACTGAACGAGATGGTCCTCGTCCATAAGGAATAATGCAAAATGTACAGCGGTGATCGCATCCGTTTTGTACCTGTACAAAAGCGCGGGTGCGCTCTTGCATTGCACTGACCATATGTGGAGCAATTTTTTGTACTTCCATAATGTCATTGATATGCACCTTTTCAGAATGATTAATACCAAAATCAGGAAGTTGACGATAAGAATGAGCGTGAAGTTTATCTTCGTTTCCTAAAACAAGATCTACTTCTGTCATTGAGGCAAAATTTTGTGCTTCTGTTTGGGCTGCACACCCTGTTACAATGATACGCGCATGAGGATTTTCACGTCTTGCTTTGCGGATAGCTTGTTTTGCTTGTCGTACGGCTTCGGCAGTGACAGCACAGGTATTAAAGATAATAGCACCATCTTTAAGTTGATCTAGCCCTGAAGAAGTACTTTCTTTGCGAATGATTTCCGATTCGTAGCTATTAAGTCGACAACCAAAAGTTACAATTTCTATTGCCATCAGGAGTGATCCTTTTTGTAACACCCTGTTAAAGGGCTTAAAAAACCACTAAAGTGATATTTAATTGGTCCTGTCATGATAATATGATCGTCTTCTCGGTAAAAAATATTAAGTTTTCCCTTTGGTAAATTTACATCAACATGGCGCTCTGTAAGTCCACGACGATAAGCAGCCACTGCACTTGCACAAGCAGCACTCCCACATGCTTGTGTTAATCCTGCCCCTCGCTCCCATGTACGTAAATTTAGACTTTTCTTTGACGTTATGCAAGCAATGGAAATATTGCACCGTTCGGGAAACAGGGGATCATGTTCAAGTTTTGGCCCATATTTTTCTAATGGAATATGTTGAATATCATTTTCAACAAAAAAGATAGCATGGAGATTGCCAATGGATATGAGACAAGCGTCTTTTAGGGGACCAGCGATAATTTCTACGTGATTGGTATCAACTATTTCACGTGAAACAGGCATCTCTTTTGCATTGAAATTTGGGCATCCCATATCAACAGAAATGAGATTATCGGTTTGGTATTTTCCTTCAATAATTCCAGCGGGAGTTTCTAAATGAAATTTTTCACCAAAATTGTGATCTTTAAGCCATGCGATGACACAGCGGGTACCATTGCCACAAGCTTTAGCCATTGATCCGTCGGCATTCCATATTTCTATGCGGAAGTCGGTTTTTTTCTGGGTTGGTGTGTGGATAGCCATGATTTGATCAAAATGCATTTCAGGATCTGCCGACAAAGCAAGGATTGCTTGTGGTGTAAGAGCGTATGTGCTTTCACGCATATCAACAACAATAATTTGATTTCCAAGACCGTCCATTTTGCTAAATGGCGTTTTCATGAAATTTCTCTATTTCTAATGATTACTTATAAAAAGATATATGACTGAAAATATTATAAATTTCTAGTGTTTAATAAATATAAAATTGGGCACATAAATTATTTCTTTTAAAATAAGTGATTTTAACCTGTTTTTTTTAATTTGTTAATTTATCTTTGTAACTATAACAAATATTCGCTTAATTTTTTTGTGAACTTATTTATTGTCGTGGGAGAGAGTACAGACATGGCGTTTTCAAAAGTTTCGTTTTTCGTTGCACTATCAACTGTAATGTTTTTAGGGGGATGTTCAACAACACGGTTTGATGGTAATGACGATGGTAACGCATTAGAAGTTTTTTATCCATCTCAACAAATGACAATATTAGAAGCGTCTGATCTGTCGTCTACTTCTTCGTCGATATCTGAAGATGCAAACGCTCCGATGTATGAAAAAGGAGATTCTCAGAGCGATGGACGAATGGCTAGTCTCGAATTGCCAAGTAATGCTACTGATTTATTTCCTGCAAGTGTTGCTGGGGTGTGGAATCTTTCTATAGGAGGAAAAGTTTGCCGGATTGCAACTCCACAAACAAAGTTTGGACAAGGGTACCGTGCTGGTCCTTTACACTGTCCAGGAATTGCTTCCCAAGTGAGATCGTGGGCTGTTAAAGGAAAAAGATTATATTTTTATAATAACTCTGGACGTGTTATCCTCGTTCTTTATTCTTCAAATGTTGATCGTTTTGAGGGACGTACACTTGATGATCATCCCGTTATTTTAAGTCGTTAAATCATTTTTGATCGTTTATGACAAACTAAACTAGACGGACAGATTCTTGAAAAGTATTTGTATTTTTCATTGAGATCGGTTTGAAAAAGGTTTTTTGGATGATTCTCGTTTCAACACGTTATAAGGAGCTTGTCGCTAAAGGAGAGGTTTGTTTTGATCCCGCTCAATTAGCTATAACAGAATATTTTGATCATTTATTAAAAAAAATTGCGGAACAAAATATCTCTCATCCTTTGCCTTGGATATTTTGCTCTTTCTTTAACAGAATATTTAAAAGGAAAAAACAAAATATTTCTTGTGTTGTAAAACAAGGAGATGAAACAGGTTTTTTTCAGGGACTGTATATTTATGGTGAAGTAGGACGGGGCAAAACCATGCTGATGGATTTGTTCTTTTCTTGTTTGCCTAAAGGTCATAAAAAGCGTGCCCATTTTAATGATTTTATGGCTGATGTGCATGAGCGTATTAATTTTTATCGTCAAGCATCTGGGTGTGCAAAATTTAAACAAGATAATCCTATTTTAGCTGTTGCTGAGGATCTTGCACGAGAAGCAAAAGTACTTTGTTTTGATGAGTTTAGTGTAACGGATATTGCTGATGCTATGGTATTGGGGCGGCTTATTTCTGCTCTGTTTGATAAAGGAATTTTCTTTATTGCGACTTCAAATGTGGCGCCAGATAACCTTTATTGTAACGGTTTAAATCGTGAGCTCTTTTTGCCTTTTATTCAAGTTTTGAAAGCATATGTTCGTGTTGTTAATCTTGATGCAAAAACAGATTATCGCCTTGAAAAATCAAATCTACAACAGATGTATGTATCGCCGTTGGGGGTTCAAGCAAATGAATATATGGATCAAGCATGGACACTTGTATTGCGAGGACATAAGGAGATGTCTGATGAGCTTTCTATAAAAGGGCGCTTTATTCCTATTCCGCGCTTTGGTGCAGGATGTGCTCGTTTTGATTATGGGGATTTATGTGAAAAGCCTTTGGCCGCGGCTGAATATTTGTTATTAGGGGAGCGTTATCATACGATTTTTATTGATAATGTACCGGTCATGGATGATACATGTCGCAATGAAACAAAACGGTTTATTTTGCTTATTGATATTCTTTATGAGCGCCACATACGGTTGTTTATGTCGGCTGCGGCAGGGATAGGGGCTTTGTATAAAGGGCATGCGCAGATTACGGAAACATTTGAATTTCAAAGAACACAATCACGTCTTTTCGAAATGCAAAGCTACGATTATTTAAAACTTTGGGAAGAACATTTTCTTTTGAAGAAGAAGCATTGATTATACTTTTACCTTTACGTAAACTGTCAAAACAATAACTTTTTGAAATTAAAGAAATATAATAATTCTGTTGTATTTTTTTAAAATTCACTTTATCGATACATCGTGATAATTTTCTAATAGTTGTTTCAGCGGAGGGTTGTTGTTTCTGTAAGGAGATAAATTTGTAAATTTCATTTCTTTACTCCTTTTTATGATATTGTTTGAATATGGTTGAAGTCAAAAATATTCAGTATACGGACGTTGATTGGGTGTGCGCTGAATTATCTAAAAGTTAGGAAAAAATAAAATGGCACGGAAAAAAATAGCTCTCATTGGTTCAGGTATGATTGGTGGTACTTTAGCACATATTATTGGGCTTAAAGAGCTTGCTGATGTGGTCTTATTTGATATTACAGAAGGTGTGCCACAAGGTAAGGCTCTAGATATAGCCGAATCTTCTCCCGTTGATGGTTTTGATATCAGTCTAAAAGGTGCTAATGCTTATGAAGCAATTGAAGGTGCTGATGTTGTTATTGTAACAGCAGGCGTTGCGCGAAAACCTGGTATGAGTCGTGATGAACTTTTGGGCATTAATTTAAAGGTTATGGAACAAGTTGGAGCTGGAATTAAAAAATACGCTTCTTCAGCGTTTGTTATTTGTATTACCAATCCCCTTGATGCGATGGTGTGGGCATTGCAGAAATTTTCAGGTCTCCCTACACATAAAGTGGTTGGTATGGCTGGTGTTCTTGATTCAGCGCGTTTTCGTCATTTCTTATCTGAGGAATTTAAGGTCTCTATTAAAGATGTGACAGCGTTTGTTTTAGGGGGCCACGGTGATACAATGGTTCCTCTCGTGCGTTATTCAACGGTTGGTGGTATTTCTTTGCCTGATCTTATAAAGATGGGCTGGACAACACAGGGAAGAATTGATCAAATTATCCAGCGTACCCGTGATGGCGGTGCAGAAATTGTTGGTTTGTTAAAAACAGGTTCTGCTTATTATGCACCAGCAGCTTCTGCTGTTTCTATGGCTGAGGCCTACCTAAAGGATACTAAGCGTGTTGTGCCTGTTGCAGCTTATCTTTCAGGAGAATATGGGGTTAATGATACCTATGTTGGGGTACCTGTTGTACTTGGTGCAGGTGGTGTTGAACGAGTCATTGAAATTGATCTTGATAAAGAAGAAAGAGGTGCTTTTGATCATTCAGTAAATGCGGTTAAAAAGCTTTGTGAAGCTTGTATTGCTCTTGTACCTAGTCTCAAGTAAATTGAACAAGATTTAATTCATTAAAATAAGTATTTAGAATGTTAAAACTTTAGGATTAATAAGATCCATAAAAGAAAAGGACAAATGCATGAATATCCATGAGTATCAGGCCAAACGTCTGCTTCATGAATATGGAGCACCAATTGCAAATGGTGTCGCTGTTTATTCTGTAGAGCAAGCTGAAAAATGGGCGGAAAAATTGCCCGGACCTCTCTATGTGGTTAAAAGTCAGATACACGCTGGTGGTCGTGGTAAGGGTAAGTTTAAAGAACTTGGTCCTGATGCAAAGGGTGGTGTTCGGCTTGCACAATCTGTTGAAGAAGTTGTTGCAAATGTTCAAGAAATGCTTGGAAAAACTTTGGTAACCAAACAAACTGGTCCAGAGGGTAAGCAGGTCAACCGCCTTTATATTGAAGATGGTGCCGATATTGAACGGGAGCTTTATCTTTCACTTTTGGTTGATCGTAGCGTTGGTCGAATTGCTTTTGTTGTTTCAACAGAAGGTGGAATGGATATTGAAACGGTTGCTGAAGAGACACCAGAAAAAATATTCACGCTTCCCATTGATGCTGTAGAGGGTGTTACTTCTGCTGATTGTGCAAGACTTTGTGATGCGTTGAAACTACAAAGTAGTGCGCGAGAAGATGGTGAAAAGCTTTTTCCGATTCTCTATAAGGCATTTTGTGAAAAAGATATGAGCCTTTTAGAAATCAATCCGCTTATTGTGATGAAAGATGGTCACTTGCGTGTTCTTGATGCGAAAGTTTCTTTTGATAATAATGCTCTGTTTCGTCATCCAGATATTTTAGAATTGCGCGATCTTTCAGAAGAAGATCCAAAGGAAATAGAAGCATCAAAGCATGATCTTGCTTATGTTGCTCTTGAGGGTACGATTGGTTGCATGGTTAATGGTGCTGGGCTTGCTATGGCAACAATGGATATCATTAAGCTTTATGGAGCAGAGCCAGCGAATTTTTTGGATGTTGGTGGTGGAGCATCAAAAGAAAAGGTGACAGCTGCTTTTAAAATTATTACGGCCGATCCAAATGTTAAGGGCATTTTGGTTAACATTTTTGGTGGTATTATGCGTTGTGATGTCATTGCTGAAGGTGTGGTTGCTGCTGTTCGTGAGGTTGGTTTAAAGGTTCCCTTGGTTGTTCGTCTTGAAGGTACTAATGTTGAGCAAGGTAAAGCAATTATCAATGAGAGTGGTTTGAATGTTATTCCTGCTGATGATTTAGATGATGCTGCCCAAAAAATTGTTGCAGCCGTGAAGGGAGCTTAAGCTATGTCAATTCTTGTGAATAAAGAGACAAAAGTTCTAGTTCAAGGGCTTACAGGAAAAACAGGAACGTTTCATACAGAACAGGCGCTTGCTTATCATGGTACGCAAATGGTTGGTGGCGTTAATCCTAAAAAGGGTGGAGAAACATGGGAAGGTTCAAAAGGCGAAACTCTTCCTATTTTCGCTAATGTTGCAGAAGCAAAAGAAAAAACAGGTGCAGATGCTTCCGTTATTTATGTTCCTCCTGCAGGGGCTGCGGCAGCTATTATAGAGGCTATAGAAGCTGAAGTTCGTTTAATTATCTGTATTACGGAAGGTATTCCCGTTATGGATATGGTTAAAGTGAAGGCGCGATTAGAAAACTCAAAGTCTCGTCTTATTGGTCCTAATTGTCCCGGTATTCTTACACCAAATGAATGTAAAATTGGTATTATGCCTGGTTCTATTTTTAGAAAAGGTTCTGTTGGGGTTGTCTCGAGGTCGGGAACTTTAACTTATGAAGCCGTTTTTCAAACGAGTCAGGAAGGTCTCGGACAAACAACTGCTATAGGGATTGGTGGCGATCCTGTTAAGGGCACTGAATTTATTGATGTGTTGGAAATGTTTTTAGCGGATGATGAAACCGAGTCTATTGTTATGATTGGTGAGATTGGTGGTTCTGCTGAAGAAGAAGCAGCACAGTTTTTGCAAGATGAAGCAAGAAAAGGTCGTAAAAAGCCAGTTGTTGGCTTTATTGCTGGCCGTACGGCTCCTCCAGGACGTACAATGGGACATGCTGGTGCTGTTATTTCTGGTGGTAAAGGTGGAGCAGAAGATAAAATTGCGGCAATGGAATCAGCAGGGATTCGTGTATCTTCTTCGCCATCACAGATAGGTAAGACTTTGATGTCAGTTTTGAAAGGCTAAAAGAAAGTTTCACCTGAATAAGAAAAGGTTCTTAGATTCAGGTGAAAAAGCTTGAGTATAAAAAGGTAAAACTTTTTTGAATGTTCGAATCACTGCTTGTTTGTAAGCATTTAAAGATCAAAAAGAGATATAAGGAGACGGAATAAATGTTCCGGAGAAGTATATGGCAAGGCAGGACGAAATAAATAGCCTTTTTGCACAGACATCATTTCTTTATGGTGGGAATGCGGATTATATAGATCAACTTTATGCTCAATATGAAAAAGATCCTACCAGTGTTGATTCACAGTGGCGTGCTTTTTTTGAAGGACTTCATGATAATAAAGAAGATGTTCTTAAAAATGCTGAAGGAGCAACATGGCAGCGTGATCATTGGCCATTAAAAGCAGAGGGTGAATTGATTTCTGCTCTTGATGGTGATTGGTCTTCTCTTGAAAAATATTTTGGCGATAAATTAAAGGAAAAAGCAATAACAGGTGCTGCACAAAAGGGAAAAACTTCCAGTGAACAAGATATTATTCGTGCAACACGTGATTCCGTTCATGCAATTATGATGATTCGTGCGTTTCGAGAACGGGGACATCTTCATGCGCAACTTGACCCTCTTCAATTGGCCGAAAAACAAGAAGATTATAAGGAACTTTCTCCAGAAGCTTATGGTTTTACTCCAGCTGATTACGAGCGTCCCATTTTTATTGATAATGTTTTAGGGTTGGAATATGCAACTATTCCGCAAATGCTTGAGATTCTCAATCGTACCTATTGTTCAACAATCGGTGTGGAATATATGCATGTTTCTGATCCGGTTCAGAAAGTATGGCTTCAAGAACGCATTGAAGGGCGAGATAAAAAAAATTCTTTCACACAACAAGACAAGAAAGCTATTCTGAATAAGCTTATTCAGGCAGAGGGATTCGAACAGTTTTTAGACACTAAATATAAAGGTACAAAGCGTTTTGGACTCGATGGTGGTGAGGCGCTGATTCCCGCTCTTGAACAGATTATCAAATGTGGTAGTGCTTTGGGGGTTAGGGAAGTTATTTTAGGAATGGCACATCGTGGTCGTTTAAATGTTCTTTCACAAGTTCTTGCCAAACCGCATAGGGCTATTTTTCATGAATTCAAAGGGGGATCTTACAAGCCTGATGATGTGGAGGGATCCGGTGATGTCAAATATCATTTGGGAACTACCGCTGATCTGGACTTTGATGGTAAAAAAGTTCATTTATCGCTGTTAGCCAATCCATCTCATCTTGAGATTGTTGATCCGGTTGTCATGGGAAAAGCACGTGCTAAACAAGATCAACTTATGGGACCTGCGCATACTGATTTACTCCCATTAAGTGAGCGTTCAAAAGTGATGCCATTGCTTATTCATGGTGATGCCGCTTTTGCAGGACAAGGCGTTATCCAAGAAACTTTTGGTCTTTCAGGTCTTAAAGGTTATCGTGTTGCAGGCTCACTTCATGTTATTATCAATAACCAGATTGGTTTTACAACATCTCCACGTTTTTCACGTTCTTCGCCTTATCCATCAGATGTCGCAAAAATGATTGATGCACCAATTTTCCATGTGAATGGTGATGATCCTGAGGCGGTTGTTTTTGTTGCCAAAATAGCAACAGAGTTTCGCCAAATTTTCCATAAACCAGTGGTTATTGATATGTTTTGTTATCGCCGTTATGGGCATAATGAAGGTGATGAACCTTCCTTTACGCAGCCGCTTATGTATAAAGCAATTCGTAATCATAAAACAACACTTCAACTTTATAGTGACCAATTGGTAGCAGAAGGAATGATTTCTTCAGAAGAGATTGAGCAACAAAAAAAATTATGGCGCGATAAGCTTGAAGGTGAACTTGAAGCGAGTGCTTCTTATAAGCCTAATAAGGCTGATTGGCTTGATGGAAGCTGGACGGGACTCAAAGCTTTTAGTAGTTCTGATGAGCAGCATTCTAGAGCAACCGGTGTTGAAGTAAAAACTTTAAAGGAAATTGGTCAGAAAATTGTTGAAATTCCGGCGAATTTTCACGTTCACAAAACCATTCAACGTTTTTTAAATAATCGTGCTAAAATTTTTGAAACCGGTGAGGGTGTTGACTGGGCAACCGCTGAAGCTTTAGCTTTTGGTTCACTTTGTTTGGAAGGTGCACCGGTTCGTCTTTCCGGTGAAGATGTTGAACGGGGAACTTTTTCACAACGTCATTCAGTTCTTTATGACCAAGAAAATGAGGCGCGTTATATTCCTTTGAATCATTTACAAAAGGGGCAAGCGCTTTATGACGTTGTTAATTCTATGCTTTCTGAAGAAGCTGTTCTTGGTTTTGAATATGGATATTCTCTTGCTGAACCACGAGGATTAACACTTTGGGAAGCACAATTTGGTGATTTCTCTAATGGTGCACAGGTCATTTTTGATCAATTTATTTCATCCGCAGAGCGTAAGTGGCTTCGTATGTCTGGTCTTGTGTGTTTATTGCCTCATGGTTTTGAAGGGCAAGGGCCGGAGCATTCTTCTGCACGTTTAGAACGGTTTCTTCAACTTTGTGCGGAAGATAATATGCAGGTTGCTAATTGTACAACCCCTGCAAATTATTTTCATATTTTGCGTCGACAAATTAAGCGTGATTTCCGGAAGCCATTGATTTTGATGACACCGAAATCACTTTTACGTCATAAGAGAGCTGTTTCTTTTCTCAATGAAATGGGGCCAGAAACAAGTTTTTGTCGTGTGTTGCTTGATGATGCAGAATGTCTCAGAGATTCTGTCATTAAGTTGCAAAAAGATAATAAGATTCGCCGTGTCGTTCTTTGTACTGGTAAGGTTTATTACGACCTTTATGAAGAACGTGAAAAAAGGGGTATTGATGATGTTTACCTCCTTCGTGTTGAACAGCTTTATCCTTTCCCTGCAAAAGTTTTGGTGAATGTATTATCGCGCTTTTTGCAGGCGGAAGTTTTTTGGTGCCAAGAGGAACCAAAAAACATGGGGGCTTGGTCATTTATTGAGCCTTATTTGGAATGGGTTTTGACGCATATTAATGCGCAATATTCACGTGCTCGTTATGCAGGACGTCCTGCGAGTGCGTCACCGGCCTCTGGGTTAATGGTGAAACACCTTGAACAACTGGCTGCGTTTCTTAAAGACGCGTTAGGTTCTTAATTTATTACTACTCTGATGTATGGAAAAATATTATGACTACTGAAATTCGTGTTCCTACTTTGGGCGAATCGGTTACCGAAGCAACGGTTGGCAAATGGTTTAAAAAACTTGGCGAAGCTGTCGCTATGGATGAGCCTTTGGTTGAATTAGAAACTGATAAGGTAACCGTTGAAGTTCCTTCTCCTGTTGCTGGGAAATTATCTGAAATCATTGCAAAAGAAGGCGATACGGTTGAAGTAAATGCTCTTTTAGGAGTGGTGAAAGCTGGAGAAGCTGGTATCTCCCAATCACTTTCACCTTCTGCTACACTTGTTCCAGCGGCTTCATCTGAATCGAAGAAGCCTGCTTTGAGCAGTGCAATGCCTCCTTCTCCTTCAGCAGCAAAATTGATGGCTGAAAATAATGTTGCAAAAAGCGATATTTCAGGTTCTGGAAAACGTGGACAAATTCTTAAAGAAGATGTTCTTGGTGGATTAAAACAAAGTACAAATGCTCCTACACCCTCTTCTTCTGCGACGAGTTCTTCGGCACCTCCTGTCCAAGAAACACGTGAAGAGCGGGTTCGTATGACGAAATTGCGTCAAACAATTGCTCGCCGTCTTAAAGATGCACAAAATGTAGCAGCAATGTTAACCACATTTAATGAGGTTGATATGTCAGCGGTGATGGATTTGCGCAAGCGTTATAAGGATCTTTTTGAAAAGAAACATGGTGTTAAGCTTGGTTTTATGGGTTTTTTTACCAAGGCTGTTTGTCATGCATTAAAAGAACTTCCTGCTGTTAATGCAGAGATTGATGGGACAGATATTGTTTACAAAAACTATGTCAATGTTGGAATTGCTGTTGGAACGGATAAAGGGCTTGTTGTTCCAGTGGTGCGAGATGCAGATCAAATGTCATTGGCAGAGATTGAAAAAGAGATTGGTCGTTTGGGGCGTCTTGCGCGTGATGGAAAATTAGCCGTTTCTGATATGCAGGGCGGAACTTTTACCATTACCAATGGTGGTGTGTATGGATCGTTGATGTCAACACCGATTTTGAATGCACCACAATCTGGTATTTTGGGAATGCATGCGATTAAAGAGCGAGCAATGGTTGTTGAGGGTCAAGTTGTGATCCGCCCCATGATGTATTTAGCGCTTTCTTATGATCACCGTATTGTGGATGGGCAAGAAGCTGTGACTTTCCTTGTGCGTGTTAAGGAAAGCTTAGAAGATCCGGAACGCCTTGTTCTTGATTTGTAAAATACAGTTTTCAGGATGAAAGGAGAAACGGATGTCTTATGATGTGGCTGTGATCGGAGCGGGTCCAGGTGGTTATGTAGCAGCAATAAAAGCGGCGCAACTGGGACTTAAAGTAGCAATTATTGAAAAGCGTACAACATTAGGAGGAACATGTCTCAACGTTGGTTGTATTCCTTCTAAAGCGTTGCTGCATGCTTCAGAAGTGTTTTCTGAAACCCAGCATGGTTTTGAAACGCTTGGTATTTCTATTGGTAAATCTAAGCTTAATCTTGAACAAATGATGGTTCATAAGAAAGCTGTGGTGACAGCCAATACGAGTGGTGTTTCTTTTTTGATGAAAAAAAATAAAGTTGATACTTTTTTTGGGACAGCCAAAATTTTGAGTGCGGGTCATGTGGAAGTTGTTGCCAGAGATGGTAATAAACAAACAATTGAGACAAAAAATATTATTATTGCTACCGGTTCAGAGAGTTCAGGCATTCCAGGGGTGAATGTTGAAATTGATGAAAAGACTATTGTTTCTTCTACGGGAGCTCTTTCACTTGAAAAAGTACCAACGCATATGATTGTAGTAGGTGCTGGTGTCATTGGTTCAGAACTTGGATCAGTTTGGAGCCGTTTAGGTGCTAAGGTGACCATTATTGAGTATCTTAATAAAGTTTTGGGCTCAATGGATGGTGAAGTTTCACGGCAATTTCAGAAATTAATGGAAAAACAGGGGATTGAATATAAAACGGGTGCAAAGGTAACAGCTGTTACACAATCTGGCTCAACTGCTCAGGTGAGCTTTGAATCTGTCAAAGGTGGTGAATCTGAAACTTTAGAGGCTGATGTTGTGCTTATTGCTACTGGACGTTCTCCTTATACAGAGGGGCTTGGATTACAAGAGGCTGGTGTTCAGTTAGATGAACGCGGATTTATTGCAATTGATGCTCATTGGCAGACGAATGTTCCAGGAATTTATGCGATTGGTGATGTCGTAAAAGGACCAATGCTAGCACATAAAGCAGAGGAAGAAGGCGTTGCTGTGGCAGAAATTTTGGCAGGTCAAAAAGGGCATGTTAATTTTGATGTTATTCCTAGTGTTGTTTATACACAGCCGGAAATTGCGAGTGTAGGAAGGACAGAAGAAGAGCTAAAAACTGCTGGTATTGAATATAATGTTGGCAAATTTCCTTTTATGGCCAATGGTCGTGCACGTGCAATGCAAAAGAGTGATGGGTTCGTTAAAATCCTTTCTGATAAAAAAACAGATCGGGTATTAGGGGGGCATATTCTTGGATTTGGTGCTGGTGAAATGATCCATGAAATTGCAGTTTTAATGGAATTTGGAGGTTCATCAGAAGATCTGGGACGTTGTTGCCATGCACATCCTACCTTATCAGAAGCCGTGCGTGAGGCAGCTTTGGCAACATTTGCTAAACCACTTCATATTTAAAAAGCTTTTAAAAAGTAAATTTTAAAAGGCACATGAGGCAGAAAATATTTGTGAAGCATGCAACAACATTTTAAAACTTTAAAAAAGAATATAACCAATTGTATTGAAATGTTCCATTTGTTGTATGCTTTTCGATAATTACTGTTTTAGATATCTGTTGTGCAGTTTTGATTGATTATTCTGTTGTGCACTATCGTTTAGAGCGGTGGTGTTTAGTCTATGTAAAGTTTTATATATGGGGTAGTTTTTATACTGTTATAAAATATTTAAGATAGGATTCTGAGCCTATCTGGGTGCTTTGTGTTAAGAAGACATCTCTCAAAATGCTCAAATCTACTTCGCGAGGGTGTTCGTGAATGGTATAGCTGTAAAAGTTCCTCTTGAAATATATGAAATTCATTCAAACTGTTATAAGACCTATTGTGCACCATCATCTTTATGTTTAGTAAAAGTACACGCTGGCATTATAATACACTTTTTCAGTTCTTAATATTGCTAAAGCTCTTTATTATTTGAGAATTTTCATTCTGTTCTTTTATCATTTTACCTCACACGCTCGTTTTGTTTGTGATGTGCAGACAAAAGATTTTAATTACTTCAATGTGAGAGAGTTTGTGATTAAGAGAATTTTACAGTATTCAGCGTTATGAATCAAGTTGAAAATGATGATTTATTGTTATAAATCAAATCGTTATATATGAAGAGGGAAGTCAAAAGGAATTCACTCAAAGAAATTGAATTGTTTAATGATTGGTGTAGGTTAAGGATCTTTGTCATTTAAGATGAAGAGGCGAGGAATTGAATATTCTACAAAATACCGCTCTTCTTTAAAAGAGCGGTATTTTTATATCTTTTGTTTATGACACTATCTTTTTGATGATAATGACAAGTTATACAGTGTGATTAAATTAGTTTTTTCTTCTCTGTTTTTCTTGATCATTGCTCGCTATGTCTTAAAAAGATGCTATGTCTCTTCTTTAGGGTTGTTAAGAAATCGCAATGTTGCCAAAATATAACGAATAGCTAAAATTTTTTTGAAAACCATAATTACACGAGAATATTAAGTTTGTTTTCATTGGGCAGTTTTGTGATAACTTAAAAAATCAAGCATATGCTTTCTATAGGTATTAAAATTGTAATTTTTTATCCTCTTGTTGTTCTCTTATAAAAGTGGGAAGCCCCATATGATCAAGATATTTAAGGAAAGGGTGGGGTGGTAATTCTTCCACATTGACCATAGTTTTAACATCCCATTCACCTGTGGCAATAAGAAGAGCTGTTGCCGCTGCTGGTACGCCAGCCGTATAGGAAATGCCTTGTGCCCCAGTTTCATGAAAAGCTTGTTTGTGATCGGCTATATTATAGATAAAAATTTCTCGCAGGTGTCCATCTTTTTCGCCTTTAATAAGATCTCCGATACAGGTTTTTCCTGTGTAGTCTGGGGCGAGAGAGGAAGGGTCGGGTAAGACGGCCTTTACGACTTTCAAGGGCACGACTTCTTGTCCTTCTGCTGTCTTAATGGGCTGTTCAGATAAGAGACCAAGATTTTTTAGAACCGTAAAAACAGTGATATAACGATCACCAAATCCCATCCAGAAACGGACATTCTCTACATCAAGATTTTTGGAAAGTGAATGAATTTCATCATGTCCTGTCATATAGGCTTTTTGTTTTCCCACAACGGGAAGATCCCATTCATGGCTGATTTCAAACATTTTATTGGAAGTCCATTTTTTATTTTGCCATGACCATACTTGTCCTGTAAATTCACGGAAGTTAATTTCTGGATCAAAATTTGTAGCAAACCAACGTCCATGATTTCCGGCATTAATATCAATAATATCAATATCTGTGATTTTATCAAAATAATTATCGCGCGCTAATGCTGCATAAGCATTCACTACACCTGGGTCAAAACCTGCTCCTAAAATAGCGGTTATACCAGCTTTTTCACATTCTGGACGCCGAGGCCATTCATAATTGCCATACCAAGGAGGTGTTTCACAAATTTTCAATGGGTCTTCATGAATTGCGGTATCGATATAAGCGCATTTGGTTTCAATACAAGCTGAAAGAACAGACATATTAAGAAAGGCAGAACCAACATTAATGACAATTTCGCATTTGGTCTTTTGGATGAGCTTTATAGTTTCTTCTACATTCATGGCATTGAGCGAATGGCTTTTGAGAACACCTTGCTCTTTCATTGTGTTTTTTTCTTTAATAGAAGCAATGATGGCTTCACATTTTTTGAGTGTTCGTGACGCAATATGAATTTCACCAAGAATATCATTGTTTTGAGCACATTTGTGTGCAACAACTTGTGCAACACCTCCAGCACCAATAATGAGAACATTTTTTTTCATTGTAGGTCCATCTCCCTTTTTAATACTGTTGTATGACGTTTTTTATGGTTTATCTTTATGAAAGGCTTTCCTGATAGTCGCTATAGCTGAATTGGCGTTGAAGTGTTAATGTACCATCGCACTCTTTGAGAACAATAGCAGGCATTGTAACGCCATTAAACCAGTTTTTCTTGACCATTGTATAACCTGCTGCATCCTGAAAAGACAGTCTATCGCCTATTTTAAGAGGTTTTTGAAATTGAAATGTTCCAAAAATATCGCCGGCAAGACAAGATTTTCCACAAATCATAATTTCGTGTGGTCCTTGATTAGGTTCTAATTTAGCATTTTCACGATAAATGAGAAGATCAAGCATATGTGCTTCAATTGAGCTATCAACGATGGCTAGATTCTTTTCATTATACAATGTGTCAAGAACACTGACTTCTAATGTGGTGCTTTTGGTAATAGCAGCTTCTCCTGGTTCTAGAAAAAGAGTGACACCATGAGTTTTAGAAAATTGTTTTAAGCGTTTTGCGAAAGCTTCTAGAGGATAATTTTCAGCCGTAAAATGGATTCCACCGCCAAGGCTTATCCAGTCAACAGCAGAAAAAAGTTCTGCAAATTTTTCTTCCATATACCCAAGCATTTGGTTAAAAAGATTAAAGTCAGCATTTTCACAATTGTTATGGATCATCAATCCGTTGATAAGTGGCAGAATTTCTTTGATAGCGCTTTGGTTTGTTTCTCCTAAGCGGCTAAAAGGGCGTGAGGGGTTGGCAAGATCAAAATTTGATGCGCTCATTCCTGGGTTTAACCTTAAACCTCTTTGAATGGTTTTTGTTGCATCAGAAAAGCGTTGAAGCTGTTGGATGGAATTAAAGATGATTTTATCTGCATAACCACAGGCTTCATCAATTTCATCATCTGCCCAAGCCACTGAATAAGCATGGGTTTCTTTGCCAAATTTTTCTCTTCCTAAACGTAGTTCATAAAGGGATGATGATGTGGTTCCATCCATGAACTCAGACATTAAATCAAAAACACTCCATGTGGCAAAACATTTTAAAGCAAGTAAAATTTTAGCTCCGGACATTTCCCGTAAATGAGAAATTGTTTGCATGTTTTTGATGAGTTTCGATTTGTCTATAAGATAATAGGGGGTTTTTATCATCATTTATTCATTCTTTTTTGAAGGATCTTATTGCCAAGATCAACGTTTAGTACAAAGAGTAACAGAATGTCTCAAGAAAAAAGAATCTTAAGAAAAGAATCTGTTTCTGTCTAGCAAGAGAAAGGCTTTCTGTAATTACTGTTGTTTATTATGTTGAGTTTTTTGTTATGAGTATGAAAAAAAAATTATATTATGCTTTAGCTTTTGTATTTGTTAGCATTTTTTTCATTATAACAACCACTCTTGTTAATTGGGGGCAAAATAGAAGTGACGCTAAAGCCAAACTGGTTACTCATACTTCTGTCCAAGATAGTTCGGTGCCTCTGATTTTTACGGGGCGTAGAGAACTTAATGGTTTCAAAGGTTATCGTCATTATCGGCGTGGTTATCGTAAATACAGTGATAATTGGTGGTATCCTGAAGTGGCATTTGTTACATCACCGCACTTAAGCACAAAAGGCGCATCATTAAAAGTTGTACCAGATGCTAAAAAAGTGTTTTTAACGTCTTCTTCGGAAAAATTAGAAAAAAAAGAGCCATGGATGCTTAAACAACATATTGAATCTTGCCGTGCGCGTTATCGCTCTTATAATAAAAATGATAATAGTTTTCAGCCTTTTCATGGGGGGCGTAGGCAGTGTTTATCACGCTTTTTTAAAGGATAGAAATTAAATAAAATTTTAATTGCTTCTTGTCGTGGGCGTTATTGTTCTTACAATAAAGAGAAGACTTGTGTGGTGCGCAGTATTTTCATGCAAGCATTGTTTTTTTTTAAAATTTAAATGCTTTTAAGTTTTATTAAATCTTATTATCATTAAGTGTGGAATGGGGGGGTGAGAATATAAGTTTTTGTTTTGTCGATGACAAAATATTAAGGTAAAATGGAGTTTAAAGAATGACAACACGGGAAGCAATGTTGGTATTGCTCGTTTTGCTTCCTTTTGGTGGAAGTGCTGTCATTGGCTTTTTTCGTTCGACAGCAAAAAATAATGAAGCGTGGTTTGCTGGGGTCGTCGCACTTTTCTGTCTTATTTTTACAATAATGCTTTATCCGGAAGTTCGCGGAAACCACATAGTGCGTTTAGATATTTCTTGGCTTCCAGAATGGGGAAGCGATTTGATTCTCCGCATAGATGGTTTGTCCTGGCTTTTTTGCTTGCTTATTACAGGGATTGGGCTGCTTGTTGTCATTTATTCACGTTATTACATAGATCCAGCGGATTCTGTACCGCGTTTTTTTTCCTTTTTTTTGGCCTTTATGGGATCAATGATAGGAATAGTTTTATCAGGTAATCTCGTCTTTTTGGTTGTTTTCTGGGAACTTACCAGTATTTTTTCTTTTTTGCTGATCGGCTATTGGTACCATAATGCAAGTGCGCGTGAGGGTGCGCGTATGGCTCTAACGATCACAGGTTTTGGCGGCTTTGCTCTTTTTATTGGAGTTTTATTGATTGGGTATACTGTTGGCAGTTTTGATTTGGATAAGGTGCTACAGTCTGGAGATATGATCCGGTCAAGTTCTCTTTATAGTCCTATCCTTATTTGTATTTTATTGGGAGGGTTAACAAAAAGCGCGCAATTTCCCTTTCATTTTTGGCTACCTAACGCGATGGCTGCTCCAACTCCCGTATCGGCTTATTTGCATTCGGCAACAATGGTAAAAGCGGGATTGTTTTTGCTTGTTCGTTTATGGCCTGTGCTCTCTGGAACAGAATCTTGGTTTTGGCTGGTTGGCTTTTCAGGACTCTCAACTCTTCTTCTAGGTGCCTATTTTTCCATGTTTCAGCAAGACTTGAAAGGACTGCTTGCTTACTCGACTATTAGTCATCTTGGATTAATTACAACACTTTTAAGTCTTGGTAGTCCACTTGCATGTGTTGCGGCGATCTTTCATATGGCCAATCATGCTACTTTTAAAGCTTCTTTATTTATGGCTGCTGGCATTATTGATCACGAGACGGGAACACGTGATATGCGTAAACTGTCAGGGCTTTATCGTTCTATGCCTATCACAGCAACTCTTGCTTTAGTTGCGAGTGCAGCGATGGCTGGGGTTCCTTTGTTGAATGGTTTTTTATCGAAAGAGATGTTTTTTGCTGAAGCTGTTGAAACGCATATGGAATCATGGCTCGATTGGATTGCGCCTTATGTGGCAACGCTAGCTAGTCTGTTTAGTGTGACCTATTCTATACGCTTTATTCATGGCGTTTTTTTAGGACCAAAGCCTGACAATTTACCCAAGACTCCCCATGAACCACCGCATTTCATGCGTTTACCAATGGAGCTTTTGGTGTTTATTTGTTTAGCGGTTGGTATTTTTCCTAATTTAACAATAGGACCTATTTTAGATAATGCGGTCGTGTCTGTTTTAGGACCAATGACAATTCCTTATAGTTTGGCTGTTTGGCATGGGTTTAACACTCCATTAGTGATGAGCTTTGTTGCATTATTAGGGGGCGGATTGCTCTATGCTGTTGGGCATCGTTATTTTTTATCCTGTGATGATGGGGCTCCTTTTTTCCGTCACTTAAAAGGACCGCGTATTTTTGAACGCATTCTCGTAATTATTTCTTGGAAATGGGCCCGTGCGGTGGAGTCTGCTTTGTCAACACGCCGTTTGCAGATCCAATTGCATTGGATTTTTTGGGTCTGTTTTGCCTTTGTTGGTCTTTTACTTTGGTGCGATGGTTTCATTCCAGTGGGGACATTACCGCTTTTTCCACTTGATATTCCTTTTCTCGCTCTTTGGCTGGTTGGCGGATTATGTGCGCTTTTAGTTGCTTGGCGAGCAAAGTTTCATCGTCTTGCTTCACTTATGCTTTTAGGGGGAGCTGGTTTGATGACTTGTGCAACCTTTTTATGGCTTTCTGCTCCTGATTTAGCAATAACACAATTGGTTGTTGAGGTTGTTACAGTCGTTTTATTATTGCTTGGTTTACGGTGGTTGCCTAAACGTTTGCATGACCCTGGGCCAGCTGCTGTTCATTTTTGGGTTCGCTTGCGTCGTTTCCGTGATTTCATCATATCCCTTGTAGGAGGTGCTGGTGTAGCATGGCTTTCTTTTGCAGTGATGACACGTCCCCAAGGTACAACGATTTCTGATTTTTTTCTAACGCATGCTTACTCAGATGCTGGTGGTCGCAATGTTGTGAATGTGTTATTGGTTGATTTCCGTGGTTTTGATACCATGGGAGAAATTGTGGTTTTGGGTGTTGTTTCCCTTACTGTTTTTGCACTCTTACGACGTTTTCGTCCTGCGCCTGAGAGTATTGATGCGCCTTTTCAACAACGTATCCAGAAAGCCTTTGATATAGCACAGCCTAATCGAAATGTGGGAGATACAGTATTGAATTATTTAGCTGTTCCTGCTGTTATTATGGGTTGGCTCTTTCCGATTATTATCGCTTTTGCTATTTATTTATTCATGCGAGGGCATGATCTGCCAGGAGGTGGATTTGTCGGTGGTATTACTTTGGCTATAGGATTTATTTTACAATATCTTGCACGCGATATTCGGTGGGTGGAAACGCATTTGAGAGTTTTACCTTTGCGTTGGATAGGCTTTGGTTTATTATTGTCAGTCGTAACGGGGATGGGCTCTTGGTTTTTTGGATATCCTTTTTTAACATCCTTTTTTCGATATATTCATCTTCCGTTAATTGGGAAAGTTCCCATGGCATCTGCTTTTTTGTTTGATTTTGGTGTGCTTTCTCTTGTGTTAGGAGCAACTGTTCTCATTTTAATTGCACTTGCACACCAGTCAATTAGGAGTTACCGAATCGGTAAGAAACCTATTTTAAAAGAGAAGGAAAATTAATGGAAATTGTTCTTTCTTTGGGTATCGGTGTTTTTGTCGGATCAGGTATTTGGCTTGTTTTGCGTCCACGTACTTTTCAAGTCATTCTTGGTTTGTCCTTGATCTCCTATGGTGTTAATCTTTTTATATTTTCAATGAGTAGACCGCGTAGTAATGCTGCTCCAATTGTTGATCCTACCACTGTTATTAATCCAGCTAATTATGTCGATCCTCTTCCACAAGCCTTGGTTTTAACTGCGATTGTGATTGGTTTTGCAACAACAGCTTTATTTTTAGTTATCTTGTTGGTTTCACGTGGTTTAACGGGTTCTGATCACGTTGATGGACGTGAGGTGCAATAATGGAAATAGGAGTGCATCATCTCCTTATTTTGCCTATTCTTTTGCCGTTAATCACTGGAGCACTTCTTCTTTTTTATGATGAACGTCGTGCAAGACTTAAATCATTCATCAGTCTTTCTTCTGCGGGACTGTTGGTCGTTACTGCCATTTTATTGATTATACGTACTCTTGAAATAGCACCGGCTTGCGATGTTTATCGACTTGGTAATTGGCCGTCTTCTTTTGGAATTGTTTTAGTCCTTGATCGCTTAAGCGCTATGATGCTTTTACTTTCCAGCTTGTTGGTGACTAGCGTGTTGGTTTTTGCGCGGGCTCATTGGTACAAAGCTGGTTCTCATTTTCAGTCACTAATGCAATTTTTTATGGTGGGGATAAATGGTGCTTTTTTGACTGGCGATTTATTTAATTTATTTGTGTTTTTTGAAGTTATGTTAACGGCTTCCTATGGGCTTGCTTTGCATGGTTCTGGTCAGACGCGCGTGCGTGCAGGGTTGCATTATGTTGTGGTTAATCTTGTTGCTTCATTATTTTTTTTAGTTGGTATAGCGCTCATTTATGGAGTCGTTGGTACTCTTAATATGGCCGATTTGGCTGTTAAAATAAAATATATATCTTCTACAGATATTGTTTTGTTCGAAATAGGTGTTGCACTTTTAGGTATTGCTTTTTTGCTTAAAGCGGGTATGTGGCCGCTTAATTTTTGGTTGGTGCCAACTTACAGTGCAGCAGCAGCGCCTGTTGGAGCTTCTTTTGCACTTTTGAGCAAGGTTGGTATTTATATTATTTTACGTTTAACGTTGCTATGGTTTGGTCCTGAAAGTGAATATTTTAACCATTTTGGTCATACAGTTTTGTTTTATGGTGGGCTTGCCACTATGATTATTGGTTTTATTGGAGTATTGGCGAGCCAAGTTTTGGTGCGTTTGGCAGCTTATAGCGTTCTTGTCTCTTCTGGCACATTGTTGGCTGCGATCGGGATAGGCAATGCAGCACTGACAGCAGGCGCACTTTTTTATATTGTTTCTTCAACTTTAGCACTGGGAGCTTTTTTTCTTTTGGTAGAGTTGGTAGAACGCTGTCAAGATGTGGCTGCTAATGTTCTTGCTGTCACAATGGAGGTGTATGGTGACGATGAAGAGGAGGAAGAAGATGAAGTTGGCATCTATTTTCCAGTAACCTTGGCAATTCTTGGAGCTTGTTTTGGTATCTGTGCCATTTTGATTATTGGATTGCCGCCTTTTTCTGGTTTTGTTGCTAAATTTATGATGTTCATGGCAATTTTAAACCACAGTAGAGAGGATTTTTCTGCTTCTCTTCCGGTTTACCAAGATTGGCTTTTTGTAGTTTTTGTCACTCTCTCTGGTTTTGCGGCTTTGATTGCATTGACACGAACGGGTATCCGAACTTTTTGGGTTTCTCTTGAAGGGCGTATTCCTCGTGTGCAAGTGATAGAATTTGCGCCTATTGCCGTTCTCCTTGCTTTGTGTTTTCTTATAACAATTGTAGCCAGTCCTGTTAGTCATTATATGTCTGAAACTGCTAAGACTTTGTATGAACCTCAAAACTATATTGGGAGCGTTTTAACGGATTTTTCTCTCGAAAATAGGGAGATAAGTAAATGAATCGTTTTTGTCCTTCCCCTTTTTTCAGTGGTGTCATTGTCCTTATGTGGCTTATTTTAAATGGTTTTAGTTTAGGGCAATTGCTTTTAGGGATTTTAACCGCTTTGTTTTGTGGTTGGATGATACGGCTTCTGGAGCCGGAGAAGGTTGTTATTAAAAGCTGGAGTGCGGTTTTTCGTCTCGTTTTTCGAGTATTTATAGATTCTATATTCTCAAATGTTTCGGTGGCTTGGTTTGTTTTAACAAAAAGGTCTCGAGAGCAGAAATCTGGTTTTATTGTAGTACCTCTTCTGCTTCATAATCGCACTGCTTTGGCTATTTTAGCATGCATCCTTTCGGCAACCCCTGGAACTGCTTGGGTTGCCTATAATAGTAAAAAGGGTGAACTTTTGCTTCATGTCTTAAATTTAAAAAATGGATATGATTACAAACAGTTGATCAAACAACGGTATGAGCAATTGCTTTTGGAGATTTTTTTATGAGTATGGTGATTCTTTATTGGGGGCTTTTCTTTTCACAGTTTTTTTTAAGTTTAGCGGTGATTTTCGCGCTGTTTCGGTTGATTCGTGGTCCACGGGCGCAGGATAGAATTGTTGGTTTGGATGCCCTTTATATAACCACTATTCTTTTGTTTCTTACATTCGATATTCGTTCAGGAACAACCACTTATTTTGTCGCAGCTCTCATTATTGGATTGTTGGGATCTGTCTCAAGCATCGCTTTGGCGAAATTTCTTATGCGGGGGGAGATTATTGAATGAAAGATGATATATCGCTTGTGGTTGCTATTGCTATCACAGTTTTCTTAATATTAGGGTCTGGATTGACATTGATCGCAACGATAGGTTTGGTGCGTTTTTCCAATTTTTATAAGCGTTTGCATATGCTTTCAGTATGTACGAGTTGGGGCGTTGGTAGTATTCTTATTTCTTCATTTCTTTATTCAATATTTGTGGACCATTATTTTGTTTTTCATGAAGTGTTGCTGATGTTTTTTTTGTTTTTAACAGCACCGGTAGCTTCTATGTTGCTTTCACATACGGCAGCTTATCGACATCATTCAGAAAAACAATCAGAAAAACCGCTGGCTCTTTTATTACACCAAACGGAGGAAAAGCTACCCACATCAGAAGGAACATCACGAGATGAGAGCCAGCGCGGTTCTTGAAATGTAAGAATCTTCCTTATTCTGTGCTTTTTTCTTCTACACAGTGGATGGGCTTTTCTTCTTTTGGATCATTAATAAGATCGTAAAATATGGCTTCATTTTTAGTTATCCACCAAATGTATTGTCCACCCACATATTTTCCTCCAGAAGCGGCAATTACATTAGAACCAACGATGCGCTTACCGTTCCATTTTAAATCAACAAGCGCAATATTGCCAGCATTATAATAAGTTGCTTCAACATACTCTTTGCTTGTTCCCATATCGCATTGATAGGAGACGGTCTCTGTTGTTGGTTCTGGATTATCTGGTACTTCAATGACTAAAGAACTTGCTAATGCATTAATTGAACCGAGGAGGAGCACACTTAAAGTAATGAAAAATTGTTTAGTAAAAGAAATTTTTTTCATAATATTTCCCGTGTTATTTAAAATAATAATGTTGACTCATCTTTACAGAGGATAGGTTTTTTTTCTTCTGGATCCTGAGCAAGGTCATAAAGCGTGACTTCTTTGTTCTTCTCCCACCAGATGTACTGAGCTCCTGCAAATTTTGCTCCTGTTGCCGCGATGACATTAGCAGCAATGACACGATCACCGTTCCATTTGAAATCAACCAACGAAATATTGTCAGCATTAAGATAGACTGCCTCTACGCGCTCTTTACCTGTTTCAGTTTCACACTGATAGGTAATGGTCTCTGTTTTGGGCTCTGGATTGTCTGGTACTTCAATGATTAAAGAACCAGCTAAGCTATTGTTTGAGCTGAAGAGTGATAAACTTAAAGCGGTGAAAAATCCTAAAATGTGCAAAGTTTTTTTCATGATGCTTCCCTATATTCCTAATATTGTGCACAAAGAATAATTTGACTGATACGATGGTGTCTACGGCAGGATTCGAACCTGCGACCCCAGGATTCATACCACTTCGATTTTCACCGCCAGCCTTATCGGCTGTTTGTGGTCTGGACTGTCTCTTCACCTTGAAGCTTTTGCTCTTTAGGTGCTGCCCGTTCAGTCTCTACACCTTTCTCTCATTTGAAAAGAGACTTGGCTCGGGATTGGCATATAGTCGCCCATGAAGCTTTCCCCGAATTTGAGCAGATTCACTTTGAGGATTTCTCCTCAAAGTGCCCAATTTCTTTAGGAATCCTGTGCTCTATCCTACTGAGCTACGCAGACATCATCATATTTAATCTTTAATAGAAGTATAAAAACGAATCAATTATATTCAATATGAATTAACGAATTTCTGTTAATTTTTGTTCCAAAAAGGATAAAACTGCATCTGGTGAAACATTTTTTGCAATAAATGATTGGCCAAGTCCGCGTGTTAATATGAAAGTCAAATTGTTTTGCGAAACTTTTTTATCTTGGGCAATGAGAGTCATTAAAGTTTCAGCATCTGGTAGAGACCCTGGGATATCCTTTAATTGTGTAGGCAATCCTATAGATTTGAAGTGCGCTTCAATGCGTTGTGTAAGCGTGGGGCTTATTAAATTTAATTGAGCAGAGAATTGATGAGCTAGAATTATCCCAATTGCTACACTTTCGCCATGGATTAAACGGTTGGAGTCATAAGCGGTTGCTGTTTCAAGCATGTGTCCAAATGTATGGCCGAGATTTAAGAGTGCGCGCTCTCCCGTTTCGTACTCATCACGTGCTACAATGGCAGCTTTAAATTGGCATGAGCGAACAATGGCCTCTGTTCGCATAGGGCCATTAGAGAAAATTTTCTGCCCATTTTTTTCAAGCCACTCAAAAAAGTCAGGTTGGTTAATGAGACCGTATTTTACTATTTCTGCGTAGCCAGCGCGAAATTCACGCGGTGGCAGGGTATCAAGAAGACACGTGTCAGCAATAACGCATTGTGGTTGATAAAAGGCACCAATAAGATTTTTGCCATATTGGCTATTGATTCCCGTTTTTCCACCAACAGAAGAATCAATTTGTGCAAGAAGCGTTGTGGGCATTTGAATGAAGTTCATGCCACGGCGGATTATACTTGCCGCAAATCCTGCTAGATCACCAATGACACCACCGCCAAAAGCAATAACACAGTCGCCTCTTTCTAAGCGTGCAGCAAGAATTTGATCGATAACAACTTGCAGGGTTGAAAATGATTTTGATTGTTCTCCCGCTTCTACAATAATAGGGACAGTATGAATTTTATTTTTTGTTAATTCTGCTTGCAATATCTCCAAATGAAGGGAAGCAACATTTGTATCTGTAACAAGTGCCAAGCGCGTTTGATGAGGATCTTTTTTATTAAGAGCATGTTTAATTTGTGAAGCAGCTTGTGTAATCAGACCCGGACCAATGATGATATCGTAACAGTGTTTGTCCAGTTTAACAGTGACGGTTTTGGTTTGCATGCTGGTTATCCCTATTGTTAATTTCTGTGTATAGGTAGTGCTGTACGGATCGTATAACATTTTGTGCTACGGTATGACGGCTTTCTTTATGACTGTTAATTGTTAAGTTTGCCTTTGCATAGATAGGATAACGCTGTTCCATGAGTTTTTGCATGGTTTCTTTAGGATTGGCTGTTTGAAGCAGGGGACGTGTTGGGTGCTTTGAGACACGTTGCATGAGGATATCAAGATCGACTTTTAGCCATATGGATATAC
Organism: Bartonella sp. AP280QHHD; assembly: GCF_042196125.1. NCBI lineage: Bacteria > Pseudomonadati > Pseudomonadota > Alphaproteobacteria > Hyphomicrobiales > Bartonellaceae > Bartonella > Bartonella sp. AP280QHHD. The sequence goes on along the minus strand of NZ_JBHIPQ010000038.1, from coordinate 79,279 downwards.
CATTTTGGTGAATGGCTTTTCGGATATTTTCATTTATGTAGGCACCACCACCTGTTGCTAAAACAAGGGGACTTTTTTTCATGAGGTTTAGAATAACACGCTGTTCAAGAGCACGAAATTCGGATTCACCATAAATTTCAAAGAGTTCCGTGATTGTCATTTGTGCAGCTTTTTCAATTTCTTGGTCAGAATCATAAAAAGGTAAACGAAGCATGGTGGCGACGCGTTTTCCGATCACTGATTTGCCTGCCCCCATAAGACCAACAAGGACAAGTGCTCTTTTATCAAGGGACGATAAGAGCTGATTCTTTATTTGTGTTATGGGGACGCGTTTTTGTCGATTGCTTTTCATAACTTTATTTCGGCATTTATCCATCTTAAAGTCAATTCCTGTTAATCTTTGTGAGGCATAATACGAGATAGAATATTTTTGGGTAGGTTATTGTCTTATGCCAACATTGACTAGATTTTTGATGATTCTTTTCATTTTGCTTTCTGTTCTTTTCATTATAATGGGTGCTCTTGTGGTTTGGGTTGAACCAGTAACTGTGGATATGTACATTGATGTTCCCTTGAATTCATGGAATCTTTCTACGGAAGCGAATCAATGAAATGAAAAGTGGTGCTGTGATAGATCATTTTCTTGAGATGATGAGTGCGGAGAGAGGGGCTTCGTCTCATACGCTTGCGGCTTATCAGCATGATTTGCAGTGGGCACAAGACGAATTGTCTTCACACTCTGTTTCGCTTTTTTCAGCACAAAAAGAAGATTTAATTACTCTTTTGTCACTTATGCATACTTTTGGTTTTGCGGCATCGTCGCAAGCGCGCCGTTTATCAACTTTGCGTCAGTTTTATCAATTCCTTTATGCTGAAGGGTTGAGAGCAGATGATCCCTCTCATGATATTGATGCACCTCGTCAGAGGCGTCCTTTGCCCAAAATCATGAGTGAAGATGCAGTGATAAAATTGCTTGATTTTGCGGAGTTAGAAGTCAACCAAGCAGACTATGGGTCCAAAGGTTATTTCCGTGCACTGCGTCTTCAGCTATTGATTGAAATGCTTTATGCAACAGGGTTACGTATTAGTGAGTTGGTGAGTCTGCCGGTTCAGTCTGTTCGAAGGAATGAATACAGCGTTTTGGTTCGTGGTAAGGGCAAAAAAGAACGAATGGTGCTGTTATCAAAAAAAGCATGCCAAGTTCTTTCACAGTGGTTAAATTTGCGTGATCAGGGAAAGGACGCTACGAGTTCTTATCTTTTTCCTGCGCATTCCGAGACAGGATATATTGCTCGTCAAGTCGTTGCACGAGAGTTGAAAAATCTCGCTAGAAGAGCAGGGATAGGAAGTGATAGCTTTTCTCCCCATATGTTGCGTCATGCTTTTGCTAGTCATCTTTTGCAAAATGGTGCTGATTTGCGTGCCGTTCAACATTTGTTAGGTCATTCTGATATTGCTACCACTCAGATTTATACCCATGTGTTGGAAGAGGGACTTTATCGTTTAGTCAATGAGCATCATCCACTTGCCGATGAGCAAAAGGCTCGTTAAAGAAAAGGTGATGTTTTTGAAAAAGACTTTATAAAGCAAATTATAAGTGTATAAGTGACACTGAATGAGTTGACACAAATGTATAATTATCTTGATTTTGAAAAACCAGTTGCTGATCTTGATGGGAAAATTCTTGAATTAAAAAAAATTTCTCAGGAAAAAGGCAGTCTTGATATGAGTGACGAGATTGCTCGTCTTGAAACGCGTTCCCAAACAGCGTTGCGCGATATTTATAAAAAATTATCGCCGTGGCAAAAAACACAAGTCGCTCGTCATCCGGATCGTCCCCATTTTATGGACTATTCTAAACGCCTATTGAGTGACGTTACGCCTTTGGCCGGAGATCGAAAGTTTGCTGAAGATGAGGCTATTCAAGCGGGGTTTGCACGCTTTAAAGGTGAGGCCGTTGCTTATATTGGTCAAGAGAAAGGTCACGATACGCAAACACGTTTGCGCTATAATTTTGGTTCTGCGCGTCCAGAAGGCTATCGTAAAGCTGTACGTATTATGGAAATGGCTGACCGCTTTGGTTTGCCACTCCTCACTTTTATTGATACAGCAGGTGCTTATCCTGGGGTAAGCGCTGAAGAACGTGGGCAAGCGGAAGCAATTGCTCAATCAACAGCTACAACTTTGCGTTTGAAAGTTCCTGTGGTTTCTGTTGTTATTGGAGAAGGCGGTTCTGGAGGGGCGATAGCAATCGCGGCTGCCAACAAAGTTTATATGTTGGAGCACGCAATTTACTCTGTTATTTCACCAGAAGGAGCAGCTTCTATCTTATGGCGTGATCCAGCTCGTGCAAAAGATGCTGCAATGAATATGCGTATTACCGCTCAAGATTTGTATCGCTTAAAGATTATTGATGGCATTATTTCGGAACCTTTAGGGGGAGCGCATCGTGGCAAAGAGATTGTCATTGATGCAACGGGTGATGTTATTTCAGAGGCTTTAAAAGCTATGGCTGGAAAAGATGGTCAAGTGCTTAAACAAGAGCGAAGGGAAAAATACCTTCAAATTGGTCGATCTCTAACATAGGTTATTTTTTGTGAGGGGTGTTGGATTGGAGTTTTATTCGATGACATTTAGCAGATTCCTTGCTGTGTGTGTGTTGTTTGTAATGGGACTATTGACAGCATGTGAAGGAAGATTACCAGCCTCTATTCGCGCTAAAGTTGAGCAGCCGTTGCCGCAAGAAATCAAAAATAGAATGGTTCTGTATGATATAGATCCCTATGCACCGATTATGATGCGGTTTTTTAAGGAAGAAAATCTTGCTGAAGTTTGGAAGCAATCTCGTTCAGGACCTTTTATCTTGGTTGCTCGCTATGGCATTTGCAAATGGTCTGGTAAGCTTGGACCTAAATATAAAGAAGGGGATCTTCAGACACCAGAGGGTTTTTATACTATTAGCGCAAACCAAATGAATCCTTATTCAAAATATTATCTCTCTTTTAATATAGGATTTCCTAACCTTTATGATCAGGAAAATGGTCGCACAGGAAGCAATCTTATGGTGCATGGTTCTTGCTTTTCCGCAGGTTGTTATTCTATGAGTGATAAGAACATGGCTCAGATTTATGCGTTTGCACGGGATGCTTTTAAAGGAGGACAAAGAGAGTTTCAGTTGCAGGCTTTTCCTTTCCGCATGACCGAAGATAATATGTCACGTCATAGCAAGAATCCTCATTATCAATTCTGGGTTATGCTTAAGAAAGGTTATGATTTTTTTGAAAAAAATCGTCAACCTCCAACTGTTGAGGTTTATGAAAAACGTTACGTTTTTAATCGCGATATTGATAAAAATTCAGTTTCTCTAATGCAGTAAGTGTTATTGTATCTTACAGCACCGTAAACACTATCACTTAATAATGGCGATACAGGATATGCAAAAACTTTGCACACAAGGTGTTTAAGTGAGTGGTCAATAGTCTTAAAGTGCAGAGTTTTTTCATAGAGCCTTAATGTAAGTAAATCATATGAAGTGGGAAGCCAAGAGGAATTTTCTCAAAGAAGTTGGATTGTTTGCACATAGGCACTGGTGTCAATCTTCGTTTTTAGTGAAGAGTAAGTTAACATAAAATGCACCTCTCTTTTTATTTCTTTCAAAGAGTTTTATTCTTTTATGCTGTAAAATATTGTCTTGTCGTGCTGTTATATAAGACACATTCACATATTTTAAAATGCGATATTGCCTCTGTCTGATTTTGGTTTTTTTCTTAACAGGGATTTTGATTTCAATTAGCTTGAATAAATATAGAGTTGAGCAGAATATTTTAGAACCAAGAATTTGGTCAATCTGTCTGTGAAATGAATCACATGAAGTGGTTTGCAGATGAAGCGCATTTAGAGAGAAAACAATCTGTTTGCAGATTGATGGATATTAAATTTTTTATCATAACAATTTTATTTATAATGATAATTTAGTGTTATTCAAGTTAAATTAGAACCCTGAATACCATAAGATTCTCTCATTTCAAAGCCGTTCCATGTTGAATAAATTAAAACCATTTTCTTGCACGTTACAAGCGGGGATAACCGCGTGGGTGAAACTGTGCAAGAAAGACTAAAATGCTTTTTACAAACCGTCTCAAGTACCAAGGGCTTGTTTCAACATTGGGAATTAGCAAAGTGTGTAATGGTGCCGGTTTGCTTCTTTAAAAGCATAAAGATGGTGGTGCCAATGAATTTAATATTATATCATTGAAGGGGAGAAAAAATTAAAATTTTATTCCTGGAATGACCAGAGGATTTTCTAAGAGAGCTGTTTTGTCTGCAGTATCTATTGCTGGTTTATTAAAAAAAGCATTGAGGAGCTTTTGTATTGCGTCTTTTTCAACACCATCGGCAATGATGACAAAACGTGTTTGTTTTATTCCTTTTGGCCATGCCGGCAATCTTATGGGAGGATGAAAAAATGTTTGTACGCCATGTAATACAAGTGGGCGATAAGGGTCATCACGCAATGCGATAATTGCTTTAATACGTAATAATTTTGTACCATAACGCTCTTGTAGGAGATCTAAAAAAGCTTCAATTGTGGCGTAATCAACAGGACCCTCACAGTTTAGTGAAAAGGTACGAATGGTTTTATGGGGGGTATGATCATGTGGGGTAGTCGTAAGATTTTGTTTAAGTTTTGTATTTTCTACTTTTTCATCCCATAATGTGTTATTTATTAATAGATTTGAACAGAAATCTTTAGAATGGGCGTCAATGATTTGTGCTGTAGGATTCATTGTTTTAAGTGTGCTAAGGAGTGCATCTGAAAGCGTTTGTGGGTCTCTAAGATCTGTTTTGGTGAGAATGATTTTATCAGCAAATATTAATTGTTTATATATTTCAGGATAGCGCTTACATATGGAAAGTGGACTTAATGTATCAAATGTTGCAAGAACAGCATTTATGGACAATGTTTGAATAAACAATGGGTGGCTTAAAAGTATTTGTAAAATAGGGGCGGGATCAGCCATCCCTGTGGTTTCAATGATAATATGATGGAGTTGTTTGATCTGTCCTGTCTGAACGCGATTTATTAAATCAATTAATGTGTCGATGAGATCACTGCGTAAATTACAGCATAAGCAACCATTGGCAAGCTCAATAATTCCTTCTGTCGTTTTTTCAACCAGAAGGTGGTCAATACTGATTTCGCCGAATTCATTGATGATAACAGCACATTCTGTTAGAAGAGGGTCTTGTAGCATACGGTTGAGCAAAGTTGTTTTGCCAGAGCCTAAAAAACCCGTAATAAGCGTGAGAGGGATGCGCTTTATTTTCATGTTAATCATCAATCATAGTTTTGTTTTTAAAAAATATATCTCAGTATGTCTAAGCAATTTATAATGATGTCCGTGAGGGATATAATGGTTAATCCCCCATGAAATCCATTGTACCACTATCTTTACGCTTATAAAGGTAGGTGCACGTGGGTATATTATACACTTTTAGCGTCAATGTTATGATAATTCTTGGTTCTTGAAAGGACTTATAGGAAGGATTTTTATTCCTTGTTTTAATTATTTTATCTACATGTTCATCCACCTTGTGGCGCGCAAGAGACTGGTTTTATTGATTCAACAAATACAGATTTGAAATGAGAGAATCTTACAATACTTGTGGTTTTGACATAAGGTACAAAATAATTAATTATCATTATAAATCAAAGTATTATAATTAATTGTAGATTATGATTTATGGCTTTTTATAGAATGGTTTGCGTGCCTTTTATACGGAATATAGGGTTTTCTTAGTGGTTTTACTTTCATTTTAGGTGTTTGTGGCGTACGAATGAGGTGTACTGATAAAGGATGAGAAAAAGAAGGTGGAGCAGTGATAAAAGGTGAGGTGAGAATAATATTTCCTTGATCATCATATGAATTTGCATGCATTTTTATGGCTTCAGGTGTGCATGTTTGTTGTCTCATATTGTTGGCTTGTGTTATGTTGCTCCCATAAGGTTTTAATGTTGCTAGTGTTAATTGGGGGCTTCCTTGGTGCAAAAATCCTATTTCAAGAAGTTGTGCAGCTTTTTCTTCTCTTTCACTTATGTTGTTAGCACCTAGAATGACAGCAATAATTGTACGTTTATTGCGGGTGGCTGAGGCAACAAGATTAAAACCAGAGGCACAAATAAAGCCTGTTTTCATACCGTCTATCCCATAAAAACGGCCAATGAGGTTGTTTGAGTTATGTTGGATTTTTCGATTATTACCAAAATCAATGGCTGGAATAGAAAAATAATGAGCATATTGTGGAAATTCTCGACGTATTTGAACGGCTAAAAGAGCAATATCGCGTGCCGTGGAGTAGTTTTGAGGATCTGGTAAACCACTTGCGTTCGCAAAATGGGTGCCAAACATGCCTAAACGTTTAGCTTCGCTATTCATTTTACGTACAAAATCTTTCTGTGAACCCGCAACAGCTTCACTCATGGCAATGGCTAAATCATTGGTAGATTTAACCATGGTGATACTTAAGGCTGTATCAAGTGTGAGTACAGAACCAGCTTTATAGCCTGAACGATATGAGGGAGCTTTTGCGGCGTATTCGCTGATGGTGATATGTTTGTTTGGTGAAACTTCCCCTCGGCTCATGGCACGAAAAATAACATAAGCGGTCATTAATTTTGTCAAGGAAGCAGGATACCAACGCTCAAAAGCTTGATTATGTTTTAAGATACGCCTCGTTGTAACATCAACAGAAATAAAAGGCTGCGCTAGAGCAACAGCGCTGGATAAACTCAAAATCACAGAAAAAAATAAATTATAGAAGAGACGTCGCATTAATTTAAATCTAGTTCCCTCTTATTCGTTATTTAGAATTGTTTTAATGTAGCACACAAAGCATTTAAGTCTAGGATAGGAAGGAAAGATGGTTAATTGCTGTATCCGTTGTGTCTGTGGGATAAAAACCAATTCTCATTTTTATTTTCCCCTTGAATTTGGTTTGATGACTTAAGTATCTCAAGAAATACTTTTTAAATAATGAAGATTGTACAAGATTTCAGGTTCTTGGAGGGATTGAATTTCTCAGAAAGGAATGAATCTGCATAATCATGCATTTTTCTTGCTCTCCTGTTAGGATAGCCCTTGGCACTTGAGACGGTTCGTAAAAAGCATTTTAATCTTTTCTTGTATCGTTTTATTCACACAGATATCCCCGCTTGTAATGTGTAAGAAAATGATTCTAATTGATTCAACCTAGAATAGATTTGAAATGAGAAAATCTTACGGTGTTCAGGGTTCTCATTCAAGTTGAATAACGCTAAAACATCCTTATAAATCAATGAGATGTATGTTATTTAAATGATTTTAAAGAGAGGAAGAATTCTTTTTCAAAAAAATTTACACATTGATCATTTCTTATCATGTACAAGTGTTTTACAATTTTAAATTAGAAAGTTTGAAGTATCTTTCTTATATTTTTGTTCCCTATACTCCGCTCAATATACAAAGTTATGCATTATTCTTATCAATCAGTGCATTGTTTCATGTTGATTTAGTTTTTGAAGTTTCTGAACAGCGTATGGTGGCATAGGAGGAGGGGTAGGGTCTTGAGCTGCTAAGAGAAGCAGTTCATCACACGCTTTTTCAGTTTTTTGGACAAGTTGATCTAGAAAATCACGTTTGCTTAAACCAGCCTCTATCGGGGGAAGAATACGGACACGAATTGTTCCGGGATAGCGGCGAAAATTATTGCGTGGCCAATATAAACCCGCATTATGTGCAATAGGAACAACTTGAAGTCCTAATTCATTATAGAGCGCGACAATTCCTGACTTATAATCTGGTTCTTGACCGGGTTGTCGGCGTGTTCCTTCGGGAAAAATCAAGATTTGGCGCCCTTGTTTTACTTTCTCTTTTGCTTTTTGTATAATCATTTTTAAGGCTTTGATGGGTGTTGTGCGGTTAATGGGGATAATTTGCGTTTTTGCCATATACCAGCCAAACAATGGAATCCACATCAATTCACGTTTTAAAATGAGAGTGGGATCATCAAAATAAGGAACAAGACTGAAAGTTTCCCAAGCCGATTGATGCTTTGGAGCAATGATATAGGGTCCTTTGGGAAGATTTTCTAAACCTTCAATCTCATAACTTGTGCCTGCGATGTATTTTTGCAAAAAGAGTGTAACGCGCGCCCATGTTTTAGGGACAATCCATGCCTTTTTGCGGGGCATTAAAAAATAAACGGGAGCGTAAAGAATCATTTGTATGAAAGTTGATGTATAAAAAGCGAACGTAAAAAGAATAGAACGAAGGATAAGCACTACATTTTCCATTTTATATCTATAAGAAGACTTCGTATATAATATAATTCACGTGAGAAAACATCTTCTTTATATTTTTTCAAGCATCTATTTTTCGGTAACTCATTTTCCGATATTTAAAAACAGAAGGAAAGAGGTTGATGGAATTACAAAAAGATAAACTTTTTATTCCACGGATTTTATCTATTGCGGGAACAGATCCTTCTGGTGGCGCTGGAATGCAGGCGGATTTGAAGGTTTTTTCAGCTATGAAAACTTATGGTATGAGTGTGGTTACAGCTGTTGTTGCACAAAATACTCAGGGTGTGCGTTCTTTTCAGGCATTAGATGCTTCTTTTGTTGCAGATCAAATTGATTCTGTTTTTGAGGATATTCATGTTGATGCCGTTAAAATTGGTATGGTTGCAAATGCTCAGATTGCACAGGTTATTGCAGAACGTCTTGCTTATCATAAAGCGCGTTTCATTGTTTTTGATCCGGTTATGGTTGCAAAAAGTGGTGATGTTCTTTTAAAGTCTGATGCAATTGAAATTATGCGTGATGTTCTTGTGCCGATGTCAACTTTGATCACGCCAAATTTGCCTGAAGCTGCATTGTTATTGGGATGTGAAGTGCAATGGTCTTTAGAGACTATGTATCAATATGCTCCACGACTCTTGGCGCTAGGGTGTCATGCAGTTTTGTTAAAAGGGGGACATTTGAATACGCTGACCAAAAATAGTACAGAAAATTACGATTGTTCTAGTCCAGATCTTTATTGTGATTGTGAAAACCTTTTTATACTTGAAGCTTCTCGTCTTTCAACCACTCATGATCATGGGACAGGGTGTACCATTTCTGCTGCCATTGCAGCTCTGTTACCTACTCAACCTTTGGATTGCGCTGTTAAACAAGCAAAAGATTATTTGCATGGCGCTTTAACTGCCTCAGATGCTTTAAAAGTAGGGAAAGGGCGAGGGCCGCTTCATCATTTTTATGCATTATGGAAAGATTAATACAACGGTTGATAGTGAAAAATCTTCACTCTATGAATTTGTTTCGTCATTATATGATGTTTTGGACTTATGACTGATAAATGTTAGCGTATTGTAGCTTAACAGTTATTTTGTATTAAGAAGGATAAGAAAAAATGTTATAATTTGCTTCTTTTATATATTTTTTACGATTAATCTATCCTGTTTTAGAGGCAATTTTGAGTATAAAAAAGAGAGCAAGGAATTGTAAAATCAGGATTTGATAGCAAAAAGAGTAGAGGGAAAGACCTTTTACAAGGCGATATTAAAGCTAGCGGATCCACTATATTCGCTGTTTCTTATATTGGTGGCAAAACAGCCATTCAACCGATTGCACAATTTGCGGGGGCTTCTCCTGTAAATTCATCTGCGAGAGAGCAAAGAGACAAAGACCGTTCCCCCATCACACACAATCAAAATGTCACGGTACATGTTAATGGTGCCCGTGAACCCATGGCCACTGGTCGTGCGGTTGCCCATGCTTTGCAACGGGCACGCGCTAATGCCCTGCATGGCGGGACAGAATGAGGGGAGGGAGCCTATGAGAGATCCTTTGATGATGTTAGGACCGCATCAATTTTATGTGGACTGGCTGAATTTCCAATCTTTTGAAGAAGAGTTTTCTGCCTCATGGGTTTGTATGGAGCGTTTTGGCAAGGCACCCAGTTTGCAATTTACCGGCTATGGCAATGATGCAAAAACCATTCATGGGGTTTGGTTTCCAGAAGAATTTGGTGACCGTGTAGCCATTGATGCCATCACTACAACTATTCGAAGAGCCAAACCGGTTCAGATGCTTCGTTGGATCAATGATACGACCTATAGTGTCCTTCTCCATGGACCCGTAGTAATCACCACGATCAATAAAGACCATGACTATATCAGTCGCTCTGGTCAATCCCAGCGCCATCCGCTATTCCATTACGCTCTTGCCCTTTTTTAATGGCGGAAAACCACAAGGACAATACCAAGAGAGACAATATCAAATGGGGTATTACCAAGAGGGACAAACTCTATGAAGATACCAGAAAAACATGTTGTTGTAGAGCTAGAGGATATGAGCCTCGATCTCCTTTGCTTTCACCATGTCATGGCTGTGTTAGGGGACCGTTCTCAAGTTGGGGGACTAAACGGCTATTTAGAAGCCACACTGGAAGCCAATCCAGAGATTGCCAAATATGGTGTGTTTTTACCGCGGGGCTTAAAGGTCATTCTGCCTGAATTTGTGTTGTCTAATCCCCAAAGCATGGTGAAGCGGTTATGGGATTAATGCATACACACCCTTTTATTGTGGTCAAGGTGGGAGACAAACCTGTTCATGAGGTTTTTTACCAGCGTCTTTTAACCGCAACCATTACGGACCATGCTGGGAATGAAGCCGATACATTTGAAGCAGAGTTTGATGATAGTGGCAATGATTTAGAGGTTCCCTCAAGCAACAGTGCGCTACAGGTGATCTTTGGTTATGAGAACAGCGTCAGTGCATTTATGGGGTGTTTTGTTGTCGAATCGGTTGTATGTGGTGAGGGCAGTGATGGAGAGATCTTGCGCCTTTGTGGCAAAAGTGCCTCGATGCGTAAAGAGCTCAAAGAACAGGTGAGTGAACATTTTGACCACAAAACTGTTGGTGAGATTGTGGAGACACTCGCCAAACGCCATGGCTATCAAGCAAAGGTCAGTCCCCAGTTCACTAAAAAACCTTTGCTTTATGTGATTCGCACAGATCAATCGGCTGTTGATTTTTTAACCCGCCTTGCTGACCGCCTGCAGGCACGTTTTTTGATCAAGGACAATAAGTTTTTATTTTTAAGCGGTGACAATTTACCAGCCCTCGAACTTCATAAGCACGACTGTTCTAACTGGGAATTCACATTAGAACCACGTACGCAATATGGCACCATTGAAGCTTCTTATTTTGATCGCTCAAAAGGGCAGCAATGCCAAGTCAAGCATCAGACAGGGTTTAGCGGTCCCGTGCGGCGTCTTCGCACTTGTTACACTTGTGAGGAGGAAGCACGAGCTGCTGCTGCTTCCGAGTCGGACAGGTTGTGTCGTGCTGTAGGCAGTGGTTCTTTGACCCTTGAGGGGCGTCCCGAAATCATGGCGGATCAACCTCTTTTATTGCAAGGGTTTCGTGGGCAAATCAATGGGCCATGGAAAGCTGCAACCGTCACCCACCGCTATGAAAAACAAAGCGGATACACCACAGAAATCACACTCGAGGCACCAAACAAGGGAAAAGAGGCAGGAGAAAAGGAAACCTCTGAGTGACAGAAAATCAAAGGGACAACTTGACCCTTTGATCGGTCGTGATGAGGAATAGGTGAAACTTGCACCAATTGCATGAGTACAGCAATAGGGTAATGTTTACCCAATTCCTAAAAGGAGCAATGGTGCAAACATTGCACAATTGCAGACTGAAGAGCAATTTGGTCAAGTTGACCGAATTCCTTAAACGCTTCTCTTATTTAATAATGTCCTGAATAATGTGCTTAGGATACAGAAAAATCATCAGTCAATTTATGCTAAAAGAGGTGAACACATCTTATATACGCTTTATATACGCTGCTTCTCAAATAATACGATTCCAACTCAATGATTGATCATCTCAAATTGCGATTTTGAGCAGAAAAGAAAAAGAGGCTTTAAATGATCTTTGAAAGGTCTTTGAAGACCCTTTGAGAACACCTTAAAAACTCTTTGAAAAAAAATAAATTGGTACAAAACCTAGTGGCAAAATATACAAAACCTGCTGGCAAGCTACAGTGGCAAAATATACAAAAACCGCTGGCAAGCTACACTATAACTCCATACAAGAACGAATAAATACAAAATTCAATGGAGCGGGCGATGGGATTCGAACCCACGACCCCAACCTTGGCAAGGTTGTGCTCTACCCCTGAGCTACACCCGCTTACCGATTCGATATATGTCTTGTCTGTATGGCGTAGGCTTCTACGAATTGCAACAAAAAAATATCATTTTAGTTTGATTTATTTTGTCCATGTTTAAATAAAATGAAATAAAGATTGATTTTAGAAAATTCTTCAGTAATAGATTATTCCTTTTTTAATTTTTGCATGGAGAGGGGTGGAATATAATGTTGAAGAGAATAAATATATTAGGGATTATCATTGCAACTGTTTTTATGATGAACAGTGTTGCAAAGGCCGATGACCAAGTTAAACACGTTAAAGTTGCAATAACGCAAATTATGGTCCATCCTGCTGCGGATGCTGTTCGTAAAGGTGTGGAAGATGTGCTTGCAGCAAATGGTTATAAGCAAGGTGAAAATTTTCAACTTACCTTTTTATCAGCGCAGGGTAATATTTCAACAGCAACGCAAATTGCGCGTAAATTTGTTGGTGATAAACCCGATGTTATTGTAGCAATTACCACGCCTTCAGCACAAACGATGCTTGCGGCAACAAAAACAATTCCTATCGTCTTTGCAGCAATTTCTGATCCTATCGGAGCTAAAATCGTTTCTTCACTTACCAAACCTGGCGGTAATATGACGGGGAGTTCTGATCGTATAGATGTTGCAGAAAGTGTTAGACTTTTACAAGAAGTAAAACCAGATTTGAAAAAAATTGGTTATCTTTATAATGCTTCTGAGGCAAATTCTGTTTCGACACTTAAAACGTTAAAGGATGTAGCAAAAAAAGCTGGAATTGAAATTATTCCCTCATCGGCACCAAAGCCTTCAGATGTGCAGGCAGCAGCACGCGCTTTAATCGGTAAGGTCGATATTATTTTTGTTCCTGCTGATAATACGATTTTATCTGTTTTAGAAGGTGCAATAAAGGTCTCAGAGGAAGCCAATATGCCTGTATTTACTGTTGATGCTAATACTATCGGGCGTGGGCCTTTTATGACGCAAGGTGTGAATTTCTATGATGTAGGGGTTGATGCTGGGAAATTGGTTGTGCGTATTCTAAAGGGTGAAAAGCCTGGTGATATTGATGTTGTGCAGGCGGCTAATAATGACATTCGAATTGATTTGAAAGCAGCCCAAAAAGCAGGGATTATTATTCCGCAGGCAGTTATTGACCGTGCAACAAAAGTGATTCAATAACTTTTATTGATAGAGTGTTGATACAATAAAAATACGTTAAGTTTTCATGGGGATTGTCTTTACATGAATATATTTGCGTTTTCTGGTGCTGTGGAATTAGGCCTTATTTATGCGTTTGTTGCTATAGGGGTTTATCTTTCATTTCGGGTTTTAGATTTTCCTGATTTAACGGTTGATGGATCGTTTCTTCTTGGATCCTGTGTCTGTGGTGTTTTGATTCTCTTGGGTTTCAATGCATGGACAGCTATGGCATGCGCTTTTTGTGCAGGTATGGTGGCTGGTTTATTAACAGCTATGTTGAATTTGCGTTTTGGCATTTTGAATCTTTTAGCTTCTATTTTAACAATGTCGGCACTTTATACGGTTAATCTTCGTATTATGGGAATTATGGGAGGGTCTAATGTTAATTTAGCTCTTGCTGATACGGCGTTAACGCCCTTTTATAATCTGTTTGGTTTGTCTGATATTTTTGTGCGTCCTCTTTTCGTTGGTATTGTGTTGCTCGTTATGGCGTTTTTGATTTGGCGCTTTTTGGAAAGTGAAATTGGTCTTGCTATGCGTGCAATGGGCGCTAATCCACGTATGGCGACGGCGCAAGGTGTTCATACATCAGCATTGATATATTTTGGAATGGGGCTTTCCAATGCGTGTGTGGCACTTGGTGGTTCTCTTTATATTCAAACTGCGATTGCAACAGATATTACCGGTGGAATTGGAACAATTGTTTTTGGATTGGCAGCCGTGATTATCGGTGAAACTCTCTTTCGTACGCGCAATATTTTTTGGATTATAATCAGCTGTATTGTAGGGTCTGTGCTTTATCGTGTGGCGGTGCAATTTGCATTTGAAGCAAATGGCATTGGCATTGATACGTCGACAGATCTTCAGTTGATTACTTCGCTGTTGGTTGTTTTAACCCTTATTGTGCCACGCTATTGGAGGAGGCATAAACGTGATTGAGTTTTTTCATGTTGGGGTCACATTTAAACCGCAAACACCTTTGGAAAAACAGGCTTTAATTGATATTAACCTGAAAATTGATCAGGGTAGTTTTGTTACGGTTATTGGTTCAAATGGTGCTGGTAAATCAACTTTGCTCAGTGTTTTAGCGGGTGCTACGCTTCCTTCAACAGGGAAAGTGGTTATCAATGGGCAAAATGTTTCTAGGCAATCAGTCAGTGAACGCGCTGGAAAGATTGCTTGTGTTTTTCAAGATTCGTTAGAGGGAAGTTGTGGTTCTTTAACAATTGAAGAAAATTTGGCTCTTGCTGCTCTTCGAGGAAGTCGTCGTGGTTTGCGTGCGGCTTTAAATCATGAGAAACGGCAATTTTTTCGAGAGAAAATTGCTCAATTAGGCATTGGTCTTGAAGCATATATTCATAATCCTATGGATAGTTTATCAGGTGGGCAACGCCAAGCAGTTTGTCTTGTGATGGCAACATTAGCACATGCGGATGTTTTATTGCTTGATGAACATACCTCAGCGCTTGATCCTGGAATGGCTGATTTTGTGATGCGGTTGACTGAAAAAATCGTTGAAGAGAAAAAATTAACGACTATCATGGTGACTCATTCTATGCGTCAGGCTCTTGATTATGGCGATCGTACCTTGATGTTGCATGGTGGAAAAGTGATTTTGGATGTCTGTCATGAAGAGCGTAAGGGCTTGGATGTCAATGATTTAATTGGCATGTTTCAGAAAGTTCGCGGGGAAGTTCTTGATGATGATGAACTGTTAATGGATTAATAGTGTGGCTCAGAAAAAAGCACATGAAGTTGATCAGTTTCTAATGCGTTTTTCACGTGCTTTTCCTATTGTTCTCATTTATGGGCCAGATCGTGGTCTTATTTGTGAGCGTGCACAATGTTTTGCAAAACTTACACGGGTAGCAATAGAAGATCCATTTTCGACAATTCGTTTGGATGCTGCTGAAATTGATAAAGATCCTGCACGTTTAGAAAATGAAGCGCGTACGTTATCGCTTTTTGGGGGAGATCGTTTGATATGGATCTCTAATGCTGCTAACCAAAAAGGTTTTCTTGCTGCCTTAAAACTTTTAATTGAGAAACCACCAGAAGCTTGTTTTATTCTCATTGAGGCAGGGGATTTAAAAAAAGGAACAGGGTTGCGCAATGCTGTTGAAACAGCATCAAAAGCGATGGCTTTACCCTGTTTTGCCGATGATATGCGGTCTCTTGACGGTTTGATTGATGAGGTTTTAGGACAGTTTAAGAAGACTCTTTCTTTAGATGCACGTAGATGGTTGCATGAATGTTTAGGGGCGGATCGCCTTGTATCACGAGGTGAATTAGAAAAGCTTTGTCTTTACGCTGCAAATGTTCATATTACTCTTGAAGATGTGAAAGCTGTTGTAAGCGATGTCAGTGCTCTTTCTCAAGATGAAGTCATTGATGCTCTTTTATTGGGCGATATATCAGGCTTTGAAGCGCATTTTAACCGACATGCAGCAGTGCAGGGGGCACTTTTTTTAATTTTGAGTACAGCTCAAAGGCATTTTCAGCAATTACAGCTATTGCGTTATCAGGTAGAGGTTGAAGGAAATTCACCTTTTACGGTGGTTTCTCAGGCACGCCCTCCCATTTTTTTTCAACGGAAAAAGATCGTTGAACAAGCTTTAAAATATTGGAAGTTAGAACAAATTTCTTATGCAATGGAAAGAATTCAGAGTGCTGTTTTAGACAGTCGTAAAAATCCACTTTTGGGCGAAGCTATCATTCGTCAAGTTTTGTTAGGGCTTACAATTATTGCACGACGCCAGATGGCAGCTTAACAGCCTAGAAATATAATGATTTTTTATTTTTGGTATACCACAGAGGTATTTTCAGTAATTAAAACTGTTATGCTATCAAGTAGAGGTTGATGGAACTTGTATTTTTGAGGATGCATTTTAGGAGCTTGAAAGCTTGATAAAAACTTTCCTTAAAAAGACAATCTTGATACAGTTTTATTATTTTGTTGTATCGTAAAATACTGTTTTTAGGGTAGTGATACGAGGCCCATATCAAATTTTATGTGTTCGATGTTTTTTTGTGTGGGTATTTGGTGAATATTAGGTTGGTTCATAGAGTCTTAATGGAGTAACACCCCCATGTAAAACAGAGTATCTCAAACAACAGAAGACACTTGTATGGTAGATTCATACGCTTTCTTAGAAATATTTTTCAATGCGCGTCATATCTATTTCGCGGCGGTGTTTATGAATGGTGTAGAAGTAAAGTTCCTTGTGAAGAATATAAAACCCATAGAGCAACTCTATCTTTATGCTTAATAAAAGCGCAAGTCGACACTCATTATATACTTTGCTAGCCTCTAATGTTACTACAGTTTTTAGCATTAGAGAGCGTTTTTCATCATTTTTTCTCACATGTCTTCTTGTGACATGTAGCCAAGAGATTTTAATTGATAAGAGGGTTTGTGATGGAAGAATTTTACAGTATTCGAAGTTATGATTCAAATTGAAAAAAAGTATTATTTTTATAAATCAATGTATTATAGATTAATTGAATCATTTACAATAGTGAGCCAGAGGAATCTTTTAGACAAGAAAATGAATTGTTTGCAGATCGGTATGAATTAAGAATCTTCATGGGATGAGAAGAAAGTCAAAATAGATTATGATGAAAACCACAGCACCTATGGGGAAACTTTTATGTTTGATACAGAGATGATTATCTTAGCAATGAATGTGTCTCATAAACAGAGCTAGTCATTGTTTATTATTAATAATTTATTATTTTTCATATTAAATCAATCAGAACAATGTCTTTTGCACGTCATAAGTGGGGGGCGTGTAGATAAAAACTGTACAAGAAAGCACTAAAAATGCCTCTTATGAATGCTCTCAAATTCCAAGGTTTTTTGCAACATTGGGGGTAGGAAAATATAATGATAGTGTTTTATTTAAGTGTGAAGAGGGGCGTGCTTAATAGATTTATAGTTATAACATTTACGAACACTGTCGTGAGATAGGCTAGGGAGCGAGATGTCTTTTAAAACAAACCCATGAATTTGTAATCCAAATTTATTCTGTTGAGGGCGTTCTGTTTTACGTGAGGGGTGTGATTCCATTAAAGGGATATTCGGTGTTTTTTTTATCAAACTTTTTCTTTATTGAGAGGGCGTGTTTTTCTCATATTTATTTGATTTACGGTATCCGGAATCGGGAGAGGAAAATGTTTTTAATGGTATCTTTTGGTATGCGTTGTTTTACGGTGTTTTCAATATTCGCGAAACTTATGTTGATGTTGTAGGTGGAGGCGCAATACGTTTTATATAGGTCTAATGTACAAATTAATGAACGTATCGGGATAATTGGAGAAGAGTTAGTATCTGCTTACGCTTTTGATGTGTTTTTTTGTGAGTAAATTAGTAAGATAAAGTAAACTGATGGGATTTTATGTAGAGTCGTTGTTATCCTAATTGAGAGTGCATTTTATTTTGTTTCGGTGATGCGCTTTGATCAGTAATTAAGAGGGAGTTTTAGAGCGTGATGTTAGATTTCTCGTCATTTATTTTTTATGTGTTTTCTAGGTAAAGTGATCTGTTGTCAGCTTGCGCAGGTGATAATTGGTAAACTGCGTTATTCTTTATTCCCTAGTTGTCATTTTTTAATGTTTTACGCATAACTCTTGAACAAACAAACAAGAAAATTGTGATTTTACAATTAGTCTTTATTGCCATTTGCAAAGAATCTTTGAAGGTGAAAGATGCTCCATACTCAGTTTGAAAAAATAGCACTCATTGGGATCGGTCTGATTGGGTCTTCTTTAGCAAGAGTGATTAAAAAGAAAAATCTTGCGGCTCAGATTTCTATTGCAACACGTCGTCCAGAAACCCTGAAAAGAGCGCGAGAATTGGAGCTTGGGGACTTTTATACGACAGATAATGCAAAAGCTGTTGAAGGAGCAGATTTGGTTATTCTTTCTGTTCCTGTTGGGGCTAGTGCAGAAGTGGCAAAAACCATTCGTGATCATTTAAAACTTGGAGCGATTGTGAGTGATGTTGGTTCTACGAAAGCGTTGGTTATTGCGGAAATGGCACCTTTATTGCCAAAAACGGTTCATTTTATTCCAGGGCATCCAATTGCTGGAACGGAATATTCAGGACCGGATGCTGGTTTTGCTGATTTATTTATGAATCGTTGGTGTATTTTAACGCCTTTTGCGGATAGCGATGCTGCTGCTGTCGCACAATTAACAGCGTTTTGGGAAGCTTGTGGTGCGCGTGTCGAAAAGATGGAACCTAAGCATCATGATCTTGTTTTGGCTATTGTTTCACATTTACCCCATTTGATTGCGTATAATACTGTTGGGACAGCGAGTGATTTAGAAAAAGTAACAAATTCGGAAGTGATTGCTTATTCCGCTTCCGGTTTTCGTGATTTTACGCGTTTAGCATCTTCTGATCCCGTTATGTGGCGAGATATTTGTTTGCATAATAAGGATGCTATTTTAGAAATGTTGAGCCGTTTTAGTGAGGGGCTTGCTTTTTTAGAACGGGCAATTCATTTAGGAGATGGTGAGACACTGTTTAACTTTTTTACACGTACGCGTGCTGTACGCCGCAATATTATTGATGCTGGACAGGAAATTGATGCTCCTGATTTTGGGCGTCAGAATGTTTCTAAAAAAGGGTGAGTAAAAACAAGAGGTTTTTGTTGAATTTCGTTGGTTTTTTCTAAAAACCGATAAGAAGTTTTTTCTCTACTCAGTCATAGATTGCAATAAAAAAGAGTGGCGATTGCTCCGATATAGATAACCATGACTTCAAAAGGTTTTATGTGTGCACGATCATCTTGCTTAGTTCTCTATAGGGCATATGATGTACAGAAGAGGTTACTGATCTGTAGAAGTAACAAAAAAATGAGGTCGTTGTAGAACTTCATAGAGTGGGTTATTGTTTTTGTTTTGGTATAAAGTCGGGCTTGACCGTATTGATTATTGACCGTTATATTGCAACATTGCAAAATGTTTATTTGCAGAGTTTTGATGATTTTTATAAAACTTGAAATAGACTGAGGAAGAGTTTTACCAGAAAGTATTGAGTTTTGTTAAAAAATATCTTTTGGTATAGCTATCGTATTTTGTGTGACGCAGTAAGTCATTATTGGCGTGATAATGGGAGTGCTTTTGCAAGCCATGTTGCGCTATCGGGGCTTTTAGCATTTTTCCCTTTTTTTATTTTTGGAACATCTTTTGCTCGTTTTCTAGGTGCTTTTACTTATACACCGCAAAAAATTAAAGCACTGGTGCAGTTATTGCCTGATGTTATTGCAGAGCCTTTATCTCAGGAAATTGTTAATGTTTTAACCATTCATCGAGGAGGTGTGTTGACGCTTTCTGTCATTGGAGCGGCTTATTTTGCTTCTAATGGGATAGAGGCTTTGCGTACGGCTTTAAATAAAGCTTACCGTGTTACTGATCGACGGAGTTTGTTATTTTGTCGTTTTCAAAGTCTGTTTTTTGTAATCCTTGGAGCTGTTGGTCTTGTTGTGATTAGTTTTTTATTGATTCTGGCGCCTTTGTTGATCAAAATTATGCAAAATCATTCTTTTTTTATGACTGAATATATTGCTGTTATTCGTGTATGGCGTTATACAGTTGCAATCGTTATTTTGTTTATCAGTCTTTTGATTGTTCATAAATGGCTTCCAGCAGGGCGGCGGAAAATTATAGATATTTTACCAGGAATAGTGGTGACAATGTTTATATGGTTTATGGCTTCTATCGCTTTTGCGCAATATTTAACGATGTTTGATTATATTTCTACCTATGCAGGGTTGGCATCTATTATGGTTGCTATTATTTTTCTGTACATATTGAGTGCAATTTTTATTTTGGGAGGAGAAATAAACGCGGCGATAATGTTTTATCGCAAGGATTTGCAACATTCAGATAAATGAAAGAGCTTATTATTGCTTGAAAGCCAAGGTATGATTATCCCAATAAAGCCTGCTATCACTTTGTTGATTGATGCAGATGCTTGTCCTGTAAAAGATGAAGTTTATCGTGTGATGAATCGTTATCAGCTTAAGACATTTGTTGTGGCAAATCGTTCTTTGTCCCTTCCAGATGAAGCACTCATTGAAAGAGTGGTCGTTGCTGGTGAATTCAATGGTGCTGATGATTGGATCGTAGAACATGTGCATGAGGCAAGTATCGTTATTACCAGTGATATTCCTTTAGCAGCGCGGGTTGTGCAAGCTGGGGGGTTTTGTCTTTCGCCAACGGGGCGTATTTTTGATGTAAATTCAATTGGTCAGGCTTTGGCGATGCGCAATTTGATGGAAGATTTGCGTGGACAGGGCAGTATAATAGGTGGTCCCCGTCCTTTTTCTCGTAAAGACCGTTCTGCTTTTTTGTCAGCACTGGATCTTGTTATACAACGTTTAAAAAGACGCGGTTATTAAAGTTATAGGGCTTCTTTAATGACTGCTTTTATAAGTGCTTTGGCATCGTCATTGGCCCATGGAGCTGCACCATTGAAGGAAGCAATGAGATATCCCTCTTTATCAATGAGCAATGTAATGGGGAGTCCTAAAGCGAGCCCCTGTTTTCTAACATTGTTGAAAATATCCATTGTTTCATCGCGATAGTAAAGCAAATTATCTGAATGAATATTCTGTAAAAATTGCTGAATTTTTTCAGGAGAAGCAGTTTTATCGATATTTATAGCTATGACATCAAAGTTTTCTCCACCTAATTCACGTTTTAATTGCGCAAGTTCAGGCATTTCTGTGCGGCAAGGTGCACACCAAATAGCCCATAGATTGACCAGCATTGGTTTTCCGATAAATTCGCTGAGTGTGTGCTCTTTTCCTAGAATATCCTTGAAAGAGAGTTTATTCATATCTGAGGGCGTATCAGCAAATCGTATGTGGCTAAAAAAGCCTTTTGCTGCTTTTCGTATCGCCATCATTTTTTCTGCTCGTGCTTTATCAGTATTTATTTCTTGTGCTTGTGCTGCTGAAATGAAATTGAAAAGAAAAAACTCTCTTTTGGTATCGTAGTTTATGGTTGCGTATAAACTCAATGCAATGATAAAGAATGCAAGGGAAAGTTGCCTTTTTTTATTGTTTTTTTGCTGATGAAAATTTGAAAAATCATAATTTTGTCCTTTGGATGGGTGTTTTCAGAATATGACAGATGAGAAGTTAAAGAACCAAATGTGGGGTGGTCGGTTTGCGGCAGGCCCTGCTGCAATTATGGAAGAAATTAATGCTTCTATTGATTTTGATCAAAAACTTTATCGACAAGATATTGAAGGTTCTCTTTCTCATGCAGCTATGTTAGCGCAAACGAAAATCATTTCACAATCAGATTATGAAAAAATTGTTCATGGTTTGAAACTTATTCGCCAAGAAATTGAAGACGGTAAATTTGTTTTTTCACGAAAGCTTGAAGATATTCATATGAATATTGAAGCGCGGCTGAGCGAATTGATAGGTCCTGTAGCTGGGCGTTTGCATACGGCGCGTTCACGCAATGATCAAGTTGCTGTTGATTTTCGCTTGTGGGTACGTGAAGCAACGCAAAAGATAGCACAAGCTTTAAAAGGATTGATAGAGCAATTACTTATTCGCGCAGAACAACATGTTGATACCTTTATGCCAGGCTTTACGCATTTACAATTGGCTCAACCCGTAACATTGAGTCATTATATGATGGCTTATGTTGAAATGTTTGGTCGAGATTTATCGCGGATGCGTGATGCTCTTGAGCGAATGAATGAATCGCCTTTAGGGGCGGCTGCTTTAGCGGGGACAGGCTTTCCAATTGACCGTTTTATGACAGCAAAAGCGCTAGGCTTTCGCGAACCTACACGCAATTCAATTGATAGTGTTTCAGATCGTGACTTTGCATTGGAATTTTTAAGCGCTGGCGCTCTTTGTGCAACACATCTTTCACGTTTAGCAGAAGAAATAATTCTTTGGTCAAGTGAACAGTTTTGTTTTATTCATTTATCAGATGCTTTTTCAACAGGGTCTTCCATTATGCCACAAAAGAGAAATCCTGATGCGGCAGAGTTAGTACGAGCGAAAGCAGGTCGATTGAATGGTGCACTTATGGGATTGTTAACGGTGATGAAAGGATTACCGCTTGCTTATTCAAAGGATATGCAAGAAGATAAGGAATATGTGTTTGATGGGGCTTTGAGTTTGGAATTATCACTAGCAGCAATGACAGGGATGATTGCTGATTTGAAAGTGAATAAAAAAGCCATGAAACAAGCAGCGGATTTAGGGTATGCAACAGCTACAGATTTTGCGGATTGGCTTGTACGCAATTTAGGGATTCCTTTTCGCGAAGCACATCACATCACAGGGTGTGCTGTGGCATTGGCAGAAAAAAAACAGTGTCGCCTTCATGATTTATCATTAGATGAACTTCAAGCAATTTGTCCTGATATCAATGCGACACTTTTTGATGTTTTGACCGTTGAAAAATCTGTTGAAAGTCGTAAAAGCTTTGGGGGAACAGCGCCTTCAGAGGTTCTTCGGCAAATTGCGTATTGGAAAAAGCGTCTCGTGAGCGCTTGAGTGATTGTATTTTAAAGGTAACAAAGAGATCGAGATGAGGAAAGAGGACAGATGAAAATTATATTAAAGGGGTTGATAATTGTCCTTTTTGGGGGCTTGGGTATCGTTGGGTGTGGGCGTAAAGGGTCATTAGAGTTACCTCCTTCAACAGGAGTGAATTCTTCACAAGGAACTTTTGTTTCTCAAGGTAAAACAGATAAACCTTTTATTCTTGATCGGTTAATACAATAGGAATTTTTATGCGTTTTTTTTCTTATCATCAGGGTGTGCTTCACGCTGAAGGTCTTTCTCTTTTGGAACTTGCGCGAGAAGTTGAAACACCTTTTTATTGTTATTCAGCTAGCGCAATCGTTGCACATTTTAAAGATTATCAGAATGCATTTCATGATATGCCGAGTTTAATTGCTTATGCGGTTAAAGCGAATTCCAATCAAGCAGTTTTACAACTTTTAGCTAACAATGGAGCGGGAGCTGATGTGGTCTCAGAAGGGGAATTACGGCGTGCACTTGCTGTTGGTATTCCTGCGCAGAATATTGTTTATTCTGGTGTTGGTAAAACAGTGAGAGAAATAGATTTTGCTCTTGCACAAGATATTTATTGTTTTAACGTTGAATCAGAGCCAGAACTTGAACAATTATCGGCGCGGGCTGCTGCGCTTTCAAAAACGGCTCGTATTTCTTTACGCATTAATCCTGATGTGGATGCTAAGACTCACAAGAAAATTACAACAGGTAAGTCTGAGAATAAATTTGGTATTCCACTGTCTTTGGCGGGTGATGTATATAAAAAAGCAGCTCAATTGCCTGGTCTTCATGTGTGTGGTGTTGATCTCCATATTGGCAGTCAAATTTGTGATTTAAAACCGTTTGAAGATGCATTTGTTATTGTTGCAGATTTTGTGCGTCAATTATGGAATAATGGTTATGCGATAACCCATATCGATATTGGGGGCGGGCTTGGTATTCCTTATGGTTATGAGAAGCATCCAGTACCTTCTCCTTTTGAGTATGCAGCACTGGTAAAGAAACATATTGCGCCTTTAGGGATCAATATTATCCTAGAACCTGGGCGTAGTATTGTTGGTGAAGCCGGTGTGTTGGTGACATCGGTTGTGTATTTTAAAAAGGGGGAAGGACGAAATTTTGTTATTGTTGATGCGGCGATGAATGATTTCATGCGTCCAACGCTTTATGATGCGTGGCAAAATGTAATGCCAGTGAAAAAAACACCAATAGATGCCCCTCTGATTAATGCTGATATTGTCGGTCCTATTTGTGAAACTGGTGATTATTTAGGTTTGGAACGTTCTTTACCAGTGTTAAAAGCGGGTGATGTTTTGATGTTAACAGGAGCAGGGGCTTATGGCGCAGTGATGGCAAGCACTTATAATAGTCGACTTTTGGTGCCGGAAGTTCTGGTTCAGGATACGCGTTATGCAGTCATTCGTCCACGCCTTGATTATGCACAATTGATAGGCTGTGATCATATTCCAGATTGGATTGAGCCCAAATTAGATTGAGCATTATTAAATATTTTGGGTCTTATTTTTACTAAACTTTGATGAAACAATTTATTTTCTAGAAATTGTTTTGTATGGGGTTTATGATCTTAATGCACCACGATAAAAGGGGATAAATGCTTGTTTATGAAAAATAAAAACATCAAAGGTTTTGCAATGAAGCTTTTGTGTGTGCGCATTTTGATGTGGGGGATCCTTTCATTTGAACGGATGTGGGTACGGTTGTTGCCATTTTTCCTCGTTCTTAGTCTCTTTTGTTCGTTTAGCTGGTTGGGACTTTTTGGTATTTTGGGCTATTGGTCACATTTGCTCTTACTTGGGGTTATACTTATTTGTGCTGGGGCGAGTTTATTTTTTCTTATTCGTTTTCGGTTTCCCACAATGCGGGAAGTAAATTGCCGCCTTGAACGCGTCAATGATCTTAGACACCAGCCTTTGAATATTCAGACAGATCGTTTATGTTCTGAAAATGATGAAGATTTTAGTGCTGTTATTTGGCGTGAACATCAACGCCGAATGGCAAAGCAATTATACCATTTAAAAACTGGATTTATCTCTCTTAATAGTGCGGATTATGATCCTTTAGCTTTGAGGGCTTTGTGTGCTCTTCTTTTTGTGTGCGCTTTTAGTTTTTCTTTTGGTTCACAAGGGGGGCGTTTGGCTGATGCCTTTGATTTTCGTCCTATCGTTGATGAAAAACTCATGCGGATTGATGCTTGGGTAACACCACCTGCTTATACCGGTGTGGCACCGATTTATTTGACAAAAGATGAGAAAACACAACTAGAAATCCCTGAAGGGAGTAATGTTGTTGTGCGTGTTGTCAATGGGGCTGGCATTACAGTAAAAGCAAAGTCTGTAGAAGATGGGAGGGAAGTTTCGTTTTCAGAGAAAACGGAACAAACAGCTTTGAATGATCCAATTGTTCATTTTGAAACACATTTAAAGCATCCAATAAATTTATTTGTATCATCACGTCGTAAAAAACAGCAATGGCATTTGCAGATAATTAAGGACACGCTTCCAACAATTCATTGGTTGGAAAAACCAGGGAGGATTTTAACGGGATCATTGGAGTTACGATATGTGGTGGATGATGATTATGGTGTGACAAAGGCTTTTGTTGAAATAGAGCCTTTTCTTCCTCAGAATAAAAGTGCTTCTTCTCTTTATAATGCTCCGGAAATAGAACTTCTTCTTCCGCGTGGTGGAAAGGGGAAAATGCGAATGGTACAGGATATATCAGCGCATCCATGGGCGGGTTCGCAAGTCAAAATTACTTTGGTGGCAGAAGATGGTGCGGGGCAGAAAGGGCGTAGCAAAACTTTTGTTATGATATTACCACAGCGTGTTTTTTCGAATCCTGTTGCACGCGCAGTGGTTGAACTGCGTCGTTTATTAGCTCTTAATCCTTTAGCGCGAGAGCGGGTACTTGATATGCTTTCTGCTTTGCTTGTACGTCCAGAAAAGGGGTTGCAAAATGCATCGCATTTTATTGTTCTACAAAGTGCGTGGACAAGACTTTCTTTAGCACAAACAGACGAGGATTTGCGCGATGTGGTGGATTATTTATGGCAAATTGCTTTGGGTATTGAAGACAATCAACTTGAATCCGTGCAAAAAAAGTTAAAACAAGCACAAGCTGCTTTACGTGATGCATTGCGTTACGGTGCTTCAGCGGCAGAAATTGAACGGCTTATGGCAGATTTACGTCAAGCTATGGATGAGTATATTCGTGCTTTGGCTGAAAAAGCACCGGATAGTCAAGTTTCTAAAAGCTCAAAAAGTCCTAATCTTTCTGAAGCTACATTACAAGAAAAGCTAAATTTAATTGAGGAAATGGCTAAAACGGGCTCTTCTTTAGCAGCTGAACAACTCTTGGCGGAAGTTGAACAGACGCTTGATCATTTGCATGTGCAAAAAGGCAATCAAAATGAGGGAGAAAAAAGCCAATCTGCACAAATGAAAGAAAAGATGGACCAGCTTGGAGATTTAATGCGTCGTCAGCAAGAAATTCTCAATGAAACACATCAGTTAGAGATGGAACAAAAACGCGGAGAAAATGTACCGGAAACACAAAAAAAATCTTTAAAAAAACGTCAAGCTGAATTGCAATCTGAATTATCAACATTAGAAAAAGAATTATCAGAACAAGGATTTGAAACAGGGGGGGCGTTGAAAAGGGCAGAAGAAAAAATGAATTCTGCGGAAAATGCTCTTGATAATGGAAATCATCAGGTATCTATACAAAATCAGTCTGATGCTTTGGAATCTTTGAGGCAAGGTGCACAAAATGTTTTGAAAAAAATGCGCGAAACACTTAAAGAAACGGGAGATGATCAAAATGCTGATTTTGGTCCTAAAGATCCGTTAGGACGTCCACTTTCTTCAACAACAGATGAAGAACAAGAAGGCGAGGCACTACCACAAGAAAGTGATCAAATGCGTACGCGGCAGATTTTGGATGAAATTCGCAAACGTCTTGGTAAAGAGCATCTTTCAGAAGAAGAAAAAAACTATCTTGAAAGATTGCTTCATTTTAATTAACCAGTGTTGGCTTTTTTCTTAATTGATGTCAAAAACAGTATATGAAGAACCTCTATGGGGTTTATCTCCAAAAAAATGATTAAAGTGCTTGTAAGGCAATAATCATCCTGTTGTACTGATTTTTTAATCATTTAAGTTTAAAATATGCAATATTGAAATGTTCGCTATTGCGGAAAAAAAGCAGAAGTCCATATAGGTTTGGTATATGAAAATCTGTAATGTTTGAAATTTGTTTCTACATGGTATGTTGAGTTGGATATCGTTACGCTGAAAGATTTTTATGCTTCTGCACTTGGACTGCGTGTGCAAAAAACGCTGTGTGACCAATTGAATTTATGGTGGCCTGATCTTACGGATAAACGGATTATGGGATTGGGTTATGCACTTCCTTATCTTTCTACATTGCGTGAACGTGCCCAACAATGTTTTGCTTTTATGCCAGCTTCTCAGGGTGTTTCGCCTTGGCCTTGTTCTGAGCAAGTTGCTACAGCGCTTGTTTTTGAAGAAGATTTGCCGCTTCCGGATGCGTCAGTTGACTGTATTTTATTGGTACATGCATTAGAATATACAGAAAATTCATTTGAAACGTTGAATGAAATATGGCGTGTTTTAGCACCCAATGGCCACTTGATCGTTATTGTACCTAATCGCTCTGGCTTTTGGGCGCGCAATATTACTACGCCCTTTGGTTATGGCGAACCCTATAGTCGGCAACAAATTACTCGTTTGTTCGAAAAAACAAATTTTGTTTCTGGGCCAATACAAGAAATTGTACATTATATGCCCTCTACGGGGTATTTTTCGCGGTTGTTCTCATTTTTTTACGAGCCATTTGCTCGCTATCTTTTGCCTTATTTTGGTGGACTCTTAATGTGTCAGGCACAAAAACGTGTTTATCAGGGTTTGCTCGTACAGCGTCGTCAGTCGCGACGTATTTTTATTCCTGCTTTATCACCACAGACAAGAAATATTTTAATTTATAAAAATAATTAATCATTTTGTCATTGTCATAAGAATCGCAAATATAGAGGCATTCTCTTATTTCAATTTTTTGCATTTACAATTAAAAAATATTCTTTTGTACATTAATATGTGGAATTGGTATGTGAATAAAAATCTCAAGTATCTATATACCAAACCATATTTCATGAATAGTGGAAACATTTTAAAAGAAAAAAATGCTGGTATCTTCGTAAACGTAAAAATAGCAGAGTCCAAGAGATCTTACATAATATGGTTTATGGTGGTTAAAAACTGTACAAGGAAGGATTACAATGCTTCTTATAAACCATCTCAAGTATCAAGGGCTCCTCTGCAACATCGAGATCTAACATAAGTGTGATGGTGCTGGCTTGTTCTTTTATAAGCGTAAAGATGGTGGTGCCCAGTGGCTTTATCGTTAGGATAAACATTTAGCGTTATATCATGAATTATATAACCTCTTAAGAGGAGATAAAGTCATAAAGAATAGAGGAAAACTATAAAGATAAAAAACATCTCTCAATTTAGGTTAGTGAATGTGAGATAAAGCAGTGCGTGGAGCGGTTTTTCTGAAAAAAATAATCATAAATAGCACTCATCTAAAGATGATAGTTATGATCAAGAATGTTGCTAAAAGATATCACGATTATTTATATGCGAAACATATTAAAAACTTTAGAAAGAACAAAAGCATGTGAAACAGAAGTTACAAAGTATATCGTGAGGGTTGAAAGCATTTTTGTTTTTGGTTCTCATGTTGGAATATTTCGTTTTTTATTCATAATGTTATATATTTTGTCATAAGAGTAAGTTCTATGTAATAGCATTCGAATTATATGCGAAGGTTTTTTCATCTCGTTTCTGTTTTCATTTAGAATATTAAAATTATTTTTGAAACAGAAAATCTCGAATTAAAGATTTAAACGGTAACCATTTTGATCTGTTATGAGAATTTGCGCATTGGAGGGATCGTTTTCGATTTTTTGTCGCAAACGATAGATATGGGTTTCTAAAGTATGGGTGATAATATTTTCATTATATCCCCAAACTTGTTCTAACAATGTTTCACGGCTGACAATTTTATCATTGGCATGATAGAGACATTTAAGGATCGCTGCTTCTTTTTCTGTGAGACAGATTTTATTGTTGCATTGATCAAGAAGAAGTTTTTGTCTTAGTTTAAAAGTATAGGGACCAATATGAAAGGTTGCGTCTTCATTTTGTTCATATTGGCGCAACTGTGCTCGAATTCTCGCTAATAACACCGCAAAGCGAAAGGGTTTTGTTACATAATCATTGGCGCCTGTTTCAAGATCTAAAATATTATCACAGTCTGTATCATAATTTATTATCATGATAATGGGGGCACGAAATCCTTGGGTGCGTAATTGTTTAACGGCTTTGTAGCCATCAAGATCAGGAAGTTGAAATCCCAAAATAGTGAGATCAATATTTTCTTCTTGGATTATTCTCATTCCCGCTTCTGCTGTTTTTGCTTGGAAAATTTTAAACTCTTGATGCATTTGCAATTGTTCTACTAAAATAGGGCGTAGATCATCGTCTTCAACGATTAAAAGAGTATAGTGGTTCATGTTTTTCCTTATAGGCATGTTGATGCACTGATTGATATAGTTTCATGAAAAATAAGATTTCATGCAAGAAAAATTAAAAGAGGAAAATTAAAAAAGAGCGCTTCTAAAAAATAAACTTTTATAATTTCTAATGGTTGCTTGCTGAAAAGACGGTATTCCGTCTGCAGGGTATTTTACGTATTGGTTGGAAGCGTTTTTTTATGTTCTAGAACGTGTTTTAGCTATTGAGTGTCATCATCTTTACGCTTTATGGAGAAACAAGGTGTGGCACTATCATTCACTTTGCCAGCTCGTGGGTGTTGCGGACAGTCCTTGGCACTTGAGACGATTCATAGGAGGAATTTTTAGTCCTTTCTTTCACGGTTTTTTCCATATGGGACTTTCTCCGTTTAGAATGTGCAAGCAAATAGCCTTTGATTGATTCAATATAAACAGGTTGGGAATGAGAGAATCCTGCGGTATGAGGCGCACTCGTCCAACATGCAAAACAATGAACACGCAATATGATGCGTTTTTTAAGCGTGAAGAGAATTGTGCAACACCTAGCACATATGCACTGTTTAGGAGAATTTCACGATCATTTTTATTGTTTTTTATCCACGTTCAGTTTTGTTTTTTTGTTGCATTTGTGTGTGAAGGGGCTGTGTGTTATGTTCGTGGTGTTGCTTATTATAATTGTTGAGCAAGCTTTGCCTTTAGCAATGCCGAAAAGATGCATCATAAAGAGGTTTTTTGTGTAATTTGGAAGGAGACTGTATTGAGAAAGAGTGCAGGATAAAAAATGACAAAAAAAATATCATATTTATGCATTTAGCATGAGAATACCTCAACAGAAGGAGGTGTTGTGCTTATTCTTCTGCGCTATGAAGCATCTTTTTATATGAGTTAATGAATAAAAATTATTGTTTTAAGATAAAAGCATTTCCCTCTTAAGGTTGCCCATCAAACAGACTTCTTTCCATTCATCTTCTGTCACGGGTTGCACTGATAAGCGGCTGGCTTTGACCAGCACCATATTTGCTAGTTTGGGATTAGCTTTAATTTGTTTTAATGAAACAGGTGTTGGCATGTCACAAAGTGCACGGATGTCCACACATTCCCAGCGTGGATCAGAGCTTGTAGAATCAGGGTGTGCTTCAGCACATATTTCTACAATTCCTACAATTTCTAAACCTTTATTTGAATGATAAAAAAAACCTTTATCACCATATTTCATAGTGCGCATATTATTACGAGCTTGATAATTGCGTACACCATCCCATTGTTCGCCATCAGCTCCTTTTTTCTTTTGCATCTCCCATGACCATTTATGGGGTTCAGATTTAAAAAGCCAATAAGCCATGAGTTCTCCTTTTTCATAGACTGTTATGTATTTATCATACGGATTTTTATAAGTATTTTCGTAATATCCTTAACGATAATTTTAAAAATGGGGTAAAGAATTTCTTATTTCAAAATAACTTGTATATAGAAAAATGCGCTCCATTGATATTTTATGTTGTATAAAGGTATTTTGCTTATCTTGTAGCAGAAAAATATATCAGTGTATCGAAGTAATAGACTTAAAATTGCTCAGCCATGTGGAAGCTTAATCATCTTTTCAGCTGCTGTTTGAAATGTAGTTACTATAGGATCATTGGAGCATTGCGTTGGAGAGAATTTAGCAAGAAAATTGGTTCTAAAAAGCTTTAAAATTACAATGACAATGAAACGAATAAATGATCAAAGATGATGAGGTCAACGAATGGCATTCATATCTATGCTTTGTGGGATAGAGTGCGTCTTATTATGCTGTAAAATACCGTCATTTGAAGTGTAATGATATAAGGCAGTTTTTTGAAACATGAAGTTTTTAAGAATGTGTGGTGAATATTTAGGTTTACGTATCGATCTTTGGGTTAAGTGAATTGTGTGAGTGGGAAGCAGGTGGAATCTGCTCGATAGAGAATTCGGACTATCTATAGACCGGATTGAGTAGAAATCTTCGTTCTTTAAGATGTGTGTAGGACGTCAATTTTATTATGCTTTTGTTCCACGGCGACCCATCCCAATCAAGGGGGGGGCTTTTTCATCTAATGGCCAGCGTGAGCGAGGGGCAATATCAAGAGGGCTTGTTTCTCCTCGTGCAAGCTTTTGTGCACCGGCAAAAGCAATCATTGCAGCATTATCGGTACACAAGGAAAGAGGAGGGGCTATAAATTCAAAGCCATGTTGATGGGCAAGTTCTTGTAATGTAGAGCGAATGGCTTGGTTTGCGGCAACACCGCCTGCGACAACCAAAGCAGGAGAACGCTTTTCTTGATCATGAGAGAGAGGATATTGGTGGGCAAAGTGTTGTAGAGCGAGGTGAACGCGATCACGTACTGTATCGGTTACGGCGGCTTGAAAACTTGCGGCAATGTCAGCAATATCATTTTCTGTAAGAGGAGCTATGGCTGTTGCGGCTTGTCGAACAGCAGTTTTGAGTCCTGAAAAAGAAAAATCTAATCGTTTTTCACCTTTTAAAGGACGTGGAAGAGGGATGCGATTTTTATCACCAAATAAAGCTGCTTTTTCAAGTGCTGGTCCACCAGGATAAGGAAGACCTAAAAGTTTTGCTGTTTTATCAAAGGCTTCTCCTAATGCATCATCAATAGTGGTTCCTAAACGTTGGTAGTTGCCTACTCCATGAACAATGATTGTTTGTGTATGACCCCCTGAAACTAAAAGTAATAAATAAGGAAAGCTGACGTTGTGCGTTAACACAGCTGTTAAAGCATGTCCCTCTAAGTGATTTACCGCAATAAATGGTTTGCCAGTGGCAAGAGAGAGTGCTTTTGCGCTCATAACGCCTACCAATAATCCTCCTATCAAACCAGGTCCACTGGTGGCTGCAATGCCATCAATATCTTTTAATTTTGTGTTTGCTTCTGTTAGTGCTTGCAGAATTAAATGATCAAGAACTTCAACATGGGCACGAGCAGCAATTTCAGGAACAACACCGCCGTAAGGTGCATGGTGATCAATTTGACTCCAAACAACATTGGAAAGAATTTGGCTGTTTGATTCATTGTTATATTCAATGACAGCTGCTGCCGTTTCATCACAACTTGTTTCTATTCCCAGCAGACGCATTTTAAACAAAACCTTATATTGAAGCTTCTTTCCTGCGTGCGTACCATGAACAGAAAAAGATGCAAAGTATTTCTCTTAGAATTGTTTTTTCTATGAAAAATATGTGTTTTGGCATTTTCTTTGAATTTTATGATATCGTTGATTAAAAAATAAAGCTGTATTTTCGAGTATAAAATGCAAATGTTTTTTAAAAACTTGTCTATTAAAGGCGATAATTGTAAATATTATTGAGAAAAGCTGCGTTTTTAAAACTTTTTTCATTTTATTATTTTATCATTAAAAAAAGTGTGCACGAAAAGTGACAGAGATGGTCGATTCTTCAAAACCAAAAGTTAAACCACATTATGCTGGTACGCGCCGTAAGAAACCAGTTATTGAACATGAAGCTGTTCCCCATGATTCAGAGGAAAAAATCCATAATTCTGTAGAATCTCAAGCGCGAGAAGAACAGAATATGCAAAGTCAGGATAAAAGTATCTCTAGTACAACTTGGCTTTTCTTGTCCCTTTCTGGGATTTTGGGGGGATTCATTGCTTTGGGAATTTTTATGGGGCTTCAATGGGCTGGTTTTTTTCCTTCTCCTTTTGTGGAAAATTCTGCTGGAGGAGAAAAAGCTTTGCAGATTGCTGAAGCCGCAAAAAGTCAAGGTGAAGACACAAAGGAACAATTGAGGCGGGTCTTTCAAGAAATTGATACGTTAAAAACAGAGTTTTCTTCTTTTTCATCACAACAGTTTAAAACAACGAAAAATGATGAACTATCGAAAGAAGAAAGCAAAAAAGCTTTTGCGATTTTAGAGGAAAAAGTAAAAGCTCTTGAAGAAATTGTACAAACTTTTGTTAGAAAGTCGAAAGAGATAGAGACGGCTTTGTCTGTTGGGCAGAGCAATGCAAATGATCTTGCTGCGTTAAAACAACAGTTAGAAGCACTACAGGAAGAAACTGCTGTTAAAAATAGTGAGAAAAAAGAAATAGATACCGCGCTCTTTACTGCAATTAGTTCATTAAAAAATGCTGTAGAGCGTGGTGGATCTTATAATAATGAATTAAAGCTGTTGCGGCAATTATCGCCTTCGATTAATGGACTTGATGTGTTGCAAAAAACAGCTACTGTGGGTCTTCCAAGTTCAGCACAACTTTCAGTTGATTTTGCTCATGTTGCTGATGCAATTGTTGGTACGCAAAATCTTGTTGCGTCAGATGCTGGTTTTTTTGACCGAATTTTAGCGTGGATAAAAGGGCTCATTGTTTCGCGACCGATTGGAAATGTTGAAGGGACAACGCTGGGGGCTATTGCGGCACGCATGGAAGTTGCCATTCAAGCTGGTGATTACGAAAAGGCTTTGAGCGAATGGCAATCATTGCCCCAAAGTGCAAAAGATGTTTCAATGGATTTTGTTAAGCAGCTTGAAAGACATATTGCTATTCAACAGTTGTTGCAGCAATTGTTATTGTCTGTGCAACAAGGATCTTTTAAAGCAACAAAGATGTAAATAGGCCCAAGATGATACGTGTTTTTATTTATATTTTTGTTGTTTGTATCCTCGGTTTAGCTTTCACGTGGGTTGCTAATCACAATGGTATTTTTGTTCTCACATTTTTGCATTTCAGATTTTCTGCTTCATTTCTTACAGTGTTAAGTGTGCTTATTTTATTTTTTGTAACGCTGGTGCTTTTATGGTGGTTATTGTCTTTCTTTTTTTCCATACCGAATGCTCTTTCCAATTATTTTTATAAACGCCATCAAAAGCGTGGTTACGAAGCTCTTTCAAAGGGGATTCTTGCAACTTTTGCTGGTGATAGTATGGTTGCGCAAAAAATGGAAGCACGTGTTGCTAAATATCTTGCAGGGAAACAAGAGCCATTGGTAAAACTCTTACAAGCGCAAACCTTGTCTTTACAAAATGACTCTGTTCGCGCCATCGGTCTTTATGAAGAGATGAGAAAGGAAGATCCGACAAAACTGGTTGGACTTTATGGTTTGTTTCGTGAAGCAATGAAGAGTAAAGCTTATGAGGCAGCGCAACAATATGCTGAAGAGGCACTGACTTTATCGCCAGCACTTTTATGGGCGCATCAGGCGGTGCTTGATCGGTTAAGTACTGAGGGTAAATGGGATAAGGCACTTACTATTTTTGAAAGAACGCAAAAAGCTCTCCCGCGTTCTATTCGCGCGATTCCAGAGCGGCAGCATATACAGGTTTTACTACTAAGTGGGCAGGCACTTTCTTTGTTTGATACACATCCTGTACAAGCACGTGAAGCTATTTTGAAAGCCCATAAATTGGCGCCTGATTTTGTTCCAATAATAGTTATTGCTGCTGATATTCTTTATAAATTAAACGAAACGCGTAAAGCGGATAAAATGATTATAGCGGCTTGGCAAAAGGAGCCTCATCCTGACTTGGGAGCGCTTTATCTTGAAAGAGAAGAAGGAGCCATTGGGCGATTGAAAAGGGCTAAGACACTTGCTTCTTATAATAAAGATGCATTTGAGTCGGCTTTCCTTATTGCTAAAGCAGCTTTGGATGCTGGTGAAACAGCATTAGCAAGAGAGAAGGCACAAAAAGCATTACAATGTCATCCACGGGAAAGTGTTTATTTATTGTTGGCAGATATTGAAGAGGCACAGGGAAACAATCAAGGTGCTGTGCGTCAATGGCTTTCTTTAGCACTTCGTGCTGAACGTGATCCAGTGTGGATGTGTGATGGGGCCATTTTTTCTTCTTGGTCAGTGGTTTCTCCAATCAGTGGACGTTTGGGCTGTTTTGAATGGAAGGCGCCTCCTTGTATGCCTTCTCTCACATTAGAGGCGGACAATATTGTGTCGAAAAGGCAAGACAAAGAGTATGTTATGGGAAAAAGTGATGATGTTGGAGATAAGAAGCTTGAAAAATTAACACCTGTAGATGATTCTCTTTTGCATAATGTGCAGGTGGAGAAACAAGATATAAAAGAAAAAGATGTAAAAATGTTCAGTCAAACTCACTTAAATGTTGATGATCCAGGGGTTAAAATAGAAGAAGAAACATCTTTATCGAGGAAAAAATTTCGTTTATTTTAAATTGCACCAATGTTGATAATACGAATGTTTTCTCAGAAGAAACAATTGACCTAGAAGAAAAAATATCGTTAGTCTTGTCCAATAAAATTATTCTCTTATGCTTTAAAAATAAAGTTTTGCTTGGTAGCAGAGGTGATTGGTTAAAAAATGTTTTTAAATCAGAGATGTCTTGATAAAAAACAAAAAAATAACAAACCAAGGATTGCTGTCGTTATTCATCGGCGCTCTACCTATACTGGTCGGTTGGGAAAATTTTTACAACAAAATGGTTTTGTTCTTGATATTTATCGTCCTATTTTTGGACAAAAACTCCCTGATACATTAGAGCATTATGCCGGCGTTGTTATTTTAGGGGGACCGATGAGTGTGAATGACAGCGAAGCCTATATTGGTGAGGAAATTGATTGGATTTCGTTATCACTAAAGGAAAATAAGCCTTTTTTGGGTATTTGTCTTGGAGCACAAATGTTAGCGCGAAATCTAGGGGGGCGCGTTGGTACAAGAAGTGATGGGACTGTTGAAGTCGGCTGGTATCCACTAGAAGCAACCCCACAAGGGAAGGAATTGATGAATTGGCCAGAGATGGTCTACCATTTCCATGATGAAGGTATTTATGATTTACCGAAAGAGGCAATGCTTTTGGCAACAGGGAATACATATCCTACACAAGCTTTTCGTTATGGAAACAATGCATGGGGTTTGCAGTTTCATGCTGAATTTACACGCGCTATGATGCGGCGTTTGGTCGTGCGTTCGGCACATAAATTGACTGAAAAAGGTGCTCAACCTGCTTGTGCACATTTGAAAGGTCGTTTAATCTATGATCGAGCTTTGAGCCAATGGTTTGAAAGCGCATTACACCAGATTTTTTGTACACCGCCCGTACTTGTGTGATTGTTGACAACGAATTGATTTATATAGGTAATTCACGGTTTTGTATATTGAATGAGAACCCCGAATATAGTAAGGTTTTTTCATTCCAAACCTGTGTATGTTGACTCAATAAAAACCTCTTGTTTGCATGTCACAAGTAGGGCTGGCGTGTGGGCAAAAACTGTATAAGAAAAGACTAAAAATGCTTCTTATGAACTGTCTTAAGTGCCAAGGGCTGTCGCAACATTTGGGGGCTAGCCAAATATAATGATGGTGCTGGCTTTGGGGTCTCCATAAGCGTAAAGATGGGGGGCTCAATGGCTTTATCGTTAAGAAACACTATTCATTATCATTTTTGTTGTGCTGTAAAACAGTATGGTTTAAGCTAGAGGTAGAAAATCTATGTAAAACT
Organism: Bartonella sp. AP280QHHD; assembly: GCF_042196125.1. Taxonomy (NCBI): domain Bacteria; kingdom Pseudomonadati; phylum Pseudomonadota; class Alphaproteobacteria; order Hyphomicrobiales; family Bartonellaceae; genus Bartonella; species Bartonella sp. AP280QHHD. The sequence continues at coordinate 42,206 of NZ_JBHIPQ010000038.1, read as the reverse complement.
TTACACATGAGGTGTTTTTTGTTAAAGGGTGTAATGGGTTTTTTTAAGAAAATCTTGTTTATTGAGCTTATGAGATACTGTACTTTAGAACGATGTATAGGGACTTCTTGAAGTGATCAGTAGATAAAATCCGGTGGATTAAGAAGTTGGATTGTGTATAAACTGAACGTGGTTGGGAATCTTTATCCTTTTTAGGGTGGGGAGGAAGTTAAGAGATAAAGAAAGTTTGAATATTGTCTAAATCCTTTCAAATACCATCATCACAAAAAAGTTTTTCTTTGAGTTATTTAATTTGTGGGCTCTTTTGTCTTGCTCTGATATTTATTTATAGCGCACTCTGGTTTTTTTTTCGCGTAAAATAGAAGACTATGTTTCTAATATATTCACAAAAGTATCTTCCCATAATATGGCGGCGGTATGTGAGAATGTGCACAGGGATGGTTATCCTTTACGTGTCGGTGTTGTTTGTGACAAGTTTCAATTTTCTTGGCCTTTACATGGGGTTTCTTTATCGACGGGGCGTTTGACAGCTGGTGCACCAATTTACGCACCTCATTTGGTCGAGTTTAATGTTCATTCTCCTGCATTAATTGTTTTTTCCGGAAAAACTCCCATAGTATCGCATTGGCGCAATTTGGTGATTGAAACAGAGCCTTATTGGAAAACGGGTAAAACATTGAAGTTTATAGCTGAAGGGCTTGAGATTTCATCTTTTTCCTCTTCCCCTGAAGATCAAAAGCTTCAAGAAGCATTAAGAGCACCAACGACAGATAAAAAAACGACACAAGAAAATATTGAAGATCCGGCATCTTTGCAAAATACGCATGACGTGATTATTCAGCCGTTAGAGCCACAAGATATGCTTCAAAAAATAACGGCAGAATTTTTGCGTTTTGATCTAAAACATGAAAAGAATAATTTATCGGGACATATAACTTTTGACGGTTTTGATGCTTCTCCCTTTTTAAAATCTTCTTTTGTTGATATTCCTAAAATTGATGGCAATTTGAAATGGATTTTAAATGACATGTCTTTTCTGTCTGAAGATGAAGAAAAAAATTGGCAACAACGACTGTATGGAAAAAGTGGACTTTTAAAGCAAGGTGAATTGACTTTTCATACAGGTGGTGCAGTGCGTATTAGTGGACCTTTTTCTTTTGATGATGAAGGATATTTGACAGCAAAATTTGAACTTGTCCTTATTCAGTCTATGAAGCTTCTTGACACTCTGCAGCGCTTATTTCCCGCGCAAGCCAATAATCTTCAAGCGTTATTTTTTATTTTGGGTGCTTTGCCTAAAAATGCGGATGGCGCTCCCGTTCTTTCCTTGCTCATTAACAATGGGTGGGTAAAATTAGGCTTTTTAAAACTTGGTCGTCTTGCTCCACTTTAGGTGTTGTACCAAAGCCTTTTTTCATTTTTACTACCAAATTTCAACTTTTTCTGATTTTCACACTTTTTTGCAATTTTAGAGTGTCAAAATCTATTTTAACAAAATGCGTATTTAATGGTAAAAAAATAGCTATAAAAATAAAAAATTATCACCTACTCCTAACTCGTCCAACCTCTTTTCACTTAGTACAAAATCTTATGTCAAACTACATATAGCAACAGTGTTTCTATGGAAAAAGTGGCATTTTAAAGTATGCTGAATTGCCTTTTTATACAGGTGGTATGGTACTTGTTAGGAACCTTTTTCTTTATATATGGAATGAGCATATTGCATATATCTGTTTGGGTGTAACCTCTTAAAACAAGTAAATAGCCTAGTTGGAGGAAGATATGAAGTTGTAAAGGGGAAAATCAACATCCATCTTTACTGTCATTTTTTATTCGATTTTACGCATTTCAAAAGCAGTTACAGTTATATCTTTTAAATAATGGATTAAGCTTATCCTTTTATTTCTGATATTTTTTAATGAAGCTATATGCCTTCCACGTAAAACAGAATATATTTGTATTGCATATTTACGCATTTGTTAAAAAAATATTTCTCAGTGCTTCCTATTTCACGATGTCGCCTGTGAATGGTATAAGGATAAAGCCATTAAGCACCATCATCTTTTCGGTTACGGAGTAACAAGCTAGGGGAAAACATCATCATATTATATTTGCTTATATTTGCTAATTCTCAATCTTACTGCAGCTTTTGGCACTTGTGGCGGTTTATGAGGGGCATTTTTAGTCCTTTCTTTACTGTTTTTATCTATTCGGCTTTCCCATTTGCAATATGCAAGGGGAAATGGGGTTAATTAATTGAATATAAATAGATTTTAAATGAGACAAATTTAGAATATCGGATTATCATAAAAATGATAAAATTATGATTGTAAATCAATATATTATATTTTTATGATGAAGGATATTTGACAGTAAAATTTGAATTTATTTTTTATTTTGAGTGCTCTGTCTAAAAATGCGGGATAGGGTTTCCGTTCTTCCCTTGTTGATTAGTCATGGATGGATAGAACGGAGCAAAAGCTTAGCTGTTTTGTACTGCTTTTAAGTCTGAAAGTTTATGTTTTTAGGGTGAGAAATCAATCCTGTTGTTTTTTTGAAATTGTTGCAAACAATTCTATTGTGATAAATAGCGAGATTTTTATTTTTGGTGTTATGTCTAAAATGCAAACTTCTGCTCTGTCTTAGTTGGTTTGTTGTGGTGGTGGGATAGAACGGGAGATTGAGGGGGTCGTTTTGTATTTTCTTTAGGTTTGAAAGCCAATATTTTGAAGTTGAGAAATCAATCCTGCTGCAAAAGTAAAACGAGAAATATTGAGATCATTTTCAATAAGGGCGCTAATGCGGTTTGTAATGTTGTGAATATGATCTTCTTCTGTTTTTTTCCAAGTGTCAAAAGGATCTTTTTTCTTTCCATAATTTTTGAGGATTTTCATAACGATTTGCCGAAAGCTTTCAGAAACATTTTCTTTGGCTTGGCTTAAAGCCATACTATCATAATAATCTACTACAGGAATTATACGACTTGCTTCGTTAATGCGGTTTATACGAATGATTTGCGCAAGTGAAAAGTAGATCTCTGCGGTTTTAATAAGATCACTGTTGCTTTGTTTTGCAATCAAAGAAATATCACAGATTGTTGAAGCAGCTTCCAAGAGAGCTAATTGTTTCGCTAATGCTTTTGGTGCTCCCTCTTCGCTGTAGTGTAATGCTTTTTCTTCAATCTTTTGCTTAATATCGTTGCCGTGAGAATGCATAAGCTCTTTTTCAATAACGCTACGGGCTTGTTTTATTGTTTTTACAATTTCTTCTAATGGACGTGAGAGATCTATGTTGTGCAAACCCCAATTGGTTGTTTCAAAGAGCATTGGGGTCATTGTTGCGTAGAATTTATTTTGGACAAGACCGGGTATTTTATTATCAAGCTTATCAATTTGCTCAGACAATTGAGGAATTTCGAAACCATCGCGGATGGCAATGAAAACGCGAATAATATTTTCAGTCTTTTGTTCTGTTGCATCGTGTAGTCTATTAACAAAAGTGGGGCCTCCACGATTTACAATATCGTTGGCAATCAGCGTTGCGATAATATTACGACGCAATTGATGGTTAATAACTTCCTTCTTAAAATTTTCTTGAATTTGGGTTGGAAAATAGTTCAGCAAGGCTGTATTGAAATAGTGATCATCAACAATGGGGCTATTAGCAATTTCTTCTTTTAAGGTCAATTTAGCATAGGCAAAAATAACGGCGAGTTCTGGACGGAGAAGACCTTTGCCTTGGGTTGTTCTTTGTCGTAAAATTTGCTCATCAGGGAGTATTTCAACTCTACGATCTAGAAGCTTTTTTTGTTCTAAATCGTGCATAAAGCGTATTTGATAGGGCAAATCAGTAGTGCTTTGGTTTTCCGCCAAAGAAAGCGCAAGAGGTTGTAGATAATTGTTGCGCAAGACAAGTTGCTCGACTTGAGGCGTCATTTTTTTCAAGAGCTTATTGCGTTCTTCGCGGGTTAACGTTTTGGCACGTAGTGCTGATGCAAGAACAATTTTGAGATTGACCTCAATATCAGAACAATTCACACCAGCAGAATTGTCAATGGCATCCGTGTTGCATCGACCACCATTTAAGACATATTCAATCCGTCCACGTTGTGTAACACCAAGATTAGCTCCTTCACCAATAATTTTTGCACGCACTTGTTCTCCGGTAATGCGTATTGCATCATTTGCTCGATCACCTACTTGGGCATCGTTTTCTGTTGCAGCACGGATATAAGTACCAATGCCACCGAACCATAAAAGATCAACAGGGGCTTTGAGAAGAGCAGAGATAATTTCAAAGGGTGTTCCTGTTTGTTTTTCGAAACCAATGGCTTGTGCTGCTTCAGGTGAGAGAGTAATGGTTTTTTCTTTTCGTGAGAAGATGCCACCGCCCTTTGATAATTTGGTTTTATCGTAATCCTGCCAGCTTGAGCGAGGTAGTCTGAAGAGACGCGTACGCTCTACATAGCTTTCGTCTATGTTCGGATCTGGATCAATAAAGATATCGCGGTGATCAAAAGCGGCAATCAATTTTGTTTGTTTGGAAAGCAGCATTCCATTGCCAAAGACATCACCAGACATATCGCCAACACCGACACAGGTGAAGGGCGTTGTTTGAATATCGTGATTAAATGATTCTCTAAAATGTCTTTTGACGGCTTCCCATGCACCTTTAGCTGTAATACCAATGTCTTTGTGGTCGTAACCTGCTGAACCTCCAGAGGCAAAAGCATCATCAAGCCAAAAGTGGTTTGCTTGGCTGATGGCGTTGGCTGTATCAGAAAAAGTTGCTGTTCCTTTGTCCGCCGCAACAACAAAATAGGGGTCAGGGTCATCATGACAGATGACATTGTGGGGAGAACTTATTTTGCCGTTAATCAGATTGTCTGTAATGGAGAGCAAAGCTGTTATAAAGTCTGTATAAGCTTGTCGTGCTGCTTCTATGATGACAGCACGGTCATTTGTTTGGGGAAGCCGATGGGGATAGAATCCACCTTTTGCACCTGCAGGAACGATAACCGCATTTTTAACTTGTTGGGCTTTGACTAAGCTAAGCACTTCGGTGCGGTAATCTAATGCACGGTCAGACCAACGAATGCCGCCACGAGCGATAGGTCCAAAACGCAAATGGACCCCTTCAACTTCTGGTCCATAAACAAAAATTTCTCGGTAAGGGCGCGGTTCAGGCAAACCTTCAATCTGGCGTGGATTTAATTTGGTGGCTAAAATACGCCGTGGACTTCCATCAGGAAGAGGCGTAAAGGCATTCGTTCGTAAACTCGCCTCGATAAGGTTACAATAACGGCGTAAAATGAGATCATCATCTAAACCAGAGACTTTCCGTAATTTTTCTTCAATGCGCTTTTGAATAACTTGTTGGTTTTTTTCCCGTTCTTTTTCTGTATGGCTTTGATGAAATTTTAAATGAAATAAAGCATAAAGATCTTGGGTAATGTCAGGATATGCATTTAAAGTTTGGGCAACGCGATCTTGCGAATAAGGAATTCCAGCTTGTTGGAGATAGCGCCCATAATGGCGCAAAATAACAATTTCATGCCAATCAAGCTCAGCTGTTTGGGTGAGAGCATTAAAGCCGTCATTATCAGCATTTTGTGCCCAAATGGCTTCAAAGGTTTCGGCGTGTTTTTGCCCGTCTTTTTCAAAATCGATACAGCGCTGGAAAGTACTTTCCAGCTGCATATCATGAAGATACACAGAGCGCCCATTGCCATCTGGTAATTCAAGGGTTTGTTCAGCAATAACGCGAAACCCCATATTTTCAAGGAGTGGTACACGTTTGGAAAGGGCAAGAGCTTCGTGGCGGTGAAAAAGCCGAAGAGAAATGTACTGTTTTTCTTTGTTTTGTGCGTGATAAAAGATCACGAAAAGCGGCTTTTCATCATGAAGACTTAGAATATGTCCGGCATCGTTAATAGCGTCTTCAGCTGAAAATAAATCACGATAGCTGTTGGGGAATTCGCTGGCTAGACGTGTTTGTTGCTCTGTTATTTTCTGGGTAAGAGCGATGGCTTGAACCCTGTCTTCCCAACTTCGTGCAATCGAACGTACATGTTGTTCAAGTGTGGAGCGCTCATGAAGGGGAACAGTTTCGTTTCCTTTGCGATGGATGATATAATAGACACGTATAAGGGGGCTTTCCAAAAATAGCGGATAAGATTCAAAAAAGTCACCTTTATAAAGCTCAACAAAATGTTCGCCAACTTTTTCACGCAGGCTGCTGCTATATTGGTCACGCGGTACGTAGACAAGGATAGAAACAAAGCGTCCAAAAGAATCAGTGTGGGCAAGAACTCGTAAACGTGGGCGCTCATCTAATTGTAGAATAAGCTTAGTGTTTTCTGTCAATGTATCAACATCAGAGCGAAACATTTCATCTCTTGGATAGGTTTCTAAAGCACTGATGAGTGCTTTACCTGAATAATCGGCGTGATTGTGTCCAAGACGTTGAATAATAGTTCGGGCTTTTTCTTTTAAGAAAGGAATTTGCAAAATAGAACGTGTATAAGCTGAGGAGGTAAAAAGCCCTACAATGCGTAATTCTCCACAGAGTTGGTTTTCTTTATCAAAGATTTTAAGACCAATATAATCGAGCCAAACAGAACGGTGAATTTTGGAGCGGCTGTTCGCTTTTGTCACGATAAACAGATTATCGCTTTCCATGAAGGATAAAACTTCTTGAGGAGGTTCTTTCATGCTTTTATCGTCAACAATATGAATAGAAGCATCCGTGAGTATACCAAGCTCAATATTACTCGCTGTAAAGGATTTTAGGGGTTTTTGGTCTTTGATGAAGTTGTAAGTGCGCATACCAAGGAAAATGAAATTATCATCCATTAGCCAGTGAAGAAATTCAATAGCTTTTTCGCCTTCTTGTTTGTAGTGTGGGGGAAGACTTATTTGGTAGGCATGAATCTGCTTTTCAACTTCTTCAAGCATAGGTTTCCAGTCTTGTACAGCAGCATTAACCTGTTCAAGAACTAAGGTGAGTTCATTTTCAAGTTTTTGTATTTGCTGTTTGTTTAATGACTCGATGTGAATTTGCATCAGACTGATGCGTTTTCCAGAAGCACAATCAATAATGGGGTGTGCAATCAAATAGATATGGTTTTTGTGTTGATTAAAAACATTTAAAATAGAATCGAGAAGGAAGGGTTTGTTATCATTGACAAGCGTGATAACGGTTATAGGTCTGTTACTACGGGTTAAATTTTGCTCAAAGCAGATGGTATTTTTTCCCGTCTGATGGAGATTAAAAGCTTTTACCGCGATGGCTGTGGCTTTTTGAAGTTCTTCATTTTCGTAATAAGCAATATCTTCTTTATCGGTTTGGGCAAAAAGGATTTGTTCTATTTTATCTTGGGTGTTTTTTGTCTCTGTTTTTTTTTGTTGCAACACATTCACTCTCCCTTTTTGCTCTTAAGGGGTCTTTATTAAAAGCAGACCATTATATTTTTTATATACTGTAACACCTTCTTTCTAAAGAAAATAGCTCTTTATTTGGAAAGAATGAGTTTGTTTTTGCTATTTTTTAGTAATATTTTGTACTTTAAAGAAATATTTTGCTTCAAGGAAAGGGCACTTTTAGTATTTTTGTATGTTAATAGTTTGTTTTTTTAAATATACAAAATAAAAGTAAAAAAATAAGCAAAAGTAAAGAGAGAATGGCGCATTTACCAGAAAGACTTTTAAGTGGTTACCAAAACTTTATAAACAATCATTTTTTATATAAAATAGCAGATTATCAGCAATTGGCGATTGAGGGGCAGAAACCTGAAGTTTTGGTCATTGCTTGTTGTGATTCGCGTGCAGTACCAGAAATGATTTTTGATGCTAAGCCAGGGGAAATTTTCACCCTGCGCAACGTGGCCAATGTGGTTCCTCCTTTTTCTCCTGATGACCAATATCACGCAACATCAGCAGCTCTTGAATATGCTGTGCAATTGCTTGAGGTGAGACATATTGTCGTTTTTGGTCATGCCCATTGTGGAGGCATTCGTACTGCTCTTAATGAGACATATAAATCTTTATTATCAAATGATTTTATCGGTCAATGGATAAGTCTCTTAGCACCAGCAGCAGAAATCGTTTTGAATAATAAGTCGTTGTCTTGGCCAGAAAAACAGACGGCATTAGAGCAGCTTTCTATTCGCCATTCGTTGAGAAATTTAGAGACGTTTCCGTGGATAAAGCTTCGCAAAGATCAAGGTTTTTTGACATTGCATGGGGTTTGGTTTGATATCTCTAGCGGAAAATTATGGAGCATGGAACAGGAAACAGGTTGTTTTATGCGTGTTGAAGTTGAAAGTTTTGAAGTATAGTATTTGTTGTTTTTATTTCTTCGTATAAAAAGATATTTTATGATAAAACTTGACAAAGCTGGGGTTTTATTGTTTGAAGGAGCAAGCTTTCAGTGACAAAATTAACTTGGAGCCACCGACTGAGACCCCAGTTTAAGGGTATAAAGAGATCTCAGAGGTCAACATCCGACGGCGCGATGCGTTCTCGGATGCTATTTTGGTTTGTTTGTTATGCAACAATGAGGTAAATGATGTTTGAATCCTTGCAAGAGCGACTTGGTTCTATCCTGTCTCATTTGACGGGACGTGGCGCTTTATCGGATCAGGATGTTGTAGAGGCGCTGCGTGAAATTCGTCGCGCTTTATTGGAAGCTGATGTTGCTCTTGATGTTGTGCGCTCTTTTACCGATAGAGTTCGGGAAAAAGCTGTTGGGGCCGAAATCGTTAAATCAATTAAACCAGGCCAAATGGTGGTTAAAATTGTTCATGATGAATTGGTTCATATTCTTGGAAATGAAAGCGTTCTGAGTGATTTAAATGCACCAGCTCCAGTTGTTATCATGATGACTGGTTTGCAAGGTTCGGGAAAAACAACCACAACAGCAAAGCTTGCAAAACGTTTTACTGATAAGCACAATAAAAAAGTTCTCATGGCGTCATTAGATACACGCCGTCCCGCTGCACAGGAGCAATTGCGCCAATTGGGAGAACAGGCAAAACTTGCAAGCTTGCCTATTATTGCGGGTCAGCTGCCTGTTGATATTGCATCACGTGCCGTACAGGCTGCTAAATTGGGTGGTTATGACGTGCTTCTTCTTGACACAGCAGGACGTAATCATATTGATGAAGCTTTGATGCTCGAATTGGCTGAAATTAAAGCATGTTCCCTTCCTCATGAGATTATGTTGGTGGCTGATAGTTTGACGGGGCAAGATGCCGTTCATCTTGCTCGTTCTTTTGATGAGCGTGTAGGGATTACGGGGATTATTTTAACACGGATGGATAGTGATGGGCGTGGTGGCGCTGCTCTTTCTATGCGTGCTGTTACAGGTAAACCAATTAAAGCAATTGGAACTGGTGAAAAAATAGATGCTTTAGAAGAATTTCATCCCAGTCGTATTGCTGATCGTATTCTCGGAATGGGGGATATTGTTTCTTTGGTTGAAAAAGCTGCTGAAACAATGGATCACGAGAAAGCTGCTGCTTTTGCAAAAAAAATGCAAGCTGGAAAATTTGATCTGAATGATCTTGCAGAACAGTTGCAGAAAATGAAAAAACTGGGTGGAATGGGCGGTATTATGGGCATGTTGCCAGGAATGGGGAAGGTCAAAGAGCAGATTGCGGCTGCGGGGTTTGATGATCGTTTGTTTGATCGTCAATTGGCCATTATTTCATCTATGACACCCAAAGAGCGGGCGAATCCAGAGCTTTTAAAACATAGCCGCAAACAACGAATTGCTAAGGGGTCTGGTACGACAGCGGCTGATATTAATAAACTTTTGAAGATGTATCGCCAAATGGCTGATATGATGAAAGCCATGGGTGGTAAAGGAAAAAGTGGTTTTATGGGAAAAATGTTGGGAGGCCTTGGTTCCAAAATGGGTTTGGGTGGTATGGGAAACTTGGGAGGGGATTCTCCAGCTATGCCGGATTTGTCGGGATTGGATCCAAAGCAATTCTCAATGCTTCAAAAGCAAATTGAAAATGGTAATGGAGGGAAGCTCTTGCCCGGACTTCCTAAGCGTGGACCTACATTTCCTGGTCTTTCCAATGGCATTGTCGATGGGGGAAATTTTCCTCAGCATCCTAAGAAAAAATAAGATGTAAAGAGGGAAAGGAATATAATGCAGGAAACAGTATTAAACGAATTGGCACATTTACGAGCATCCATTGATAATTTTGATGCAACCTTGATTCATATCTTAGCAGAGCGGTTTCGTTGTACGAAAGCTGTTGGGCGCTTAAAAGCGCGTTATGATTTGCCTAAAGTAGATCCTCTGCGTGAGCAATATCAGGTAGCGCGTTTGCGGCAATTGGCTATGGATAGTGATCTTGATCCTGATTTTGCTGAAAGATTTTTAAAATTTATTATTAAAGAAGTTGTGAGTCATCATGAAGTTATTGCTGAAGAGCAAAAAATAAAAAAAGTCAATTTAAACGAAAGCCAGAGCTGACAATAGGAGATAAAATATGGCATTGAAAATTCGTTTGTCCCGTGGAGGTTCAAAAAAACGTCCTTACTATCATATCGTCGTTGCAGATGTTCGTAGTCCGCGCGATGGGCGGTTTCTTGAACGTGTTGGTGCATGGGATCCAATGTTGCCTAAAGATGGACCGAGGGTGAAACTTAATGAAGAACGTATCCAATATTGGCTTGGGCAAGGGGCTCAACCAACAGATCGCGTTTTACGGTTTTTAGATGCAGCTGGCTTGAAAAAGCGTCCAACTCGTAATAATCCACATAAAGGTGAACCGGGTAAAAAAGCACAAGAACGTATAGCAGCAGCAAAGCAAGCAGCAGAAGAAGCAGCGGCAGCGGCTGAAGCAGAATCTGCTTCAGCATAAGAAGCATGGTTGTTTAATCAATGTGTTTTAAAAGCTTTAGAAAAATAAATATTATCCGTTTTTGTCTATCAAAAACGGATTTTCATTAAAAAGCTGCTTGTTTAAATTGCGCCGTTTTTTTTTTTTTAAATCAATGGTTTTAAAAATCAATGGCGCGGCCTTTAATTTCCCAGTCTCCATAGCGGGAAGGGTCTTTGCCGCCGCGTCCGCCGTTTTCTAAAGGTTGTTCCTTTTTTGCTGCGCGTTTTCGTCTTTCTTCAGCTTCTTTAAGGGCGCGTTGTGCTGCGGGAGAAAGAGATTGCTGTTTAACGACAGTTGCATTTTTTTTGCTTGTTTTCTCATCTTTTTTATTCATTTTACACCTATTCCATTGAAGAAGCAGAAAGAAAACACCATCATATAGTATTGATTGACTTTTATCATGGAGTTTTTTGAGTAATGAATATAATGCGTACAGCTATGCTTTTGGCTTTTTTAACTGCTCTCTTTATGGGAGTTGGTTATCTTGTTGGAGGGGGCGGTGGCATGGTCATTGCTCTTTTGATGGCAAGTGGTTTAAACTTTTTTTCTTATTGGAATTCAGATAAAATCGTTTTACGCATGTACGGGGCGCGTGAAGTTGATCAGCATTCAGCACCAGTTTATTATAAGATTGTAAGCGATTTAGCTAAAAAAGCTTCTCTTCCTCAACCAAAGGTTTATGTTATTGAGAATGCACAGCCAAATGCTTTTGCGACGGGACGTAATCCGCAAAATGCAGCTGTTGCTGCAAGTACTGGGTTGTTAGAGCGGTTAAGCGCTGAGGAAATTGCCGGCGTTATGGCGCATGAGCTCGCACATATTGAGCATCGTGATACGTTAACAATGACTCTAACCGCAACGATTGCAGGGGCAATTTCGATGCTTGGTAATTTTGCTTTCTTTATGGGAGGACAGCGTAATTCTTCAGAAGATTCTCATGGCGCTGGGGCAATTGGAGGATTTATTGCATTGCTCGTGGCGCCTTTTGCAGCGATGCTGGTGCAAATGGCGATTAGCCGTACACGGGAATATGCTGCGGATCGTAGAGGGGCTGAAATATGTGGTAATCCTTTATGGTTGGCTTCGGCATTGCGTAAGATTGCTGATGGAGGACGTGGGGTATATAATGAAGAAGCAGAGCATAATCCAGCAACCGCGCATCTGTTTATTATTAATCCTTTGAGCGGTGAGGGAGCGGATAGTCTTTTTTCGACACATCCAGCAACTGCAAATCGTATCGCTGCTCTTTATCAGCAAGCAGAAGAGATGAAAGGGGCTCTTGCCAAAAGTGTGGGATGGAATAAAGAAGACGCTATACATGAAAAAAGCAGCGGGATGAACTATGGAGATTTTCATAGTGGTCAGGCTCATGCATTAGGTGAGCAAGAAAACAGTTCTTTTCAGCGTGTTACAAAACGTCCTTCTTGGCTTCGTTATGAAAATTCAAAAAGATCTCGTTCATAGAATTATTGAGAGAGCTCTTGAGAAAACTGTGATATAAAGGTGGTGTTTTGAAACACAAAAAAGCGGGGCATGTGTCTGAAAAAAATGTTCCAGGATTAGCTGTTCGACAGGTGTGTGTGCGTCTTTTGGGGGCGGTAGTTGATAAGTACACGCCTCTGTCTGGTTTGACGGATAATGAACACGGACATCCACAATATTTGAAGCTTTCACAACGAGATCGTTTGTTATGTCGGGCTATTTTAACAGCTTCATTGCGTCATCGAGGGCAGATTATGGCGGCTCTCTCACGCTTTTTGGCGCGTCCTTTGCCTTCACAAGCACTTTCACTTCAGCATCTTTTGCATATCAGTGTTGCACAAATTCTTTATCTTGATATTCCCGATCATGCGGCTATTGATTTAGCTGTGCGTGTGGCGAAACTTGATCCTCGAATGCGCCGTTTTTCAGGGGTGGTGAATGCTCTTTTGCGCAATGTTGCACGTGAGGCAGAGCCTTTACGCCAACAAGTTCCTACCATTGAAGGTGTGCCAGCGTGGTTTGGACAGCTTTTAATATCAGCTTATGGAACAGAAAAGGTACATCAGATTATCGCAATTCAAAGTGTGGAACCTCCTTTCGATTTGACAGTGAAATCTGATAGTGGTGGATGGGCTGAAAGGCTTGGCGGTGTGGTATTGCCCAATGGTTCTGTTCGATTGAAGCGTCTGGAGTGTTCTGTTTCTGATTTACCAGGCTATCGTGAAGGGTCTTGGTGGGTCCAAGATTTTGCAGCAGCTTTGCCTGCTTGTTTACTTGGGAGTATTGAGGGTAAACGCGTTGCTGATCTTTGTGCGAGCCCTGGAGGAAAAACAGCACAATTGGCTTTGCAAGGGGCTGAGGTGACTGCAATTGAGCTTTCTGCTAACCGCATAAAGCGTTTAAAAGAAAATATGGAACGGCTTCATTTTTCAGTTCATATTTGGCAGGGCGATGTGAAAAATTTCCATTCAACACAGCTTTTTGATGCGGTTCTTCTTGATGCTCCTTGTTCTTCTACAGGAACAATCCGTCGTCATCCAGATATTTTATGGACGAAATCGAGGGAAGATATCGTCAAGTTAGCGGCGTTGCAATATGATTTGCTTGTCGCAGCAATTTCTTTGGTAAAGGAGGGGGGGCGGATTGTTTTTTCCAATTGTTCATTGGCAAGAGAAGAAGGTGAAGATCTTATTGAGAAAATTTTATCGATACGCAATGACATTGTTTTAGACCCTATTTATCCAGAGGAAATGGGAGCACTGGAACATTTGCTTTGTGGGGGGATGTTACGGACAACGCCTGCGGATTTTTGTCATAAAAATTTTGATGCTGAGAAAACCGTATTTTTAGGAATGGATGGTTTTTTTGCTGCGCGCTTACGAAAAATTGCTTAATTAACGCTTCATTTACAAAAATGGTCGAAATTGTATTTGATTCAGCATAAATGGAGATGAAATTTTGGCGGTTGCGGTAAAAGCTCCTCAGGTAAAAGTGGCAGCCTGTATCGATACGATACAGAATGTTATGCGGCGTTTATGGGTTGGACCATTGTTTCGTTGGCGGTTTTCAGGGTTTCGTCCTCATAAAATTTTAGCGCATCCCATAGATTTGCATGTAGCTGATCCGATGATGGCGCATGAATTTTATCATGGTCGTTTTGCTTTTGCTGGTCACATTGTTCATTCTGGTGCTGTTTCGCCGTTTTCATTGGTTCCACCAACGCTAGAATGGGAAGCGGCTCTACATGATTTTCATTGGTTGCGCCATATGGAGGCAGCAGGAAGTGATTTAGCTTCTGCACATGCACGCTCTCTTTTAGAAGATTGGTTTGACCATGCTGGCAAGAAGGTAAAAGGACTTGCTTGGAGTGGTCCTGTTGTGGCGCGGCGTTTGATTTCATGGATTTGTCATTCGAAAATGTTGTTAGAAGGGGCAAGTGAGCGGTTTGAAAAACGCTTTTTGCGTGCACTTGGTTTGCAATTTCGTTATTTGCGCGTAACAATTTGTAGTATGGAGCACAATGATCAACGTTTACAAGCAGCTGTAGCTTTGACGTTTGCATCTCTTGCTTTGCCTGTTTCTGCGGCAGTGAAAAAAAAGGTACAAACCACACTTATAGAGGAGCTTTCCCGTCAAATCCTAGTTGATGGTGGGCATATTTCCCGTAGTCCTGTTATTTTGCTGAATTTGTTATCGGATTTATTGTCGTTACGGCATCTTTTTATGCGTAGCAATGAAACAGCACCCCGTATTTTGATTGATTCTGTTGAGCGTATGTTGCCAGCTTTACGATTCTTTATCCATGAGGATCAAACGTTGGCCCATTTTAATGGGGTTGGTCCCCTTGTATCGGAACGGTTATCATCACTTTTGGAGCTTGATGAAACAGGAGGACATCCTTTTAGTTATGCCCGTTATTCAGGATTTCAGCGCTTAAAAGCCAATCAAACAACAGTGCTTGCAGATACAGGAAAGTTTCCACCTCGCTCTGTAGCACAGCAGGCTTGTTCGGGGTGTTTGTCTTTTGAAATGTCTTCACAAGGGCACCGTTTTATTATCAATGCCGGTGTTAATCCTGATGGGCGGGAAGAGTATCGACATTTAGGGCGTGTTACTGCAGCACATTCAACAGCTACGCTTAATGATTGTTCAGTGGGTGCTTTTTATCATAAAAACAAAAATGGCGCGCCATTTTTGTTTGATGGACCAACAGACGTTCAAGTGTGCCGTATAGAGGATTCAGAGAAGACGGGTTTTATTGCGAGTCATAATGGTTATATGCGACCCTTTAATCTTATTCATGAGCGTGGTCTTATTTTGGCGACAAATGGAGATACGATTGAAGGTTTTGATCGCTTTTTTATGCCAAATAAAGGGGGAAAGAGACACAAGAGTGTGCAAAATGAACAAAATCATGTTGCTGTTCGGTTTCATCTTCATCCACAAGTTGAAGTTAACTATGATGGCAAACGTGTGTGTTTAGCCGTAAAGAATGAGAACGTGAAGAGTGAACAAATATGGTATTTTATATCGCCTGACGCAGATATTTGTCTTGAAGATTCGATTGATTTTGCAGAATTAACAGGTCCACAACGGACACAACAGATTGTTTTATATTTTCGTCCTGCATTTCAGGAAAAAGTTCGTTGGCGTTTTATCCGTAAAGCGTTTGATAAAAAATTAGAACATTGTTCCAACCCATAGTATATTGCGTTTTATCTTGCGTGTCGCAAAACATCATCGTTTATTGTGGTAATATTCTCAAAATTTGAAGATCATATCAATTTTATACACGAAGAGTTTTGTTAGAGTATGGGTTGGATGTTTTTAGGCAAGGTTTGCTCATAGAATCTCATGAGGTGATGCTAAAAGGGATTGGCTCCAGAAAAAAGGTTTTTTGAAAGACCATTGTTGACAGATGAGTACTAGTTAAGGATTTTGATCCTTTAAAGATATGGAGAGAAAATTAAGCCGTTGCTTATCTTCTATAAGTTTTTAAGTGTGCTGTTGGGATCAATATTTCTCTCTGAGAGAGTTGCATTAATAGGATTACGCTCTTCACGAAAAACAGAGCGCTATTGTATTGTATTCACGGACTTATTTTAAAGAAAAATCCCTTAACGCTTCCAAGCCTATTTTGCGACGATGCCCGTGATGGGTATAACGGTAAATCCATTAAGCACCCCCCATCTTTATGCTTATGAAGGAGCAGTTCGGCACTATCACACTATTTATCAGTGCCCAATGTTTGTAACAGTTCTTGGCACTAGAGATGGTTCATAAGAGGCATTTTTAGCCTTTTCTTAATAGCTTTTATCCATACAGCTCTCCCCGCTTGTAACGTGCAGGCGAATGGTTTTTGTTGATTCAACATACACAGATTTGAAATGAGAGAATCTTACGGTATTCGGGGTTCTAATTTAATATGAATAACGCTAAATTATTATTACAAATCAAATGTTGTACATCACAGAAGCATTGAAAATTCGAGAAACAATACATAACAATGGCCGAGAAAAATAACTCTTCTGCTCTTTGTTATTATACTAAAAATGAAGTTATAATAACAAACCACAAAATGCGCGCTTTTTTATAGCAAAGCATTCTCTCAAATATCTTAAACAATTTTCATAAAGATTTACGCGAATAACGTCGTGCAATTGAATCAATATCACCTCGACAAATTCCAAGATCACTAAGTTCATATGTTGAAAGACGACTTAACGCATTAACGGTTCGACGATAACGGCGCCAATTACTATAAAAACGTAGAATATTCATATCCCCTACTCAAACTTTTCATTACACTCTTTAGTTTAAGAATAGAGTATATTACTAAAAAGAGTTGTGTTATAATATCATAGCAGGTATGCATCTACATACAAGATAATGTCCCTTTAACATTTTCCTCATGCGAAAGGGTAACCATTAAAAATATCAACAAGAACATCTTATCCCTAACCAATGGCTAAATTATGTGCATTTTCTGCGGTGATAAACTTCTTCACGTGTAGCTTCTTTGGATTGAATAACTGCTTCCATTTCAACAGTTATCAATAGTCATACGATAATTATGAAAAATTCCTTGAAACATTTGTCTCATACGAAAAGAAAAGCAGCAAAATTATTAATGGCGGAAGTGACGTGTTCCTGTAAAAACCATCGCTAACCCCTGTGCATCAGCAGCGGCGATAACTTCTTCATCACGCATGGAGCCTCCTGGTTGAATAACTGCTGTTGCTCCTGCTTCAGCTGCTGCTAATAAACCATCAGCAAAAGGAAAAAATGCATCTGATGCAACAACAGATCCTTTTGTGAGAGTTTCTGTTAAGCCTGCTCTTTGCGCACTTTCTGCTGCTTTACTTGCAGCAATTTTTGCTGAATCGATGCGGCTCATTTGTCCGGCTCCAATTCCAACTGTTGCGCTATTTTTCGCGTACACAATAGCATTTGATTTAACGTGCTTTGCTACACGAAAAGCAAATTGAAGATCACGCATTTCATCTTGAGTTGGTGCCCGCTTTGTCACTACTTGCAATTTAAGATCATCGACTACCACGTTATCACGTGATTGTACTAAAATGCCTCCTGCAAGTGTTTTCGCAAGAAGTCCTCCACAGCGTGGATCAGGAACTCCACCTGTAATGAGCAAACGAAGATTTTTTTTCTTGGCAATAATTTCACGTGCCGCCATTGTGGCATCAGGAGCAATAATCACTTCTGTGAAAATTTTAACAATTTCTTCAGCACATTCCTCATCAAGGGTTTGATTTAAAGCAACAATTCCACCAAATGCCGATACATTATCACACATAAGAGCTTTCAAATAAGCGTCTTTCAAATTTTCTCCTTCCGCAACACCACAAGGATTGGCATGTTTAATAAGAGCGACAGCAGCGGTTTTTTGCGGATCAAATTCTGCCACAAGTTCAAAGGCTGCATCTGTATCATTCAGATTGTTATAAGAAAGCGCTTTGCCTTGTAAAAGTTTTGCTGTTGCAATACCAAAACGTTTTTCATTATTGCGATAAAATGCTGCCTGTTGATGTGGATTTTCCCCATAGCGCATAACACTTTCAAGATGACCGGAAAAACTCTGCCATGATGGAGTTTCAATTTTTAAATCCCGTGCAAACCACGATGCTATTGCCGTATCATAGGCAGCGGTGTGTGCATAAGCGCGCATTGCTAGCTGATGACGCATAGATAAGCTTAAACATCCATTATGCTGCTTTAATTCAGCTAGAATCGAATCATAATCTTTTATCGCTGTTACAACACCGGTATAAGCATAATTTTTTGCCGCAGCGCGAATCATCGCCGGTCCACCGATATCAATATTTTCAAGAGTCGTTTGCCCATCAGCTCCCGAAAGGATCGTCTCTTCAAAAGGGTAAAGATTCACCACTAAAAGATCAATTCCATGAATGCTGTTCTTTTCCATAGCTTCCCTATGGTTAGGATCTTCTCTTACCCCTAACAAAGCACCATGAATCAAAGGATGGAGTGTTTTTACACGCCCATCCATTATTTCAGGAAATCCGGTAACTTCAGCAACATCTTTTACGGGTAAACCAGCTGCTATGAGGGTTTTTGCTGTTCCTCCTGTTGAAATTAATTCAACATTGTAAGTAGCATGAAGGGCTTGTGCAAAAGCAACCACACCCGTTTTATCAGACACAGAAAAGAGAACACGACGAACCCGATGAAGATCAGGTATGGGAAAATTTTTGGCAACAACACCCATAACAGAAGCCTTAAAAATGAAAGAGTTAAAATTCTAGTAAAACACGCTTATACGTTTATAGCATAAGCCTTTAGCAAAATACACTGAAAGGATAAACTGTCTTTTTAGAATATAGGATGATTCACCTTTTTCTATTATCCTGTAAAAACCTCTCATTTGAGGTGTGGTGATAGGTATAAAAGTCTCATTGAGACATTAAATATTTTTTTGTTGCTTATAACTCAATATCTCATCTTCATAGCAGTTTTGAAACAAAAAATGCATCCGTATGTTCTCTGCTATATTAGCCTTTATACTAGATGAAGGCGAAAGTATTGCGTATATCAATTGGAGTAATCTCTGAAATGGGAAATAATCTAATGAAGCAAGAATATAAAATTATAAAGGCAAAAATGAGTGCTCATCTTTCCTATCATTTTTAAATTTAACTTTATATTTTTCAAAAGCGTTTATGACAATGTTTTTTAAGAGTGAATTTTTTATAGAGTGGAGATAATGCATTGCTTCACATTTTTGGGCATTACATTTTTAATGAATAAACCCTCGTTTTATGATGATTTTTTAAAGAGTGTCGCGTAAATCTTTTGTGGATGGTATAAAGATCTATTGTATGCCTATGATCTTTATTTAACAAAGGCGCAAGTTGGTAGATTTTATTCTCTTTATCAGTTTTCAAGATTCTAAAAATTTTTGTTACTTGAGATGGAAGAGGTATTTTTTTAGTTTTTTTGCCGTAGCAGAAAAAGAAAACCTCCTAACACACCAGCAGCTAAAATAAACCACGTGATTGCATAAACGAGATGATTATTTCGAAAATGGATAATCGTAAGACCAACGACGGGAAGTTTTGCTTGTGGAGATGTTTTTCTGGCATCAATGAAATAAGGGGCAACAGTGGACAAACCAAGTTTTTGTGCCATAGCGGGGAGATCGCGCGTATACCATAAATTTTTGTCAGGATTATTTTTACGCGGGAAAAATCCATTTTTTTCACTCATGCGTAATAAACCTATAATCGTTGTTTGTTCTGTGTCCGTGGTAGAATTTTGCTGAGATAAGGCATTTGTATGCGATTGCTCTGTGTTTTGAAAATTGTTACGTTCATCCATAGGGATAAAGCCACGGTTGATAAAGATCAGTATATTATCAGCAGTTTGTAAGGGAGTCAAAACCCAATAGCCTGTAGTATTTTGAGCGGCAGCAGTGACTAAAATATTTTTATCTGTTAAAAATTTTCCTGTGATAATAACAGGTTGATATTCATATTTTTCAAAAGTAACATCTGACCATTGATTTTTTGGAGGGGCTTTTATGGGGGGTAAATGAATGCGCTGATTGGTACTGGTGATAAGATTTGTTTTCCAGTTTAACCGTTGTACTTGCCATATACCTAATGCACTGAAGAGAAGAAAAAAACAAATACATAAAGTTCCAAATAAAAAAGAAGAAAAACGGCAAGAATTTCCCTGAAGCTTTGTCATGGGGGGGTCTTTTTTGCTCATGATTTGTGCTTCCTTTCGGGACAATAGGC
This sequence comes from Bartonella sp. AP280QHHD, assembly GCF_042196125.1. Classification (NCBI taxonomy): domain Bacteria; kingdom Pseudomonadati; phylum Pseudomonadota; class Alphaproteobacteria; order Hyphomicrobiales; family Bartonellaceae; genus Bartonella; species Bartonella sp. AP280QHHD. The sequence continues at coordinate 22,043 of NZ_JBHIPQ010000038.1, read as the reverse complement.
TTTTATTCTAACATGGTATATATTAAAAGAAACATTTTGTACGCTTTTTGGCAGAATTTGCACGCCTTATTGAGGAAAAAGATGAAAAATGAGCCAACAAGAGATGAAAAAGGTTTTATAAAAGACTTGACCTTTTGTTGTCGACCCCCTATTAGAAAGAAACTTCCCAATGATGCCCGTTCAAGGTTGCATTGCGCGTGTTTTGCGTTCATTGTGTCCTTTGGGTATGGGGATTTGAAAGTTTCTTAGAGTTTAAGGGTGAAGTTTATGTCTCGTGCATGTGAATTGACAGGGAAGACGGTTCTGTATGGTAATAATGTTAGCCATGCGAATAATAAGACTCGGCGTCGTTTTTTACCAAATCTTTGCAATGTGACATTGATTTCAGAGGTGTTACAGCAAAGTTATCGCTTGCGTATTTCAGCAAATGCATTGCGTTCTGTTGAGCACCGCGGTGGTCTTGATGGTTTTTTGATTAAAGCAGACGATAAAGAGTTGTCGCAACGTGCGCGTTTGCTAAAACGCCAAATCATTAAGAAAAAAGCTGAGCAAGAAGGTGAGCAAAAGGCTGAACAGGCAGCATAATTGTTAGCGCCATTCTTTTTGGTTTATTAATGCTTTGATTTCGGTTTTCTGTTCTAGAAGTTAAGTTTTTTGCAGGTTGATCGTTTCATTTTATTGGTTCCATATCCCAGGTTAAAAAAAATGTCTTCAAGCGGTCTTTTATTAGAACAGCAAAAGAAAAGGTATGTTGTTTTTTCTATTTTTGCAATGTGCCTTGCTGTCACGGCTTCTAATATTTTAGTTCAATATCCTGTCTATTGGTTTGATTTGAATGAGCTGTTGACTTACGGGGCTTTTACCTATCCATTTGCTTTTCTAATCAATGATTTGACCAATCGTTTTTATGGTCCATCTGCTGCGCGGCGTGTGGTTTATGCTGGTTTTTTTACGGGTGTCTTTGTTTCTTGGATATTGGCGACACCACGGCTTGCACTTGCTTCTAGTTTTGCATTTTTATTTGGGCAACTCCTTGATATTGTGGTTTTTACTCCTTTGCGACGTAAAACATGGTGGAAAGCACCTTTAGCAGCAGCGTTGGTTGGTTCAGCTTTGGATACAGTGCTGTTTTTTGCTCTTGCTTTTTCTAGCTCGTTTGCTGTTTTTGATAAGATAACAGGGTATGCAGATAGTTCACTGGTGGAGAGTACTGTTTTGGGAGGGATAGGCATGCCAGTTTGGCTATCGCTTGCTTTTGGTGATTTTTCGGTAAAAATTATTATGAGTCTGTTGATGTTGATTCCTTATGGGACAATTCTTAACATCGTAAAGCTTCCTCTTTATCAATGTCATTCAAAAGATGATTCCTCTTTTGTTTGTCACAAATAAGGATTTTTGTCTTTTTGTTTTCCTGAAGCCAAGAAAATTGTACGCTATGCTTGGTGTGACACGTTAGTTATAATGGATACTTTATCATTTACCAACTTAAGTAAGAACTCCAACACAAAACGCTTTTTTATTTCAAAATTCTCTTGTGAGGAAAAGATAAAGTCATTTGTTTGAGAAGGGGCTAAATATGCTTTTACAAATGATTCAATGTGACAGAAATTGCAACTGATGTTTATTAATAGATTGATTTAAAATGATAACTTATATTTTTCATTTGAGTGAAAGAGCCCAATATCATAAAATTTTACGCGTTTTAAATACTCTTATATTGAGTTAATAAAAATCATTTGCTTGCCTATGTTATAAGAGGAATTGGCGTGCGGACAACGTCATTTGAGAAAGAAATACTTCTTATGAAGAGCTTTAATGCAATAAAAGTGCAATATTAGGCGCTGAAAGTATATTGATTTATCTTAAAAACATTGGAAACTTGAAAGTAGGATTCTGCTTTTGGCTTGTAGCTTGTAAAGTAAAGGATGATTCTGGATTTTGCATTATGCCATATATGGGCGCTGTTGTGAAATAAGCTTGGAAGCAAGGAAGAATGTAGGAGTGCGGATAAGATATATAATGGTGTGTTCTTTTTCGTGAATGAAGTAATATTTTTTTTCGTGTTTTTCTTATATTTTATGTGAGTAAAGATTTTTTCTTTTATCCATGAGATGGGAGCTTATGTTGATAGATCACCCGTGGTGAGTACTGTTTTGGGAAGGTTAGGGGACAGGTTGGCTTTCGCTTGCTTTAGCAATTTTTGCCGAAAAATTGCTATGAATCCATTTATGCCGATTCTTTTATAAAGAAATTCTTAGTGTTTAAAATATCCTCTTTTTTTTCGTATAATAAATACAACTTTTATCTTTTTGTATTACTGAAGGTGAAAGTTTAGGTATTATATTTTCTGTGAGAGCAGCATTTTAGAGCTATGTCTAGTGGAGATATTTTTCTATATACGTGTATTTCAATATAATGAAATAACACAAGATCGAGACAAAAATGGGTGATTATTCAGTCTTTGAATTTGAATGGTACTCTGGGATATGGTCGTAAATGGAAAGTTCTAAGCAAAACTTTATCAGTCGCAATATAACCAGAAAGTAAAAACAAACTCATTACAATTTTTGAAGATGGTTGGAGCATTTCTTTTAGAGCTCATAATGCATCCAGTAAAGTAGAAGCTTCTTTAAAATTCGATATTCAATTTGTGGGATTATCTTCTCAGGTTGTTAGCCATCAAATTCCAATGGTTTAATGATAGAAATAATTTTTTAAATGTAATCGTTGCTGATTCAAGGCAGGTTTATTTCTTATGAATATGAGTTCTTTTATCACTAAAAAGTATTTCTAATTGTTTTGTTATGGCGTCGGCAAGTTCTTCAGCATTCATAATTGTTACAGCACGTTGGTAATAACGTGTGACGTCATGACCAATTCCAATGGCAATGAGTTCAATAGGGGAGTGTGTTTGGATTTCTTGAATCACTGCGCGTAAGTGTTTTTCTAAATAATTGCTGGAGTTGACCGATAGTGTCGAATCGTCAACAGGAGCGCCATCAGAAATGACCATGAGGATACGACGTTGTTCACGCCGTGATAAAAGGCGTTGATGAGCCCAAATTAAAGCTTCTCCGTCGATATTTTCTTTTAATAATCCTTCTTGCATCATTAAACCTAAATTGCGTCGTGCGCGACGCCATGGGGTATCAGCACTTTTATAGATGATATGGCATAAATCATTGAGGCGTCCAGGATTATGGAGTTTGTTTTGGGTAAGCCATTGTTCGCGCGATTTTCCCCCTTTCCAAGTTTTGGTGGTAAAACCTAAAATTTCAACTTTGACACCACAACGTTCAAGAGTTTGTGCCAAAATATCAGCACAACTTGCAGCAACGCTAATGGGGCGTCCGCGCATTGAGCCAGAATTATCAATGAGGAGTGAAACAACTGTGTCCCGAAATTGGGTGTTGCTTTCCATTTTAAAAGAAAGGGGTTGCATGGGGTCAATAATTAGACGTGGAAGCCGTGTTGTATCAAGATATCCTTCTTCAAGGTCAAAGTTCCAGTTGCGATTTTGTTGCGCCATCAAGCGGCGCTGGAGACGGTTTGCTAAACGTCCAACGATGTTTTGCAGATGATTGATTTGCTTATCAAGATAACGGCGTAAGTGATCTAACTCGTTTTCAGAACAAAAATCTGTTGCTTCCAAAATTTCATCAAATTGACGGGTGAAGATTTTATAATTGCCAAGTCTTTGCATTTGTTCCGAATCAGAAAAAAGGTGTTTGGGTTTGCTCGGCTTTTCTTGCCAAGGTCCATTTTTTTGCTCGCCGTCAGCTTGATCATTGTTGTTTGATTGTGTCGCTTGTGTTTTTCCGTCGTCTTGCACATCACTTTCTTGTTCAGTGCTGGTTTGTTCTTCACTTTGAGCGTGTTTTTTGTTTTTACTCTCTTCTTCTCTTTGGTCTTGAGGTTCACACGCATTTTTTAATTTTTTATTGTTTTCACTGTTAGAAGCTTCAGCTTGTTGCACTGTCATTTTGAGTGTAACAAGCATTTGGCGAACAATCTGTGCAAAAGCTTGTTGGTTGTAAATATGATGTGGGAGTTCATTGAGTTGTGATGCTGCTTTTTGTTCGAGTTCTTTACGCCACAATTCTAAGACAGAACCCGCTTCTCTTGGAGCTGCGCGCTTTGTTATTTTTTCACGCAATAAAAGTGCAATCGCTTCTTGGATGGGGGCTTCACTTTGGTTGCTAATTTTATGATAATGGGCTCTTTTGTATTTATCGGCGAGCATGACATCAAGATTTTTTGCAAGTCCCTCCATGGCTAAAGTACCAATTGCTTCAACACGTGTTTGTTCGAGGGCATCAAAGACAGCACGTGCTTCTGATTCTAGTGGAGAAAATTGCATGTGAATGCGGTTGTCATGCCATGCTTTGCGCAGAGCCATGGAATCACCTAGTCCGCGGGTAATAGTGATGTCTTTATTTGTTGCGTATTGAGGTAATTCTGGTAAACGCGCGCAACTTTCGCTTAAAGATGGTCGGTTATGACTAAAGGAAACTTCAAGGTTGTTTGTGCCTGCAATCGCACGCATACAGGTGGAAAGTGCTTTTTTAAAAGCTTCAGCATTAAGAGTGTTGTTGGAAGAATCTTTTGCCGGATTTTTGTTGTCGCCAATATCGGTAGCCATGAGTGACAGATTCCTTAAGGCGAAACACCATGAATGAGTGATTCGGGAAGCTCTTGTCCAAAGGCGCGTTGATAAAATTCTGCAACAGTGGCACGTTCGAGTTCATCACATTTATTGAGAAAGGTTAATCGGAAGGCAAAGCCGACATCTTGAAAAATTGTTGTATTTTCTGCCCAAGTAATGACGGTACGTGGACTCATGACAGTTGAAAGATCTCCATTGATAAAAGATTGGCGTACCATATCAGCAACATGAACCATTTGTGAAATTGTCTTTTTTCCCTCAGCCGTTTGAAAAGATTTGACCTTTGAACAAATGATATTAACCTCTTTATCATGGGGTAAATAATTGAGTATCGTAACAATAGACCAGCGGTCCATTTGAGCTTGATTGATCTGTTGGGTACCATGATAGAGACCGGTTGTATCACCAAGACCAATGGTGTTTGCCGTTGCAAAAAGACGAAATGCTGGGTGTGGAGAGATGACACGGCTTTGATCAAGTAAGCTTAGTTTTCCAGAGGTTTCAAGAACGCGTTGGATGACAAACATAACATCGGGACGCCCCGCATCATATTCGTCGAAAACAAGAGCAATATTATTTTGATAAGCCCATGGCAAAATGCCCTCTTTAAATTCAGTGATTTGTAAGCCATCTTTTAAAACGATAGCATCTTTTCCTACAAGATCGATACGACTTACATGACTATCGAGATTAATGCGAAGACAAGGCCAGTTAAGACGTGCAGCAACTTGTTCAATATGCGTTGATTTCCCTGTACCGTGATAGCCAGAAACCATTACACGGCGGTTAAAGGTAAAACCTGCGAGAATCGCTAAAGTTGTTTGCTGATCAAAAAGATAATCAGGATCGATATCAGGAACATGGGGACTTTTTGTGCTAAAAGCAGGGACTTTCAGATCTGTTTCAATATGAAATAGATCGCGAGCACAAAGTGTAATATCGGGCAAATTTTCAACGGTAAGATTTGTCATTATGTTTCTGGAAGGGAGAGGACGCTATTTATTCATTAGAAACGATACAAGAGTTAAAGTATTTATGCAATGCTCTATAATGAGAGCCTTAGATATTGAAGAAAGATTTTTTTACGTATTCTATAATGTTTTGCAAAAAAAGTAACATTTTGCGCAAATAATGATGGTCTAAATGAAAATAGACTCATATAAGCGCATGTTTTCAGCACAAACCAGACTTTTTTAGCAAATTGTAAGCATGTAAAACATCACGAAAGCGCTCTTCTGAAGCACGATTACCACCATTGGAATCAGGATGGTGCTTTTTTACCAACTCTTTATATTTCATTTTGATGTCTTCTGCTGAAGCGTTTGCCTGTAGTCCCAGTGTATCAAAAGCTTTTGCTTCTAAGGGCTTTAATTTTCGTGAGAACTTATTGTTTGAATGCTGCCCAGTAAAAAGCGTGAAGGGATCGCGCATGCGATTTTGATAGGCAGCTGTTCCAGAGCGAATCTTTGCATAATTCGCGGCTGTTTTTTTCGATGTACCATTGCTCAGATCTGTAGGCCATGTCGGACGATGTCCTGTGAGAGCATCCTTTTGAAATTTTGCGATATCTTTATTGCTAAGACCAGAGAAGTAATTAAAATTTTTATTATAGGCGCGTACGTGTTCAATACAAAAATATAAATATTGTCCTTCGTGATTTCGACCTGCTGGTGCTTTATGGGACCCTGTTTTTTCACAACCTTCCCACTGACACTGTTGTGCTTCTGGCTCAGCTTTTTGTTTTTTATTTGAGCTTATGCGAATTGAATCGAATAATTTAGATGTTATTGTCATATTATTGGTTTATGCAAAATTGATTAATTTTACAAGAATTGACTTTTGAAAAATTTGTTTTCACACTTATTCTATTATGAAAAAGGTGTATTTTTGCACGTTTATTTTGTTTGAGGAATGAAAAATGTTTATAGAAACAATAATTCAGAGAAAGCTTCAGGATGCTTTTCATCCGCAAAAGCTTGAAGTGATTAACGAAAGTCATCTTCATGAGGGGCATCCTCATAATGAACATGCTTTTGATGGTAAAGGAGAAACACATTTTCGAGTGAAAATTTTATCTTCTTCTTTTTCTAATATGACACGCGTAGAAATACATCGAGCGATTTATAAAGTTTTACAAGAAGAGTTAGCTACTTGTGTTCATGCTTTGGCACTTGAGGTTGAAACACTCTAATTTTTTGATGAGACGTTTTTAGGAACGGGGATGGGCCTTTTGATAGATTTTTAACAAATGGTCTGTATCGACGTGGGTATAGATTTGTGTGGTGGAAAGACTAGCGTGCCCAAGAAGTTCTTGAATCGTGCGCAAATCTCCCCCCCGTGATAAAAGATGGGTGGCAAAAGAATGGCGCAGTGTATGAGGCGTTGCAGTTTCTGGTAAACCAAGGCTTGCACGTAAATTACGGACAGCTTTTTGAATAATGGCAGGCTGTAGGGGACCACCCCGCGCACCACGAAATATGGGTTGGTTATCCAATAAAGGATATGGGCAGCATTGAAGATAATTTTGTACGGCTTCGTAAACAATTTTTATGAGGGGAACAAGGCGTGTTTTGCCGCCTTTTCCTGTTATAAATAAACTTGTTTTTTTAGGATCAGAAAATTGTTCTGGTGTGAGGCTTAAGGCTTCTGATATTCGCATTCCACAGCCATAAAGAAGCATGAGGACAGCAGCATTACGAGCGCTAATCCAAGGTTCATTTTCCAGTTGATTTTCTTGTTTGACTATGTGAAGTGCTGATTTTATCGCTAAAGGTTTTGGGAGCAATTTGGGGTGTTTGGGGCTTCGGATAAGTTGAGCCGCGGGAACATTGACGATTCCTTCACGTGATAAGTATTTGAAAAAAGAACGGATGCCTGCCACCCCTCGGCTTAAAGAGCGCGCACTTACATTGTTTGTACGCCGATAAGCAAGATAAGCACGCAAGTCACTGATGCGTAAATGAGAAAGATCTGTAAGGGTTGGTGTATGATTTAAGTGCTGACAGAGAAAAGACAAAAATTGCCGCGTATCACGTTCATAGGCTTGCACTGTTTGTGCTGACATACGACGTGTTTGGGTAAGACACTCTAACCAATTTTTCCTTGCTTTTAAAATTGCATGGTCTGCTGGAATAAGAGGAATATTTTCATCTTTTCTCTTGTCGTTTTTGATAGGCATTATCTAGTTGAGAGTTTCTTTCTTTTTAGATTTTTCATCGTTAGAATGACCATTCTTGTTTTGGGGTTGCTCTTCACGATTGATAAGTTGCTTTTCACCTTTGAGAGAGAGTATTTTCACAAGATTGTGTGTTGACATCAAATGCGCAAAAATTAATCCTAAAAAGCCATTTTTATGAAGTTTGGCAAGTTGGCTTGCTGATAATTTATTCAATTTTTCTTCATCAACAACCCAAAAATGTTCCAATTGCGCTGAGAGACCTTTATCGTTTTTCACATTGATGGATTTTTGGCTTAGAAGATCCATTTCTACAAGAGCATCAATAAACTCAGAGGTTTTCTCCATAGCGATTTTAAAACTTTCAAGAAAGCGAATACGTTCTTCCATAAAAGGAGAAATAGAGCCATCGGAATTAAAAAGTTCTGTTCCTGCAACTTCATTAAACATACCGGACTGTTGATCAAAGCAGACAGAAAGTTCTTTTTCATTGCTAATTTGTGCCAAAACAAAAGGATAGCGACGGACAAAAGCTGGAACATAAGTATTGTTTTTCCAACTTTTATCAGAAGCGATATAGTCATTTTCGTCATTAGAAAGACCGACAAGAGCTGCGGATGTGTAGTGCCGTTTTTTTTGTTCATCTTCGGCGCACATAAATAAAATAGGATAGTCTAGCGCTGCTTGAAAATATTCAGTACTTGCTAAAGGAACCCAATGAGTATCCTTGGCAAAAGACATATCAGTTGGAGGAGCAAATTTTAGATTTTTATGGGAAATTTTGTTGATTGGTGTGATATCTTTGTAAAATAGCATAATATTTGCCATAAGACTTTCTCCTTTATTAATTTGTTTTTTGTTACCAAGAAAGGTCTTTTAGAAGATTGTCTCATATGGCAACAAGATTGAATAGAAAACTATAAGATTGAAGGGTTCATTTTTGAGAGATAATATTTTTGCATGAAGTATAATAAAGAAAAGCTTAAAAATAAAGTCTATCTTGCCATTATTGGTATGCCTCATGGTATAAAAGGAGATGTTTTTGTTAAAATTCTAAGTGCTGAGCCACAGCGTTTCAAGTTTTACAGCACTCTTTATGATGATATGGGGCGTTCTTATGAAATTGTAACTCTTCGCATACAAAAAAATAAGGCGATTGTACGTTTTAAAGGGGTAGAAAATCGTAATGCGGCTGAGTCTTTAAAAGGGATTCGCCTTTATGTGACGCGTGATCAATTAATTGATGATTTGATGGAGGATGAGTTTTATCAAGTCGATTTAATAGGCTTGTGTGTCCAAGATTGTGGGGGGAAAATCTTAGGTGAAGTGTGTGGTTTTTTTAATTTCGGGGCTGGTGATTTGCTTGAAATACGTTTGAATACAGGTAAAAGAGTTCTTATTCCCTTTAGTAAGGCGGCAGTACCAGAAATTTGTATGGATTCTGGTTTTCTTGTTGTTGATCCCATGGCCGCTGGTTTAATTGATGGGGAGACAATGATAAAAAGGAAATAGCTTGAATCTAAAAATAAAGATGAAGGTAAAAAACAACAGATGAATTTCGTCAATAAAAAGTGGAATGTGTGAAAATATTAAAAATGCTCTTTTGAGCAGATATTGTAAGCACTTTATCTCGAAATAGTCCTGAATTTTTAGAGTCTTTTTTAGTGCAAGTATTTAGAAGGATCGTATTAAATATGGCGCAGATCAAGAAGACTCAGATTAACGCTATAGCGTTAAAAGTCTTGTTTGTGCTATTTTTGCTATTAAGAGTCTGTTTAAGAAAATAAGGATAAGAAATAAAATGAAATTTCAGGCGCGCGTTTTAACCCTTTATCCTGAAATGTTTCCTGGTTTTTTAGGGTATTCTTTAGCAGGGCAAGCTTTAGAGCGTGGAATTTGGTCACTGGAGACGGTACAGATTAGGGATTTTGCTTTAGACAAACACCATAGCGTTGATGATAAACCTGCTGGTGGGGGAGCTGGTATGGTAATGCGGGCGGATGTATTGGCGGCTGCTCTTGATTGCTGTCCACAGGATTCGCCAAGATTGTTGATGAGTCCACGTGGGCGTCCTTTTGACCAAGCTTACGCGCATAGCTTGGCTCGTGATACGGGTGTAACGTTAGTTTGTGGACGTTTTGAAGGGGTTGATGAGCGAGTCATAGAGGCACGAGAACTAGAAGAAGTCTCTATTGGTGATTATATTCTTTCAGGGGGTGAAACAGCCGCATTGGTTATCTTAGATGCTATTATACGTCTTCTGCCTGGAGTGATGGGGAATGCAGCTTCTGCAAGGTGTGAAAGTTTTGAAAATGACTTGCTGGAACATCCGCAATATACCCGCCCTTCTCTTTTCGAAGGGCGGGGTATTCCGCCTGTATTGCTCTCAGGTCATCACAAAGCGATCGCAGATTGGCGTCAAAGCCAAGCCGAATTGTTAACACGTCAACGTCGCCCTGATCTTTATGCGCGTTATAATAAAAATCATCAGAAAACTTGATTCATATGATAAGGTGGTGTATTGCATGGCTCTCTTTTTAGAGAGTTTTTTATAAAAGGTTTTCTGTAGTTCCAAAATTAAAATGAAGGAATGGTGTATTCGCTCCTGTGTAAGACATAGCCTAAAGAGCTCCTTATTCTTAATAAAGGCTTTTTTGGTAAGAGTTGAGCGCTCTGACTGTTCGATAAAGAACATGAAGGATAAAAGAAATGAATATTATCGCACAGCTTGAAGCTGAACAATGTGCAAAAATTGAAGAAAAGCGCCAATTTCCAGCATTTCAGCCAGGAGATACAGTCCGTGTTATGGTGCGTGTGACAGAAGGTACACGGACGCGTGTTCAGGCTTATGAAGGTGTCTGTATTGCGCGTTCAGGCGGTGGGTTGAATGAGACCTTTACAGTACGCAAGATTTCTTATGGTGAAGGGGTGGAGAGGGTATTTCCTGTTTATTCTCCTTTGATTGAAGGTGTTGAGCTGGTGCGCCGTGGTAAAGTGCGCCGTGCAAAACTCTATTATCTACGTGGCTTGAGAGGTAAAGCTGCACGTATCGCTGAAAAGAGAGATTATCGGAAAAAAGCTGAAAAGGTTGTTGAGAAAGTAGAAGCAGCATCTGTCAGCACAGATGTTGAAAAGCAAGTTTCTGAGTAAAGATTATATCGGCTAAACTTTATGCAAAAGCGGCTTTTATGCCGCTTATTTGTGTCTTTCTTGATTCGTTTTGCCTTTTAAAAGGCTTGGAGTGGACATAAAAATGTTCAATCTATCAATTTTTCCTCTTTTTATGCTTAATTATGGGTGCAGTTTAAGAGACTATTGCGTATATCGTGAATACTCAAAAGGATAAGTTTAATCTGAAAAAATGTCTGTTTATATTTGGAAAAGATTTTAGACCTTTGACGTGAAGATAAAAGTGTATTAGATTAAGGCGAGTTTTGCGGATCATATCCAGGGAGTAATCGGTTTTTTTATGCGTGACCTTTAATCCGTTATTTGAGACAACCGACCTGTAATATCGGTATCTTGAGATGCCAAACAAGTAAAAACGAGAGAGTATGTTTAGTCGTTTTGCGCGAACTTTCTCGTTCATTGCGGTTGCAAAAACCAGGTCAGGATATTTTATGATAAACCAGGTCAGGATATTTTATGATAGAGACAACTAGGATAAAAGAGCGCCCTCGTTCCCCTCATATAAGTATTTATCGTTGGACAATTACTATGGCCATGTCCATTGCACACCGCATTACGGGTATGGCACTTTATGTTGGAACGGTTTTTCTTGCTGTTTGGTTAATTGCTATTGCGTGTGGCGAGGAGACATTTAGAACAGTTTACGAAATTTATAGTTCTTGGTTTGGATTGTGTATTTTGTTTCTTTATACTTTGGCAGGGGTTCATCACATGGTTGGTGGTGTTCGCCACATTGTTTGGGATCTGAAGCCTTGCCTTTTGGCAAAAGAAAAGGCAACAGTCACTGCTTGGGCGACAGTGTTTATTTCTCTTATTGTTACTTTTGCGATTTGGATTATTGGATATACCGTTGTTTAGCTGGGGGTGAAAAGAGACATGAAAAAAGATTTTCGAACGGAACTTGGAAAAGTACGGGGGCGTGGCAGTGCTCATGAAGGAACAGAGCATTTTTGGCTAGAACGTTTGACGGGGTTTATCAATCTACCACTTTTGATATTTTTTATTGTTCTTATTCTTTCGCTTGTGGGAAAGGATTATAGTATTGTGCGTGCAAGACTTGCACATCCTATTGTTGCTATTTTGATGGGATTGATGACTTTTTCGGTCCTTTATCATATGAAACTTGGTATGCAGGTAGTGATTGAAGATTATATTCCACGTGAAGGTTTTCGGATATTCTTTTTGACGTTAAATATTTTATTTTGTTTTCTCATAGGTGGTATCATTATTTTTTCTCTTTTGAAAATTGCATTAGGGGGTTAAACAAGTATGGCGGGTACAGGATCATCTCTGGGTGCTAAAGCAGGTAACGCCCCTTATCGCACTGTAGATCATAAATTTGATGTTGTTGTTGTTGGGGCAGGTGGTGCAGGATTACGTGCGACACTGGGTATGGCAGAACAAGGATTAAAGACAGCTTGTATTACGAAGGTTTTTCCAACGCGCTCACATACGGTTGCAGCACAAGGGGGAATTGCTGCATCGCTTTCAAATATGGGACCTGACAATTGGCAGTGGCATTTATATGATACCGTGAAAGGTTCTGATTGGTTGGGCGATACCGATGCAATGGAATATTTGGTGCGTAATGCTCCTGCTGCTGTGTATGAATTAGAACATTATGGCGTTCCTTTTTCGCGAACGCAAGAAGGCAAAATTTATCAGCGTCCTTTTGGTGGACATACGACACAATTTGGTGAAGGTCCGCCTGTTCAGCGTACTTGCGCAGCAGCTGACCGTACAGGCCATGCCATTTTGCATACGCTTTATGGACAAAGCTTAAAGCATAATGCGCAATTTTTTATTGAATATTTTGCACTCGATCTCATCATGACGGATGGGGTTTGTACGGGGGTTGTGGCATGGAATCTCGATGATGGTACAATACATCGTTTTTCTGCCAAAATGGTTGTTCTTGCAACCGGTGGTTATGGACGCGCTTATTTTTCTGCGACATCGGCGCATACCTGTACGGGTGATGGTGGTGGAATGATCGCACGTGCTGGATTGCCACTTCAGGATATGGAGTTTGTGCAATTCCATCCGACAGGGATTTACGGTTCTGGCTGCTTAATTACAGAAGGAGCTCGTGGTGAAGGAGGCTATTTAATCAATTCTGAAGGTGAACGCTTTATGGAGCGTTATGCACCTTCCTTTAAGGATTTGGCTTCACGTGACTTGGTTTCGCGTTGTATCACACTTGAAATTCGTGAAGGGCGTGGCGTTGGACCTAAGAAGGATCATATTCATTTGATTCTCAATCATATTGATCCTGCAATCTTGCATGAGCGTTTACCAGGGATTTCAGAATCAGCACGGATATTTGCAGGGGTGGATGTAACAAAAGAGCCTATCCCCATCTTGCCAACGGTTCATTATAATATGGGTGGGATTCCTACCAATTACTACGGGGAAGTTCTCAATCCAACGGCTGATTCGCCTGATCGTATTCAACCAGGGCTGATGGCGGTAGGAGAAGCAGGATGTGCTTCTGTTCATGGAGCTAACCGCTTGGGGTCAAATTCATTAATTGATCTTGTGGTGTTTGGTCGTGCTGCTGCCATTCGCGCGGGTGAAGTTATTGATCGGAATGCAGAAATTCCACCCATCAATGAAGAAGCTGTTGACGAAATTATAGCGCGTTTTGATCGTTTACGTTTTGCACAAGGGGCAATACCAACAGCTGTATTGCGTGAAAAAATGCAACGCACGATGCAAGAAGACGCAGCAGTCTTCCGTACAGAAGATTCTTTGAAACAGGGATGTCAACGGATGAATAAAATCTGGGGGGAATTGTCGGATCTCAAAGTCACAGATCGTTCTCTGATATGGAATTCTGATTTGGTTGAAACATTAGAGCTTGAAAATCTTATGGCGAATGCAATCATGACTGTTTATTCTGCCGAAGCACGTTCAGAAAGCCGTGGCGCTCACGCTCGTGAAGATTATCCAGAGCGTGATGATAAAAACTGGCGTAAACATACGATTTCACATTTGTCAAAAGAGGGTAAGGTGACATTATCATATCGACCTGTCCATGTGGACCCGTTAACATCTGAAGCTGATGGTGGGATCGATTTAAAGCGCATTGCACCTAAAAAACGGGTTTATTAAGGGGAGAATGAAATATGGTACAAATTAAGCTTCCCAAAAATTCTCAAGTAAAACCGGGAAAGGTTTGGCCTAAACCTGAAGGTGCTACAAAGCTGACGGAATTTCACGTGTATCGTTGGTCGCCTGATGATGAGGAAAATCCTCATTTAGATACTTATTATGTGGATCGTTCTGCTTGTGGTCCTATGATTCTTGATGGGCTTTTGTTTATTAAAAACCATATTGATCCAACTTTGACACTTCGTCGATCATGCCGTGAAGGCATCTGTGGTTCATGTGCGATGAATATTGATGGAACCAATACATTAGCTTGTACCAAAGGGATGGATGATGTAAAACATCCCATTAAGGTCTATCCGTTGCCTTCCATGCCGGTTGTTAAAGATTTGGTTCCTGATTTAAAGCGTTTTTATGCACAACACCGAGTCATTGAGCCTTGGTTGCAAACAGTTTCTCCTGAACCTGCAAAAGAATGGTTACAAAGTCACTCCGATCGCCAAAAAATCGATGGCCTTTATGAATGTATTTTGTGTGCGTGTTGTCAGACTTCATGTCCAAGTTATTGGTGGAACGGTGATCGTTATTTGGGGCCCGCTGTTTTGCTTCAAGCTTATCGCTGGATTGCGGATTCACGTGATGAGATGTGTGGTGAACGTCTTGATAATTTAGAAGATCCTTTCCGCCTTTATCGTTGCCATACGATTATGAATTGTGCGCAAACTTGTCCAAAGGGATTAAATCCAGCGAAAGCGATTGCTGAAATTAAAAAACTCATGGTTGAACGCCGCCTTTGAAAATTTACTGATTGATCAAAATAAAGCGCAAGGTGGGAAATTGTATCTCCTTTTAGCAATTAAATCTCTAAAAGAAGATCGGCTGCTTATAGGGGCGCAGTAGCTATAATCATTCTAAAAGCGAAGTAATCTCTAAAAATTAAGCAATCCTTGTAGAAGCAATCCTTGCAATGGCTGAGCAGAAAACTCATAGTTGAATATTATCTTTGAAATTTGACCGATTAACGAACAGTAAAAAGAAAAATAGAAAATTGTGCATGTTTTTGTGCCTCTTTGAGGCTTAATCTCTAAAAATTTATTGGCTTCTATGAGGCGGTTAGTATAGTTATTATTGCCTTTAAAAAGGCATTAGTCTTTCGAGTAAACTATACTTTAAATAGCGTTCTATGTAAAAACAATAAAATCAATATGCCATGTGTTTTTATTTTTATTAAATTCGCATCATAATTTATACTTTGATGCAGATTTAAGTAATCATTTTTTATAAAAAATGATTACTCTGTATAAATATAGCACAAAAACAAATGCTGATACAAATATTAAACGCATGTAAATTATCTAAATGAAATACAAAGGAGTGATCATTATGACAATTCGTCATTTTACGACACATTTATTGTAATATCGAAAACATTGCTAATATTCAAGGATTAGGAATTTTTGATAATATCATTATATATATAAAGGTCATATTTTTTATTTTAAAGATTGGATTGTTAATCGCATTAAAAAACAAAATTTATAGTTCTCAAAGAATGGAGAACGTAAAATCCCTCTCTATTGTAGAGATAGATCATACAGTTAAGGGGGAAGTAATTTAAAATTATTGTAACGTCATAGATTTAAATTCATTAAAGAGCAGATAAGACGTTTGAAAAATAGCAAATTTATAGGTTTCTCTAAAAATTTAGAAAATGATAGTAAGAATTCTAAGAACACGTGTTGCGAATGTGGAATAAGCGGTGTTTGTAGGTTCGTTTGAGTTGAATAAATTCAATCATCAAAGAAAATATGTTGTATTTTGACGAGTTTCGGAGGTTTTGATTTTATATGTTTTTATCTATAAAAAATAGAGATTTCTAGGTTTAGATCTTATTTATTATGTTAGGGTATTTCATTGTTCTTGTATGTATGCTTAAGAAAGTTGTTTAAGCAGTAAAAGTGTTTTTTATTTTTCAGCATAAAAGATATTTCTTAACATGAAAAAGAGGTGTCCAAGTATTAACGGTATAATCAGTCATTGTTTTGGTATTTATTCTGTTGTGCTGTAAAACACTATCTTATTTAGGATGTGGTAATTAGAGTGGTTAGAAGGTGAAATCTGCTAGGTGAGGGGGCGGATTGTTTGCAGATCAGTGGCGTGTTAAGAGGCTTCGTCCTTTGAGGTGTGATAGGTGGAGTCTGTTAGCCAATTACGTAAATGAGAGAGAAATCTACGTGGACAGGTTTTTAACCTAACCTCTCTTATATATTGTGATAGGAAATTCACATTAATAAGGACTACGGCCGGTTACAGAAAACAGAAATCATTGCGAAAAAACAAGCGTGCTTGTTTTAAAATTTTTAATATTTGTGATCATAAGGGCCTGCGAAATTTCCTGTAGTATCACGCAGACCGTTCGTATTCTCGAGCCAAGAATTGTCCATATATCCTCTTCAATCTGATCTTCACGAATTGATGCAAGAGATGGGTACGAACACCTGTAAGAATAAGCAGATGCAAAGCCAGTTGTATCATTATTGTTGCTTTGCAGAGTGTTTGATAAAAATCTGGAACATTTCTCCAATTCATTGCCGGTTTATTAATGACTTTATGGCGTTGTTTTTTTAAAAGAGCTTTTGCTGTTGCAGCTTTTACTTATCAGATGGGAGTTAAGAGTATTATGTATCTCTGTTGGCGCAATCTTTGAAAGTTGCTTACAGCCGCCTAATTTGAGGAGAATATGAAGCTGTAAAGGTGCAAACCAGTTTCCATTTTTAGCATCATTTTTTAATTCTGCTTTACGGCTTTCAAAAGCATCTAGAGTAATGTCTTTTAAATAATAGAGATTACACATTGCTTCACGCTTTTGTTTCTCTCGTTCTTTAATAAGATCAAAACCCTTATGTAAAACAGAACGCCCCGAACCAAATACACTTTGCTTGTCAATTTGCACGCTTGTTTTTAAGAAACCTTTCTTTAAGGTGCCTAAGCTTATTTCACTACAGAGTTCGTGGATGGTATAATGGTAAAGCCCCGATGAATAATATAAAATTTATAGAGCATCTCCATTTTTACACTTCATAAAAGAACAAGTTGGGCGCCATTAGACACTTTGCAAACTCCCAATGTTGTGACAATTTTTGGCATTTTGGATGGTTTATAAAAGGCATTTTTAGTGCTTTTTTGTACAGTTTCATTCTATACGGCTTTATTTACTTATAATGTGCAAGAGACATGGTTTTGGTTAATAAACAGCTTTGAAATGAGAGAATCCTACGGTACTAAGATCTTTTATCCAACACGCAAAATAATGAACACTCTTTATAAGACAATGTGATGCATCTTAAGAAGAGTGATTGTAGATCTGTTCTTTTAGGAATTTTTGCTTTTTGTGGTGCAGAGAAGAGAGCAGGAATATTCAGAGTAGAGCTTACCTTATGTAGTCTATGGATATCATCTTTAGGAGAGGGACATAAGCCACGTGATATGGTTAGCAAAGCTTGCTTAAGAGAAATTTGGTTGTTTACGAACAACTGGAGGTTAAGAATCTTTCTTCGTCCGAAGAAGACGTCGTATATACTACTATACTTTTTATTACCAAATAGAACGTGGTTTATGGATGCTAAATCGAAATGATAATTTATTTCGTATGAGGTTTTCCGTATTTGGAGATTGTTTGGTTAAAAAACATATTTATTAATCACTTGAAAATAGCGCTTAGAATTTTTAAACGATAAGTTTTGGTCTTGATGACGATAATTATTTGTGATGATCGAAAGTACCTATTTTACGAAGCTTTCATTGATAGGCGAATCAAAATTTATTCTTTTCTTTTGTTTAAATATTTATTTTGCAGCTATTTTTTCTTTTTTGCATCAAAGATACTTTTTCAAAAGGTAAATGGAAAGAATGATCAAAGGCAAGAGAATAAAGAGAACCTTATGTATAATTTGGTTTTCTCGTAGAGTTGTTGTCTATTAACTTTTTTCCTCATGAAGAGTGTAGAAAATCCATCGGAGAAGCAAAGAGAATAGGAAAAGTTAAATAAATAGCCGTAACAATTAGTTACGGCTATTTTTGTTTGCTTCATATTACCGAGAGAGGAAGCTCCCCTTAAGCGATTTTTGATTTAGCAAAAATCGGGTCGTAAAAGACTTCAGAGAGTTTTCTATCTTTAAAGAACAACACTACGTCAACTGTTGTATAGAGAACGATTTTTATCATTTCTAACTCGAGTTGCCGGCCAATTTCTGATCTTTTAATCAAGGTGGCACATCGCTCAAATGTCTGCAAAGCGCTGTTAGCATGCGTTGTTGTAATCGATCCGGGATGACCAGTGTTGAGCGAATTGAGATATTCCCATGCTTCATTGCCTCGCAATTCAGCGAGAAAAATTCTGTCAGGCGACTGACGCATACACGCATCTAGGCATTCTTCAGCTGAAACACGGCCTACATTGTTACCATAAATCATATGTACATGATTGGGATGATTGGGTAGAAAAAGCTCATGAACATCTTCAATTGTGATAATACGCTCCTCTACAGGGACCTTTTCAATTAAAGAGCGAGCAAATGTTGTTTTACCAGATCCTGTTTTGCCTGCAATAATAATGTTGCGTTTGTGAAGGACGCATTCTTCCAAAAATTCAAGAATTTTTCCCTCACGTTTACTTTGTAAGAGTTGAACTTCAAATGGTTCCAACCGTGTGAAGTCCTGCCTCGATAACAAGTTATTGGCTTCTTTTGCTGAAGGCTTATTAAAACTTACATCAGAAAAATCGTCAAATGCCCCTTCTTCTTTGAGTTCTTCTAACGTTTTAACTATGAGAGAATGTTTACGAATTACAAAGGAAAGAGCACCATCAACAACAGCTGGTGTTTGTATAATTGTACCACGTTGTCCACCAGGCAAGAGCACATAATTAATACTTCTGGGAGCCATACCGTTATAAACGATAATAGCTGTAATAAGCGTTTGCAAAAAAGTGGTTGTTAACTCTGGTACGCTATGTAGTTGCCAACCCTTAAAGCTTTTCGTCCATACTTCACAGGGGCGGCAAATCGATAATTCAGTGATCGTGGGATCTTCTAAAAAACAATCAAGCGGTTGCAGAAGCTGAAAAACTGCTTGATCTTTTTGTATCGGGTTAACGTGTGACGAGACTGTAGACATCGCTGAAATCCAGATCACGAGCAACAAAAATATTTACTCGTTCGCCTTGGTTTTTGTAAAGTGTTGGTGTGATATTGATGGAATTTTGAAGAACATCGATTGCTATAGATTCAGCATTCTGAGCTCCTTTATTTTGTGAGTTATCTTTATTTTCTTTGCTGCTTTTACCAACTTTTCCTCTTACCCATTCTCCTAAATCACCGATAATGCTTACCATAATTGCACTACCAAATCGTTCCCAAAAATGTCTGTCAACCCAGCCACCAATACCCGCTTCACCCAGAGGACCTGTGCCTGGTGAGTCAAGATTGACAACAACACCAGAAGGCGTTTCAATGCGTAACCATTGCACAAACACGCGCGTTTGTCCTTGTTGTATGCCACTTTGGTAAAAACCAACAACTTTAGAACCACGGTCAAGCAAAACAACACGTCCACTCGTGGAATAAATATCGCGTGTTAAATGACACGTCGTCATTCCGGGTTGTGATGTAATGATTTTTGTTTCTAACGTACAATCTATTTGCGTTCCTTGTGTAATCAAAAAGTCACGGTTACGAAGTTGCATCGCATGTGATTGACCTAAACGCACGGGCTGAAGGTTATCAAATAATACGCCATTACCTCTATCATTATTCGATGCTTTATTATTTGTATCTGTAGATCCTTCGCTACCACCGTTGTTAAGGCTAGAACTGAGCATACGTTTGCGTGCTAATTCTTCAGAATCTTGGAGCATATGTGGAGGAATGGCTGTTTGAAGAAGTTTACTCAATGCCGGTGGAATATCCAAGTTTGAATCTTCTGTTTGTGTTGATTTTTCTGCTTCTTCTACAATCTTTGGCTCTTCTATAATCCGAGGGACATAGTTTGGTATAATTTGCTGTACTATTTGTTGTGGTTTTTCTTCCTCAACCTCCACGGTATTACGCATTTTAAAAGCTTTCCAAGTCAAGGCAATCGGTATCGCTACTATGACAATAAGTCCTACCATTAACAATGCACGGGTACCTGGAATTGTTGGACGACGTTCAGAACCTAGTTCGGACCCTCCATAGGTACCTTCAATATGTTTTTGTTCGACGTTGTCCAGTTTTGTACCTTTTCCCTCTCCTTCCTTATTGTCAAACATCATTTTCCTCCTTTATTGATACGATAAACCACCGAAGATACTGTCCCTGTTGTGTTTGGTACGCCATTGGGGTCATAGGCTTCATTAAAAACAGCTAGAGCGCGTTTACCAAGCCGTATAAGCCATTTAGGATTGACCTTATGAACGGCGATAATATCATTAGAACTGCCGATAACGGTGCGTGGTATTAAGCTTTCATTACCTTCAGCATCTACGACATAAATCGATGGCATATCCATGTTAGCGGGAAATTTAAAGTAAGTAATACGCCCATTGTCCCAAGCATTTATCGGAGCAATATCTTGGTGACCACTCATGGTATAACTGAGATTATAGCCGTTGACGCTTTGGTGAAAACCACGTTCAATCGCAAGGCGTCGATTGTTTTCTTCTGACTTTTCATCGTTTGAATCGGGATAATGGAAAGCCAATTCATATGTTGATCCCGCACGGTCATTCCGAAATTGTAGTCGGAATTTATAACTCCGTTTGTCGGTTACAACGATGAGATTGGTATTGGCAAGTTCTGCTTTTGGTTTAATAAAAATATGCCGCCCTTTATGAGCAAAGGCATAGGCTTCAGAATCGCCAAAGGCATGAGTTATGTACTGTTCACCTTCTTCAAGAATAATATGTGTTGCCACACCAAGAACTGTTTCAATTTGAACCACATCGGCTTCGTTATATGTTATATAGCGAATGCGATGATCATATTGTGAATTTGATGGACTTTTGAGCGCCTGCACAGGTACCGTATAAAGAGAAGAAAACGAAGACAATAGAACAACGAACGCAAGTTTTTTCATAACAATCAATTCCTTAATCATTCAACAGTATTTCTGGGTCAGAACGGTAACTTGTTACTTGAAAACCAAGGGGGTTAAGCAATCGATCAGATGATTTCATGGGTGCACCAACATAGGTGTAACCAATTGTTGCAATTTGGTGCTGTTTTGGTCCAGTAGCAGCACCGTTGCTGTCAAGTTGCTGAGTCGTAAAACGTACAGTTGCTTGACCGAGTCCATTAGGCTGGATTGATCGTACTTTAACTGTAATACGTGCTTTGTTGGAAAGCACTTTGTCCCGTGCATTTTCTCCATCATAGATTTTATAATATTCTTGTTGAACAGATGCCGCACTTAAAAGTGCTGTTGTGTCATAGTTCAGTTGAATAGTATCGTAGTCGTAAGTTTCGCGGTTAAGTACATATTGGTTTAGCCAATATCTATCTACAACTTCACCATAGCTTTCTTCGTGTTCACGCATGATTGAGATAACATCAACTGCACCCGTCGTATTATCAACGCGCAATACTAAGGGAGTTGGAGCTGGTTGAGAAAATCCAACAACTCCACATATCATACCGAATAAGCCAAAAAGACCCACAGTACTCGCAACACGCCATGCCGTTCTGCGCGACCTTATAAATTCATTGATAAGATCACGTTCTAAGCCACGGCTTTCTTCATAATAACTTCTAAGTTGTTCGGCTTTCACTGGTTTTGCTTGTTTTGTTTTCATCTGTCTCCTCGCTTGATTTCGGCAGGGATTGTTTTATTAATAGGCACGCGGTTCCTATCATTAGGCTGTTTTAG